>JAHECW010000176.1 GCA_024641545.1 Acidobacteriota bacterium
CAACCGCGCCGTTTTTGACGCGGGAAGAGGACGAAATCGGTTCGGCACTCACCCTGGCTTCGGGAACCGCAGCTCGCTGTCTGGTCCCGAGCGAGAGCCGGCGGTCCCGGCCCGTCACCCTGATCTCATGGGACTCGGTTACGGCTGCGATATCGCGGAAAAGATCCTCGTCGAAATTGCCGAGCTCGATCGAGGTCACCCTCTCGCTGGTGCCAACCACCTCGGGTGAGCCTCGCAGCGCCCCGATGGGGCTCTCGAAAACCAGGATCCCCGGCCCCGAGGGCCGGTCGACCCCGACCACGATGTCGGCCAGACCGTCCCGCCGGTTGACCTCGCCGACCGTGATGGCGCTGAGGTAGCCGCCGAGATCGATGGCTTCTGGCGCCGCAAAACTGCCGGTGCCGTCACCCCGAGACAGCTCGAGGACGGTGCCTCCCGAGCTCGCGGACACGAGGTCAAAATGGCCGTCGGCATCAAAATCCCCAGCGCCCACGTAGTCGGCCGGCGAGGCCACAGCGAAGACCCTGGCCATCGGCAGAAATGCCGCTCCGGGTTCCGTCCCCGGTTTTGGATAGATGGACTCGAGGTTGCCGAAATGCACGGCACAGAGTCCCGTCGCTCCGTCGCCGTATCCGACAACGAGATCGGCGACCCCGTCCCCGTCAAAGTCGGCGGCGGCGAGGGAGAGTGGACGCGCCGCCTGCGCCTCCAGAAGATGGGCCGGCCCGCCGGTGTACTCCGCCGCTATCTCTTCTGTAGACAGCAGCACCACCGGTTCCACTGCCTTAACGGTCCAGGGGAGGACGATGGCAAGGAAAAGAACAAACATCAGGGTTGACGACGAATGCGATTGGATTCGAAACACGGCAGGTCTCCTTCGGTCCCTCGTTGGTGTTGCCCCCGGATCGCTCGGTCTCTCCGCGGGAGATCGCCTCTTGTATCTACAAACGACATTGCGAGGAAGAGCGGATCAAACCGGTGCCGGTGATATCCTTGTGGTCGCGGGAGATTGCGACCATCGGCGGCCGGGATGGCTGGCCGATCATTAGACACAATCGCAACTTGGAGCACTGAATTGTCGATCCATTGCCCACCGACGACCGTGCGATCGCCATGAGCGACGTCGGTGAGATCACGCGTCTGCTCGAGCGGCTCGACAGAGAGCCGGGCGACGGCCGGGACGCCGTCCTTCAGGAGCTCATGCCGCTGGTCTACGGCGAGCTCAAGGTGCTGGCGCGGGCCAATCGATACCGATGGAGCGGGGTCGAGTCGTTGGGAACGACGAGCCTCGTCCACGAGGCATATCTCAAGCTCGCCGACCAGGATCGCTCGGAGTTCTCCAACCGGCGCCAGTTCTACGCCCTGGCCTCCAAGGCCATGCGCTCGATCCTCATCGACAACGCCCGCTGGCACGGCCGACAGAAGCGCGGCGGCGGCCGGAGGCCGGCGGCGCTCGAGGAGTCCATGCTGGTTTCCGCCGAACGGTCGGAAGAATTGCTGGCGTTGGACGCGGCACTGAGCCACCTCGAGGAGCGCGAACCTCGGCTGGCCCGGATCGTCGAGTGCCGCTGCTTCGGCGGGCTCACCGTGGACGAGACCGCCGAGGCGCTCGACGTGTCCTCGGCGACGGTCAAGCGGGGCTGGAGTCTCGCTCGAACCTGGCTCTACCGGGCGCTGAAGTCGGCCGCGGTCTGAGATGGGCGACGTCGATCTGGGCCGGCTGGAGGAGCTCCTCGCCGAGGCTCTGGGACGACGGCCGGGGGAGCGTGCAGGGTATCTCGACGACGCCTGCGCCGGTGATGAGGAGTTGCGGCGCGAGCTCGACGAACTGCTGGCCCTCAACGAGGATGCTGCGGAGTTCTTCGACCGGCTGTCGGGCGAGATCGCGGGGGCGGCGCCGCTCGAGATCGAGAGCGCAACCGGCGCCCAGATCCGGATCGGGCCCTACCAAACCATCGCCGCCATCGGCCGGGGCGGGATGGGCGCGGTGTACCGCGCCGAAAGGGTGGACGGCGCCTTCGACCAGGAGGTCGCGCTCAAACTTCTCCACCGCGACATGGACACCCCCGAGCTCCGGGCGCGTTTCCTCGCCGAGCGGCAGCTCCTCGCCGGGCTCTCGCACCCGAACATCGCCCGCCTGCTGGACGGCGGAGTCACCGACGAGGGCCGACCCTACTTCGTGATGGAGTTGGTCGAGGGCAGACCGATCACGCAGTACTGCTCCGAGAATCGTGTGGGCGTCGACGAAATCCTTCGGCTCTTTCTCGAGGTCGTGGACGCGGTCAGCTATCTCCACCGAAATCTGGTGGTCCACCGCGATCTCAAACCGAGCAACATCTTCGTCGCCGGCAACGGCCGGGTGAAGCTGCTCGACTTCGGGATCGCCAAGGTACTCGCCGATGTCCCCGACGCCGGGATGCTGACCCGCACCGGCCAGCAGCTCATGACACCCGAGTACGCCGCGCCGGAGCAGCTGCTCGGGCAACCCGTGACCACCGCCACCGATGTCTACGCCCTCGGGGCCCTGCTCTACGAGCTGTTGACCGGACGACGTCCGCACGAGGATCGGGACGCCGCGGGGCGGACGCCGACCCAGGAGCTGCCGCCGACCCCGAGCTCGATCGTCCGATCGAACGGGCTCGGACCGGCGTCGGGCGGGATCGTCTCCGGCCGCATCGAGCATGACCTCGACGCCATCTGTCTCAAGGCCCTGCGCCCCGATCCCGAGGCGCGCTACCCGTCGGCGGAGCAGCTCGGCCAGGACATCGAACGCCACCTCGAGGGCCAACCGGTGCGGGCCCGCGCGGCGACGGTCGGATATCGGGCACGGCTCTTTGTCCGGCGGCATCGCGGCGGTGTGATCATCGCGGCCGCGTTGGCGGTCCTCCTGGTCCTCGGCCTGGGGCGCGAGATCAGCCTCCGGAACGAGGCGGAGCGGGCGCGCGGCGAGGCCGAGCTGGAAGCGGCCAAGGCGGTTGCGGTCTCGCGGTTCCTCGGTGATCTGTTGTCGTCGGTGGACCCGAAGAAGGCCCAGGGGGAGGAGGTCGCGGTGGCCGACGTCCTCGAGCAGGCGTCGGTGAGGATCGCCGAATCGGCGGAGCTCGCGGGACAGCCCGGGGTCGAAGCGGCGGTACGGCGGACGATCGCCGACACCTACACCTCGCTCGGTCGGTACGACGATGCGCGGGGGCACCTGGAACGCGCGCTGGAACTCTACGGCGGGACCGAGTCGTCCGACCCGGACGCCCTTGCGGCCACCGCCGAGCTGGGAGTGCTCTACCAGCGGCTCGGGATGATCGACGAGGCCGAGGCCCTGATCCGGCGGGTCCTCGAGATCCGGACCGCAACCCTCGGAGAGGATCACCCTGCATCGCTGACCTCGTTGAACCAGCTCGCCGACCTGCTGTTCTCGCAGGGGCGGATCGACGAGGTCGAGCCCCTCGACCGCAAGACACTCGAGATCCGTCGGCGGGTCCTCGGCGAGGACCACCCGGACACCCAGCGGTCCCTCAACGGCCTGGCGGCGACGCTCCACAACCGCGGCCGCTACGACGAGGCGGCGCGGCTGTTTCAGGAGGGACTCGACTATCGGCGGCGAACCCTGGGTGACAACCATCCCGACACGCTGCTGCTCGCGAACAACCTGGCGGCTGCCTATCTCGAGCTCGGGCGGCACGCCGAGGCCGAGGTGCTGCTGCGCGAGGTTGTCGCCGGTCGCACCCGGGTGCTCGGCGAGAGCCACGACCAGACCGCCATGTCGATCCACAACCTCGGTGTGACGCTGGCCCAGCTCGGGCGTTACGACGAGGCCGAGGCGACCCTGCGACGGGCCGTCGGGCTCAGGGAGAACAACCCGGGCGACCGGCGAGGTTGGCTCTTCTCCATGAGCTATCTCGCCGATGTCGTTCGCGCCCAGGCGCGCTACCGGGATGCGGAAGCACTGTACCGGGAAACTCGGGAGCTCCAGCGGGAGTTCTGCGGCGTCGAGGATGGCGACACCCTGAAGACGGTCAGCGGTCTCGCCGAACTGTACTCGCTCGAGGGCAATCTCGACGCCGCGGAGGCTCTCCTTGACGAGATCCTCGAGACCCAACTCCGGGTGCGCGGCGAGGAGCACCCGGACACCCTGCAGAGCCTCACCACCCTGGCCCACGTTCGAAACGCGCAGGGCCGATTCGAGGAGGCTCTCGACCTCTGTGAACGGGCGATGGAGGCGGGAACGAGATCCCTCGGCGCCGGGCACACCGCGGTGCTCCAGGCGGCAACCGAGAAGGTTGCGGCGTTCAAGGGTCTGGGCCGGGGGGGCGAGGCCCGCGCCCTCGCCGACGAGATCGTCGCGGGCTATTCAAAGACCCTCGGCGATGACCATCCGTCGACCATCGAGGCGCAGAAGCTCATCGAAAACACCCGTTAACCAACCGGCGCATTGCGGGCGGGACGCCCGCACCACAACACAACTCGGCCCTGCGTACAGCGGCGGCACCTCTTCGACGGTTGCTCCGAGCCCGGCCGGCGCCACAATCAGGCTCGGTCCCTCGTGGCGCGGGCGTCCCGCCCGCGAGAACGCGCCGACCTCGAGTCAAGCGAAGCGCGAGGCCGCCTCACCACGGCAGATGATCGAGATCGGTGTTGCCGCCCGAGAGGATCAGCCCGACCCTCCGCCCCGCGAAACGATCGCGGTCGGCGAGGACCGCCGCGAGCGGCACCGCCGCCGAGGGCTCGACGAGGATCTTCGCCCGCTCCCACAGCAGCCGCATGGCCCGGATGATGGTCTCCTCGTCGACGGTGACAATCCCCGCGAGACCGGCGCCGAGGATCCGGAAGGTGCGCTCCGACAACGAGGTCAGAAGCCCGTCCGCGATGGTTGCCGGTTTCACCGCGGGGTAGCGCCGGCCGTCGCGGAGCGATCGAAACGCATCGTCGGCCGCTGCGGGCTCGGCGCCCCAGATCTCGATTTCGGGCCGCAGAGCGGAGACGGTGATGGTCGTTCCGCTTGCGAGCCCCCCGCCCCCCACCGGCGGCATGACGACATCGAGGCGCGGCACCTGCTCGAGGAATTCGAGGGCTGCGGTCCCCTGACCGGCGATGACCCGAACGTCGTCGTAGGGGTGGACGAAGGTCGCACCGGTGCGCTGCTGAACCCCGGCCAGGGTCGTCTCGCGAGCCTCGAGGGTGGGTTCGCACTCGGTAATCTGTGCGCCGTAGCCCGCGACCGCGGCCTTCTTCACCGGCGGCGCCGACGACGGCATGACGATGTGGGCTGGGATCCCACGGAGACCCGCCGCCCGCGCCAGCGCGGCGGCGTGGTTGCCTGAGGAGTGGGTGCAGACCCCGCGGACCGCAACGTCGCCATCGAGGGAGAAGACCGCGTTGGTCGCCCCACGCGCCTTGAACGCACCGACCTTCTGCAGATTCTCGCACTTGAAAAAGAGAGACGCACCCGCAATCGCGTCGATCGCGGCGCAGGTCGCCACCGGGGTCCGGTGGATGTACGGCGCGATGAGCTCTGCGGCGGCGCGGATGTCGGCGAGGGTGGGGTCGTCGTGCATGCCGGCATCGTAGCAGGAGGCAGGGGCAGGGGCAGCGGCAGCGTCCGGGGCAGGGGCAGCGGCAGCGGCAGGGGCAGCGGCCACCCTCCACCGGGGCGTGCCGGGCGCGGCATTGTGCCCAACGACAACCCCTCCGGCAACCCGGAACCCCGAGCACAATGCCGACGCCGGGCAACCCTCGCAGAAAAGCGTCCCGGTGCGTCTCCTCCCGCAGCGAAACAGGCCGCCGCTCGCGCGGGCAGCGCGGTCACACCTCCCCGCAGCTCCATCGACCGCGCTGCCCGGGCGACGCCGGGACGCCGAAGGCGGCCCGGAAGGCCGGAGCTGAAGGGAGCCTCTACCCTGCCCGCCCCAGTCCACGATGGTGGTCAACATCAACGCTTCCTGCGGGCGGAACGCCCGCACCACAATGGGCGGCCCGAAAGCCGGGGCTCCAGCTGCATCTACCCCGCAGGATTCTCGAGCACGAGAATCGCCTGATCGCGCCACGCGCCGCGCTTCCAGTAGCGACCCGGCACCCGGCCGACCTCGCGATAGCCGACGGCCTGAAGCATCGCCAGGGAGCGCGTGTTGTCGCCGATAACGGTGGCGATGAGCATGCGCAGGCCGAGGACATCGAAGGCGTATTGCGAACGCACCCGCGCCGAATCGGTGCCAAGACCGCCGCCCCACAAATCCTGCCGCCCGATGACGCTCCCCGACACCGCCACCCGGCTCTGCCAGTCGATGGACCTGAGACCCGAAAATCCCACGTGATCACCATCGAGGGTCTCGACGGCAAATTGCACGTTCCCCTTGTCGGGCCGCTCGGCGGCGCGGAAGAACTCCTCCTCGGTGCCACGCGTCAAAGGCCAGTCTCCGGTCTCCAGCCAGGCGGTGATGGTGGGGTCATTGAACCAGGAAAGCGCGTTTTCGAGGTGCCGTTCCTTGGCCAGCGGCACCAGTCGGACCTTGTCGCCTTCCCATCCATATGCCATCAGTCGTCTCCTTCATCGAGATTGGTGACCCGTACGGTGTCACCACGTTTCAAACCCGTCGCTTTGGCCGCCGAACCACCGTTGACCGCGAGCTCGAGCAGACCTGCCGAACCCTCGATGAGGACCACTTCACCCGGATCGCCGTCGCCGTAGACGTGGACCCGCCGCGCCGGAGTCTCGGCCGACCAGGCGGCGGTCGAGCCGGCGCCCACCGAGTCCGCCGGAAGATTGGTCGGGAGGTTCCCGAAACGGTCGACCGACAGCACGGTGGCCGAATAGCCCGAGGTCAGCGGCTCCGGCTCGGGCAAGGGGCACGCGACCAAGAGATCCGGATCGACTCTCTCACCGAGTTCCCGGAGCTCCCTGCCGAGTGCGAGACGAGCCGCGGCGGGCGCGAAAATGTCGCGCCCGTGAAAAGTCCGCGACGGCTCGGCGATCCCCAACTTCTTCCAGTCGAGCGCCACCACTTCAGACCCTGGCCCGAGACACGCCGCGAGGCCGTTGTCCGGCGCGATCAGAAACCGTTTGCCCAGCGCCGCCGCCAGCACCCGCCGCCCGGTTCCGACTCCGGGGTCCACCACCGCGGTGACGACACACCCGGCCGGAAGAAACGGCCACGCACACCGGATCTGGAACGATGCCTCCCAGACGTCTCCGGGGGGGATCAGATGGCCGAGGTCGATTCGTGATACGCCCGGCGCGTGTTTCTCGAGCACCGCATGGAGCACACCGACATAGTGATCGGTGAGTCCGAAGTCGGTCAAAAGTGCGACGGGACGCATCGGATGAGGCTAGCACAAGTCGCCTCAAGGGTCGAGCCAACCTCAATGTTGGGGGCTATTTCCGCGTTGATTGGGTGAGGAAGTGAGAAGGTCGGCGTTCCCTTCGGTCGCGAGTCAGCACTCGCTCCGCTCGCTGTGAGGAGTTGGGGGGTGAGCGCTCCCTCCGGTCGCTGTGAGGAGGTGAGAAGGTCAGCGCTCGCTTCGCTCGCTGTGAGGACGTGTTCACGCAGGCGAATCGATCGGACCGTCCCCCCTTTGACTTCCCGACTTTCTCACCTCCTCACTTCCTCACCCGCTCGCTGGTACCATGTGCCTGCGGAGGCACACCATGCGCGAAATGCAGCTCTTTCTCAATGGGCAGTGGCTCGACGGCGACGATCTCATCACCGTCCGTTCCCCGTACGACAACCGCGAGGTCGCACAGGTGGCCCGGGGCGGTCCTGCGATCCTCGAACGAGCCGCGGCGACCGCCCGCCGCGCCGCCGAGACCATGGCGAACCTCCCGCCGTCCGAGCGCGCCGCGATTCTCGAAGGAACCGCCGCCCTCGTCCTCGAACATCGGGAGGAGCTCGCGACCGCCATCTCCGAAGAAGCCGGGAAGCCCATCCGGCTCGCCCTCATGGAAGCCGACCGCTGCGCCGACACCTTGACCGAGGCCGCCGCGGTGGCGCGCCACCCCGAGATCGAGGCGCGCGACCTCGCCGGCTACCCTTCCGGGCACGGCCGCCTCGCCCTGGTGCGCCGGGTGCCGGTCGGCCCGGTGCTCGCCATCACGCCGTTCAACTTCCCTCTCAATCTGGTGGCCCACAAGCTCGCACCGGCGGTGGCGGCGGGCTGTCCCGTGGTCCTAAAACCGGCGAGCCAGACTCCGAGCCCGGCTCTGATGCTGGCCGAGCTGCTCGCCGACGCCGGCCTGCCCGCCGGCGCGCTGGCGGTCATCCCGTCCAAAGGGTCCGACGCCGAGAAGCTGGCCACCGATGACCGCTTCAAGGCCCTGACGTTCACGGGTTCCATGGCGGTCGGCTGGCGCCTCAAGGAGATCGCCTGGAAACGCCGGGTCACCCTCGAGCTCGGCGGCAACGCCGCCGTGGTCGTCGAACCCGATGCGGGCGACCTCGCGGTGGTGGCCGCGAAGATCGCCGGCGCCGCCTTCGGTTACGCAGGACAGTCGTGCATCTCGGTCCAGCGGGTTCTCGCCCACGAGGACATCTACGTCGCGCTGCGCCGCGAGCTGGTCGAGGCCACGGCGGCCATCCGTCGCGGCGACCCGGCCGACGCCGGCACCGTCTGCGGCCCCCTCATCGATGCAGCCAACGCCGAACGGGTGGCATCGTGGATCGCCAGCGCCGCCGAGGCGGGCGGCCGGGTACTCGCCGGCGGCGGTCGCGAGGGCAACGTCGTCGCACCGACGTTGATCGAAGAGGTCCCGGTCATCGAACCGGTGGTTGCCGACGAGGTCTTCGGTCCGGTGGCCTGTCTCGACCCCTACGAGGACTACGCCCAGGCCCTCAACATGGTCAACGACTCGCGCTACGGCCTCCAGGCCGGAGTCTTCACCTCGGACATCGGCAAGATCCAGGAGGCGTGGCGGCGGATCGAAGCCGGCGGCATCATCCAGGGCGATGTCCCGACCTGGCGCACCGATCCCATGCCCTACGGCGGCGTCAAAGACTCCGGCGTCGGCCGCGAAGGCCCGGCCTACACCTACCGAGAGCTCACCGAAGAACGGTTGTTGGTTCTCAGTCGGTGAGGAGCGGGACCCGAGACCTATGAAAGTCAACTGGTGAGATAGCCGGAGCGTGAGGCGGTGAGAGAGTGAGTGTTCGAGGCGTCCGCGTGCGGAGCCTGCTCTCCTTCGATGACCCCTCTCCCTCTCACCCCCCTCCGCCAACTTTTGGCTGACCCCCGCCTCCGAGGCAATCGGGCGGGCCGGACACCCGGACCACAAGGCTGCTCGAGGTCCGGTTTCTTTCCTGTTCGGAGTTGACATCCGCCAGTCCGTCATTTAATCTGACATATCGTCAAATTAAATACGATAAGTATTTTAATTTGACAGATTGCACAAGGATGTCATCATGGCCCGATACAGCGAGAAACAAAAAGCCGCCCTCGACGCCCTCATGCGCGATGACGTCTACCACCACGCCATGGCCATCATCAAGAACGAGGGACTCGGCGCGCTGACGATGGAGCGCATCGCCGTTGCGGTCGGGGTTTCCCGCGGCACGCTCTACAACTACTTCGACGACCGGGATGCGGTGATCCGCTTCGTCAAGGACCGGACCTTCGACCCGATCCTCCGGGCCATCGAGGAAATTGCGGCGACGGATCTCGACCCCGCGCTCAAGTTGACCCGGATCGCCAACTGGATCTTCACCGGCGTCTACAACGACAGCGCCCTGATCATCGCGCTGTCGCCGACAAAGCACGAGTTGGGCAACCGCGAGTCCGAACTCGAACGAAGAAGCCAGGCTATTCGGATCATCGAGGGCATCATCCGCGACGGGATCGGATCCGGCGCCTTCAAGAAGCTCCCACCGGTCGTGGTCGTCGAGATCTTTGTCGGTTCGATCATGGGAATGGTCGAGAGCATGTCGCTCAGCGGCGAGTTCTACCGCGCCGAGGCGGTCGTCCCGACCTTGATGGAGCTTTTCCTCGGAGGGCTCCGCGCCTCTGTCCAACGGCCAATACTCACGACCCCCTGATCACCGATCACGACTCACGACTCACGACTCACGACTCACGACTCACGAGAGGTATCGCATGACCGACATTCGACGGACCCTCGCCCCGGCCCTCCTCGTAACCGCGCTCGTTCTCGCCGCGGGCTGCGGATCGAACGCATCCAACGACATCGACGCCGGCGACACGGCGCGTCCCGCCAAGATCGTCACCGTCGGCACGCTCGCTTCGAGCGCCCGCACCTACCCGGGCCGGGTCCAGGCGGCTCAGAGTGTGCCCCTCGCCTTTCGCGTCGGCGGCCCGGTTGTGGAAATCCGGGTGAGCAAGGGCGAGCGCGTGGCAGCCGGCGAGGTCCTGGCCCGCATCGACACCCGTGACTACGAGGTTCAGGTCAAGAACCTCGAGGCCCAACTCGCCGCCACCCACGCGCAGGCAATCCAGGCCGCAGAAGGGTATCAACGCGTGCGCGGTCTCTTTGAGCACGACAACGCGTCAAAGGCCGACTTCGACAACGCCCGAGCGGCTCTGGATGTGAGCCGGGCTCAGGTCGAAGCCACCGAACAGGCTCTCAGGGCGGCCCGGCTTTCCCTTGCCGACACCGAGCTTCGGGCGCCCACCGCCGGCACCGTCGCCGACCGCCTGGTCGAGGCCCACCAGACGGTGGCGGCCGGCCAGACCATCGTCCGCTTCCAGGGAACCGGCGCCATGGAGGTCCTGATCCACGTACCCGAGCGGGAGGTCGCCGAACTCACCCGGAAGGCGCCGGCCGGGATCACGGTCCGATTCGACGCTCTCGCCGACGACGAGGATCTCCCCGCCCGGGTCAAGGAGTTCGCCACCGAGACCGACAGCCAGACTCAGACCTTTCCGGTCACCCTCGAGCTCGAGGGCCCGTCTTCGTCGGATCTGCTGCCCGGGATGACCGCATCGGTGACCTGGCTCACGGGGAACGGAACCGGCCCCGGGCACACCATGGTGGTCCCCCTCGGATCGGTGGTCGCCGACGACACCGGCCGGACCTTTGTCTGGCGGGTCGACCCCTCATCCAT
>JAHECW010000293.1:0-2239 GCA_024641545.1 Acidobacteriota bacterium
CTGCCTCCCCTCCTGACCGCGCTGCTCGGGCGACGCTGGGACTCCGGAGGCGGACCAGAAGGCCGCGACTGAAGGAAGCGTTTGCCGCGGGAGTGCCGGATGGTGCCAAAACGCAACGGCATCCTGCGGGCGGGACGCCCGCACCACGATGGGCGGTCAGGAAGGCCGCGGATGAAGCAAGCCGCGCCGATGGAAGATTTACGTCCCTGTGACCAACTGAGAGTTCATCTCGGTTATCATCGCCCTCCGGAGGACGCGCCCTTTGGATCGAATTGGAGTCGTCGGTACCAGCTACCGCACAGCCCACGTCGACGAGCTTGCAGCGGCGGCGCTGCCCGCGGATTTCAAGCACGAGCAGCTCGTCGACCTCGCCCGCCTGGCGGGTTTCTCGGAATTGGTCTACCTCGGCACCTGCAACCGCGTCGAGTTCTACTTCCGCGGCGAGACCAGAATTCACACCAACCCGCTGCTCTTCCACCTCCGCCGTTCCCTCGCCGACCTCACCGACGGCTCGACCCAGCTCCCCGAGGACGACCGGCTCTACGTCCACTTCGGCCCCGCCGCCGTTCGCCACCTCTTCAGAGTGACCTCGGCTCTCGACTCCATGATGGTCGGCGAAGCTCAGATCGCCGGACAGGCGAAGGAAGCCCACGAACGCGCGCACAACATCAATCTCCTCGGCGGCATTCTGGATCAGACGTTCCACGAGTCCTTCCATCTCGCCAAACGCATCAGAACCGAAACCGAGTTGACCCGGCGGCCGGTGTCCTTGGTCACCCTGGTCGAGCGGCGCCTCCACGACCACCTCGAAACCACCACGGCGCCCGCGCTCATCCTCGGCGCCGGTGAGATGGCCGCCCAGGCCCTGAGGCTGATCCGCAACACCGACGCGACCCGGCAGGTTCTCATCGCCAACCGAACGCCCGAACGAGCGCGGGACCTGGCCTCCGGCGACCCCAACACCGAGGCTCTCTTCATGGATGCAACCCTCGCCAACCCGCCGGCCGTCGGGCTGGTGGTGGCGGCGACGTCGTCCGACGAGATCATGCTCACCGGGACGCAGGTGGAATCCCTCCGGTCGCAACTCGACGACGACGAGACCCTGCTCCTCATCGACCTCGCCATGCCGCCCAATCTCGACCCCGCCTCGCGGACCATCCCCGGCGTCGATCTTCACGGAATCGAGGAGATGCGCGAGGAGGCCGAACGCAACCGGCAGCTCAGGCTGGCCGAGATGGATCGCTGCGAGAAGATGGTGGATCACCAGATCGAGACCCTACGCCGACACCTCCTCGACCGCGCCCTCTCACCCGCAGCCCAGAGCCTCCATCAGAGCTTCCAGGAGGTCGCCGACAGGGCTGTCAAGCACAGTCTCGCCAAGGACCTCGCCCATCTCGAGGCCAAGGACCGCAAGGCCGTGGAACGCCTGGCAAGAGGGCTCGTCAGGCGGCTCGTCCAGGTTCCGGTGCGCGGCCTCAAGGGCGCCGCGTGGCACCACTCGAGCGCCGTCATCGACGGGTTCATCAAGGGGCTCGGCGGTGGCGATGACAACGGCGGAGAGGAGTCGTCGTGAGCCCGACGTTGCGCCTGGGCACCCGCGGTTCGGATCTCGCCCTCTGGCAGGCGCGCCACGTGGCCGCCATGCTCCAGGAGCGCCTCGGGATCGCGTCCCGGATCGAGATCATCAAGACCCGCGGCGACCGCATCCAGAATGTCGCCTTTTCCAAGATGGAGGGCAAGGGCTTCTTCACCAAGGAGCTCCAGGAGGCCCTCCTCGAACGCCGCGTCGATCTCGTCGTCCACTCGCTCAAGGACCTTCCCACCGAAGAGCCCGAGGGGCTCGAGGTCGTGGCCATCCCCGAGCGGACCAACCCGGCCGATCTCCTCCTCGCCCGTGACGGACTCCTCGAACCCTCGCCGGACAACCCCATGGGGCTCCCCGCCGGCGCGGTTCTCGGCACCTCGTCGCTGCGCCGGGCGGCCCAGGCGCTCGCGTTGTGCCCGGCGATCGAGGTCAAGGCCCTGCGCGGCAACGTCCCGACGAGGGTCGGCAAGCTCCGCAACGGCGGCTACGACGCCATTCTCCTCGCCGCCGCCGGCGTCGGGCGACTCGAGCTCGATCTGACCGGCCTCGATCTCGCCGAGCTCCGTCCCGAGGTCATGCTTCCCGCACCCGGTCAGGGCGCGCTCGCCATCGAGACCCGCGAGAACGATGATTCGACTCGTCCGTTGCGGGAGC
>JAHECW010000293.1:2249-2951 GCA_024641545.1 Acidobacteriota bacterium
GGTCGCCGACCGCGTCGCCGCGGAACGCGGTCTCCTCGGACTCCTCGGCGGCGGGTGCCACCTCCCTCTCGGCTGTCTCGCCGAAACCGCCGACGGCGGGATCCGCCTGCAGGCGGTCCTCGGCCGGATCGACGAGCAGGTGACCCGCGCCACCGTCACGCGGGTCGGCGCAGCGGCGCCGACCGCAACCCTCGCGGCCCAGGCGTGCTTCGAAGCGCTCCGCCTCGCCGCAGGTGCCGCCGATAGCGAATGAGCCGCTTCATTCTCATCACCCGCGACCCGGCCGATTGCACCGGGCTCCAGGAAATGCTCGCGCCCGGCGGAATCACGCTCCGCCCCTACCCCGTGCTCCGGCTCGAGGATGTCCTCGACGACCCGGGCTGGACCGACCTGGTCGACGACCTCAGAGTCGACGGCCGATCGGCGTGGCTGGTGATGGCGTCTCCCCGCGCCCCCGAACGATTCGCCGCCCAGTGCAGGAACCGCGGCGGCGGATGGCTGCTCGAAATCCCGGTCGCGGTCATCGGCGACGGCACCGCCGCCGCCTCGGCGGCCGCCGGGCTCGAACCGGATCTCGTCGGACCGGGAACCGGCATCGGGCTGGCCGGGATGCTCAACGCGAAACTGAAATCACCCGCGACGGTGATCTACGCCTGCGGTCACCACCGTCGGGACGAGCTGCCGGAGGCGCTTCGAGCCGCC
>JAHECW010000177.1 GCA_024641545.1 Acidobacteriota bacterium
CCGGGGAACCTGATCCTCACCCATGACGGCAGCCCGCGGATCGCCGATTTCGGAATCGCGCGGATGGAATCGTCGAACCTCACCACCGACGGCCAGTTCATCGGCACCCCCAACTTCATGTCGCCCGAGCAGATCACCGCTCGGCCGATCGACGGCAGGTCGGATCTCTTCTCCCTCGGGGTCGTTCTCTTCGCCATTCTCACCGGCCGACGACCGTTCACGGGCGAGACCATGCACCACGTCACCCGCAAGATCGTCGAGGAGCCCGCGCCGATCGCGTCCATCATCGACGAGAGCGTTCCCACGGCCTTCAATCCGATCGTCGCCAAGTGCCTGGAAAAGGACCCCGACCGGCGCTTCCAGACCGGCGCCGAGCTGGCATCGGTCCTCGCCGCGCTCGCCCGGTCCCTGGTTCGGCGGGAACCCGGTGACGAACTCGGCACCTCGATCCACTCCCCGGATCTCGACACCCGGGCCGGAGAGGGACTCCCCGCGGTCCGGATGCCGCAGGCTCAGACCGGCCGATCGGGATCGCTCCTTCGGGTCTGGTCTCAGCTCCGCGACCGCATCGTCCTGCCGGCGCCGATGACCTGGGAGGTGACGCCGAGATGGACGTGGTCCCTCATCGGCGCGTGGGCGCTCATCTGGGTCGCGACCATCGGTGTTCTGACGTCGTTGAAACCCAAGGAGCCCTTCGCCGCGCCATCGGCCGGTGCGACCCGCAACCTCAACCGCACCGCGCGCGCGCTCTGGTCGGCCGGCGACGCCATGGCGGCGGGTGACGTCGAGCGCGCCCGCGCGGATGTCCAGGCCGTCCTCGACCAGGCCCCGGCGTCACCCGCGGCGAGGGCGCTCGCCGCCGAGATCGGCCATGCCATCGAGCTTCAGAGAACGAGCTCGAAGACCCAGGCCCGGGTGGCGGAGCTGGTGGCGGAGGGCCGGCGCGCCTACCGATCCGGCAACTTCACGACCGCCGCCGGCCGCTTCAGGGAGGCGCTCGAGCTCGATCCGCAGAGCGAGCTCGCCGCCGACTACCTCGAGCTCGCCGAAGACCGGTCGCGCCAGGCTCGACCACAGCGCTCCACCTCGGCGCCCTCTCGCGTCGCCGGACCGGAACTCAGGCTCGCCGAAGTCCTGCCCCCGATCGCGAGCCAGACGCCCGGCAACGCCAGAATCACGGTCTACTACATCTGCCCCATCAATGCCGGTTCCGTCACCATCGCGGTCGACGGCGAGACCCTCGCCGACATCCCCTTCGACCACACGCAGAAGGGCTTTCTCGGTCTCAAGTCCGAGGGCAGCGGCACCGTCAAGAGGGTGCTCCTCGCACCTTCCGGGGCGCGATCGGTGGCGGTGACGATCACCGATCGGAAACGGGGCGTGATCGCATCGAAGACATTCAGCGAGACGCTGCCGACCGATTCGGAGTGGACCCTGCGAATCGACCAAGCGAAGAGCTCCAGCGAAGCGTCGATCTTTCTTGTCCGGACAAGCCGGTGAGTCGGTGATCCTGCGCCGGCTCCAACTGCAGACGTCGTGGGGAAACCTGCGCCTGGTCGGCGGGTCGCGCGCCGGTGAGAGCACCCTCATCCTCCTGCCGCAGCTCCATCTCGCCCTCGATCCGGGCCGGATCCACCGCGCGCTGCCCCCGATGCGAACGGTCGTCCTCAGCCACGGCCATCTCGACCATCTCGGAGGGCTCGGACACTGGGCTTCTCAGCGCTATCTCAACTCCATGCCGCCGGCCGATCTGATCGTCCCCGAGCCCATCGAAATGGAAATCCGTTCGCTGTTGGCGACCTTTGCCCGGCTCGAGGGCGGCCAGCCCTATCAGGTGACCGTGATCCCGGCGACCGACGGCGCCCGTCACCAGCTCCGCCGCGACATGGAACTCGCGTTTTTTGCCACCGACCACTGGGTCCCCACCCTCGGCACCCGGATCATCTGGCACAAGCGACGGCTCCGCCCCGAGCTCGGCCATCTGACCGAGGCCGAGATCGCCGACCAGCGGCGTGCCGGCGTCGAGGTCACCGAGGAGGTGACCAGCGAGATCCTGACCTACTGCGCCGACTCCGGACCGCGGCTGTTCGAGACCCGGCCCGAGCTCTTCGCGGCCGAGGTCGTGCTGGTGGAATGTTCGTTTTTCAAACCCGCCGACCGTGATCGGGCCGTCCGCTACGGCCACACCCATCTCGCCGATCTCCAGGCTCACATCGAGACGTTCAGGTGCCGCCACCTCGTGCTCCTGCACGCCTCGCGGCGCCATCGACTGCGCGAGGTCGAGGCCATACTCGACAGCGAGGTGCGGCCGTTCTTTTCAGGCGAGCTCCACCACCTCAACGTCGATTGGGAATGAACGTTCAATTCTCGATTTTGAATTCTCAATTCTTAATTGCCATCGCATTCACCCGTAAAGGACCTGTGATGAAATTAAGAATTAAGAATTGAAAATTAAGAATTTACGAGCTTTGCTCGTTGAGCGTGCCGGCGACGGCGAGGGTGAGCTCGTCGGGTCGGATGTGCTTGCGGGTGGCTGCCACCACCTCGTCGCGCGTCGTCGCGAGGACCCGGCGCGGGAATTCGTCGAGACGGGAGACCTCCTCACCGGCGGTGAGGGTCGTGACGAGCTCGCGCGCGATCCCGGCGTTGGTCGCCAGCCCGACCTGATACGCGCCGGACTGAGCCTGGCGTTCGTCTTCGAGCTCGACCTCGGTCGGCCCGTCGGCGACGTAGTCGGCCACGACCTTGCGGCAGAGCTCGACCGCGCGCTCCAGATTGTCGGCCGCGACACTGCAGCTGACCGCCCACGGACCCGCGAGGCCGAGAGTGCCGAAGAACCGGCTGTACACGCTGTAGGACAGACCGGCCCCATCGCGGACCGCGACCCCGAGACGAGAGGTCAGGGCCGACTGCCCGAGACAGGAATTGGCCAGACCGGCGGCCGCGAAATCGGCATCCCCGCGCAGCAGTCGACCGCCGTGGCCGAGGTAGAAGTCGAGGTTCGGCCGGTCCGGCAGATCGATCCGCGTCGCCTCGTGTCCACCCGAGACCGCGGCCGACACCGCGGCCGGCGGCTTCGGTTCGCCCTTCCAACCCTCGAGCGGGCGGGACAGGGCCGAGGCGACGGCGTCGGCATCGACGTTGCCGACCACCGCGATCAGCATCGACTCGGGCCCGTAGGCGCGGCCGTGAAAAGCGGCGAGATCCTCTCGGGTCAGTTCCTCGAGTTCGGTCTCCCGGTCCTCCACCGATCGCTTGTGCAGCGGGTGCCCGGCGGGATACAGGCTCCGGGTGAGCGCGGCGTAGGCGGTTGCCGAGGTGTCGTCGTTTTCCCTTCGCAAGGAACCCAGAACCCGCCGGCGCAGGCGGTCGAACTCGGCGGCGGGGAAAATCGGGAATCTGAGAACATCGACGAGCAGGTCGGCCAACCGATCGAGCTCCTCGGCGAGACCCTGAGCCGAGAACGACACCACGGCCGGGGCGTTGCCGAGAGCCCTGACCCCGAGGTGCAGGCCGCGGTCCTCGAGCTCTCGGGCGAGCGCGAGGCGGTCGCGGCTGGTGGTCCCCTTGTCGAGCATGGCCGCGGTCATGCTCGGCACGGTGAATCTGCCGTCGGCGGCGGCGTTGAGGCCGGCTCCGATGGTGCCGGCGATGGTGACCGTCGGCGCGTGCGGGTTGGCGAGCACCGCCAGCCGCGCCCCTCCTTCGAGATCGCGGACGCCGACCCGTTCGGCAAACGGAAGGTGGAGATAGCAGGGCCGGGGCGCCGGAGGACGCGCCGCGGCGGCCCCGCCGCCGCCGTCGGGGACAAACCACCCGACGGTGAGGTTGGCGTCGCGGAGGTAGCTCTCGGCGACCCGGCCGACGTCCTCGGATCGGACCGCCGACACCGCCTCGAGCTCGTTGGGGAACCGCCGCCAGTCACCCATCGCCACGGCCTCGGTGAGCGCGCCCATGATCTGCGCCGGCGACTCCCGGTGGAACGCGAGATCGGTCCGGGTCTGGATCAACGCCCGCGCGAGCTCGTCATCGGACAGCGGCGTCGCGCTCAACGAGCTCAGTTCGTCGCGGATCTCGGATTCCACGGAATCGTGATCCACCCCGGGAGCGAGGGTGGCAAAGACCTGGAAAACCCCGGGATCGTGGAGCTCGAAGGTAAAGGCGTGGACGCCGAGACAGCGGTTGGTCTCCACCAGCCGCTGGTAGAGCCGCGAGGTCACCCCATCGCTGAGGGCCTGGGTCAGGACGTTGAGCGCCGGAAGATCGGGGTGCAGCCCCTCGGGGATGTGCCAGGTCATCGCGAGACTGCCGAGCTCGCCCCTCCGCTCGATGACGAAGCGCCGCTGGCCCCGCTGGCGGCCTTCCCGGATCGAGAGATCGGGAATGGCGGCCGAGGCGGGGGCGATGGCGCCGAACCCGCGCTCGACTTCGGCCAGGACCTCGTCCTCGTCGACGTCGCCGACGATGATCACCGTGGCGTTGTCGGGGTGGTAGTAGGTGTCGTAGAACCCGCGCAGCACCTCGGCGGACATCCGCTCGACATCGCCGCGCCAGCCGATGGTCGGGTGGTGGTACGGGTGCTCGATGAAGGCGTGCGCGAACGACGACTTCATGAGCAGGTCGACGGGCTCGTTTTCGCCGGTGTCGAGCTCGTTGAGCACCACCGTCCGTTCGCTCTCGAGATCCTCCGGGCGGATCAGCGCCCGCCGCATCCGGTCGGCCTCGATGGCCACCGCCACCGGCAGCCGGTCGACCGGCAGCACCTCGTAGTAGGTCGTGCGGTCGAGCCAGGTGGTGGCGTTGAAGGAGGCCCCGACCCGGTGCAGGGTACGGGCGATCTCGGTTCCGCGCTCCGCGTTGAAGTTCTCCGACCCCTTGAACATCAGGTGTTCGAGCATGTGAGTCGCGCCGGTGTGACCCGCCACCTCGTGCCGGGACCCGACCCGATAGACCACCGAAAAACCAACGACCGGCGCCACCGGAGTGGGTACCGTCAGGACCGAAAGGCCGTTCCCCCGATGCCGCCACTCGCTGATCGAGTCGAATCTGTCCGCAAGCGTGAATTCGTGCACGTCTCCCCCGTCTGTTCCTGGAACCCCCACCTGCGGTGCGCCATTCCAACTCGCGAGCAGGGACCTGGCCCCGCCGCCGCCCAACCCTCGCGCCGCGACCTGGTGAGAAGGACGGGCTAGAACTCCACGGTGCCGGCGGGCTGGCCGGGGATGTTTCGTTCGACGACCTCGAGGGTGAGCCGCTCGATGCGGTCGATCGGCGTCGGCGGGTCCTGGATTCCCTCGAAGCGGAGCTCGCCGCCGTTCGCCACATCGCAGTGTTGGACGATGCCGAGTTTTCGGCTTGCCTCGCCGGTGTGATAGCTCACCTCGATGGCGAACTCGCCGGCGCAGCCGTCGGGCTCGGCACAGGTCAGAACGACGAGCCACGACGAGTAGGTCGGGCGGATGGCGCCGCGGATCTCCGCCCCGCCGACAGCAAGACCGGGCGAGGCGACGGCGACATCGGCGAAGCGGAACCGGACCGGCTCATCAACTTCGGGTATCAACCGCGACGGCTCGTGCTCGGGGCGGCTCACCAGCCACACCACGGCGGCCAGGGCAACCGCGACCGCGATCACGATCAGCAGACCACGGAAGTCACGCACCGCTGGTGTTCCCGACTTCTTCTCTTGCGGTCAGAGCTCGACTTCGCCGCGGGTTTCGACACCACCGACCCCGCCCCGGTCGAAGGGCAGCGCGCTCGGGTGCGGGGCGGTCCGGTTGTAGTCGGGCTCGAGCCGCGACTCACCCTTCATCCACACCACGTTGACCTGAATCTGCGGCGCCCAGCCCTCACCCGCCGACTCGGGGGTCGAGAAGGTGTGGGTGAAGGAGGCCTTCTCATCCGGACCGAGAATGGCGCTCACCCCGACCGAGGCCGTCCACGGATCTCCTTCGGGCAGGGCGGCCTCGAGATTGGCGCGAACATCGAGCACCGGCTCCGCAGTCCGGTTGACGACCTCGCCCCGGACCTCCCAGTCACCTCCCTCGAGGGGTTTGACCGAGACGTTGTTGAGCAGGACGTTGCCGCCCTGCTCGAAACCGGCGGGCACGCCGCCGTCATCCTCGGCCGGTGCCGGCTCGTCCTCGGGTCCGGCGATGCCGCTGCCGCTGACGTGCTTGACGTGCTGGTCGGTGATGGTCAGACCGCCGGCCGGAGCCACCGGGTCTTCCCCCGGTGCGCGCAGGGCCCCGGAGTTCCCGATGGTCGCCGCCGGCGCCTTCGCCGGGTCGGCCTTTTCACCCTCGATGGCGGCTTCCGACCGCCGCAGCGAATCGAGATCGATGTCGGCGACATCGTAGGCGACCTTGCCGCCGTTGGCCATCTCGAGCATGACATACGAACCGGTGACGGTGTAGCTGACGGCGTCGAGCACCGAGCCGTCCCGGAACGGGATCTCCATGGCGGCGCATGGACCGACCGTCAAGATCACGACAACGGTCATCACGAGCTTTCGCATGAGCTACTCCTGTCGCCAGTTGGTCGTCGAAGAGATGACCGGCAGATCGAAGCCGGGGCCGAATCCACCGGGGAACCCGCCTTCGTCGGGGGTGGGGCCGGACGAGGTCGTGGCGATGATCCTGGTGAAGGTGCCGATGGTATAGGTCGTGATCCCGGTGAGGATGTCGTTGACCTCGGTGTACTCACCGAGCCCGCAGGTCATCCCGATGTCGTAGAGGCGGCCGATACCGGAGGCCTTGCAGACCGGCGCATCGGCACCCCCGCCACCGCCACCACCACCACCGCCGCCGCCACCGCCGCCGCCGCCACCGCCGCCGCCACCGCCGCCGCCACCGCCCCCGGTTGGGGTGCAGATCTCGGGCGGGTTGGTTGCGACCAGGGTGTCGCCGGGTTCGAAGGTGGTGAAGAAGACATGGCCGGCGAAGACCGTGGCTTCGTAGTTGACCTTCTCGTCCTCGCGCAGGCTCAGCGCCCAGCCCTTGCTCGGCGGGGAGAAGGCCGAGACGGTGCACAGGGTGGCGCCGGGCTCGGGCGTGAAGCTGTTCGTCAGGTCGGTGTAGTCGCGCGCGACCAGATCGGTCAGATCGTACGCCGGGTTGGTGGTGGTGTCGTTGTCGAGATCGTCGATGACGGCGTAGAACTTGTTGAACGTATCGGCCGTCTCGTCGCCGAGGTTGGCTCGATCGCCGGCGCCCATGACCAGGGCGTAGGTGTAGTTGGTGCCGTCGAAGAGCACCGGCACCACGGTCGGCGCGACAAAGAACTGCTGCCGCTGATTCGTGACCGCCGGATCGGGATCGGTCAGATCCACCGGAACGCTGAAGATCCGGCGCAGGGTGCCGGCGCCGGCGCCGGTGGCCGTGCTGAGAAACGGCGACGGGTACTGCAGACGCCAGATCGTCCCGTTGGTGTCGCCGAAATAGACCCGGTCGTGGAAACCGTCGCTGTCCGAGTCGAGAATGGTCGGAGTTCCAGGAACCGAGACGCCGATGTTCTCCTTGACCAGGGTGGCGCCGGTCGCGAGGTCGACGGCGTAGAAGAAGTTACCGGTGATGTCGTCCTCGGTGGCGTCCCAGCCGCCGCCGAAGAAGGCGACAAAGACATCGTCGGGAACCACATTGCCGCTGCCGTCCTCGGCGTAGACCCCGATGCGGGCGATGGCCGGTTTCGACCACGTCCAGCCGAGATCGTAGTAGGGCGGACACTGGTTGCCGGAGAATCCCGCCAAGACACAGCCGCTGTCGGCGTCGTTGGGATTCCCGCTCCCATCGACATCGTGGAACTCCCACAGCAGGTGGGGGTACTCGGCGTCGCAGCCGGAAGCGGTGCCGTCGAGGCAACCCGGGAAGACGCTCACCGGAGGCTTGTAGTCACCCGCGGCGAGAATCGGATCCGGGGTCGTGATGTCGAGGGCGAGGACACCGCGGCCGCCGCGGCGCATGGTGCTCAGGGCGACGGTGCGCCACTCCCTGTTGCCGTCACCGTCGTGATCGATGAAGGCATCCGACACCGAGATCCGGCCATCGACGGTGTACAGGTGCTCGGTGCCGTAGGTGAGCCGGTGGAGACGATCAGTGACCGCCTCGGGCACCCAGGCGAAGAGCTCGACGCCGGTTCCGAGATCGTGCCGGTCATCGTAGTTGGTGGTGTCGCGGTCGTAGAAGCCGCCGTCGAAGACGTGGAGCTGGCCGTCGTTGGCGCCCGCGAGGACCACCCGCCGGCGGTAGGCATGCTTGGCCCGGTAGGTCAGATAGTCGTGCGCCGGACCGAGGCCGTAGTCGGAGAAATAAAGGTAGTTGTTCGGCGGTCCCACGACCACCGGTTGCGAGTGGTAGATATCGCCGAGGGCGTGGTACCCGAGCGGTCGCGGCGGGTTCTCGGGCGCCGGGCTCAGGCTCAGGGCGCCCGGATTGGCGTAGATGTCGCGGACGAAGTTGACGATCTCAACCGCCTGGAGATCGGAGGCGCCGCCCGAGATATCGAGCTGGTCCTTGAAATCGGTCCGCAGCGCCGCGTTGGTGAAGACCTGATCGAGGCCGTAGCGCACCCAGGTCCCGGTCATGTCCGACCCCATGAAGACATTGCGGGTCGAAGTGGTGATCTGGTCCTCGAGGATGTCGTTGGCGCCGGCGGGGGCGCCGCTGAGCGTCCACACCACGAGCGAGGTGTCGAGGCCGCAGTCGGCGGTCAGCGGGAGAGTCGCCTGGCTTCGATTGAAGGCGAAGGCGATGAGATCGCCCTCCCAGATGCTCTGCTGGTTGCGCGGCAGGAAGAACGGGAAGACGGTGAGGAAATCGTCATCCGCCGCGATCTGGCCGGCCGCGCTCGGCGGCGGCGGCGCCACCACGAACGGGATGAACGAGCGGTCGGTCTCCTGCATCTCGTCGAGCACGTCGTAGAGGACGTCGACGAGCTGGCCGGCGTCGGTGGCCGAGAAGAAGCGGCCGCCGGTGATGTCGGCAACGCACTCGAGCGGCGAGGTCGTGCTGCCGCCGAAATCCTCGGAGAACCCGACGGTGTAGACCGGAACCGGATCGATGCCGGAGTAGCCGAAGGCCGACGGGTTGGCGAACTTCGCGGCCGGGCCGCCGGACTCGCAGGCCCAGTCGGGGACGAGCGACGCGGTCGGGCAGGGGGACGCGGCCGCGCAACAGCTCTCCTCGCCATCGGTGATGAAGATGACGTACCACAGACGGCAGTCGGCGAGCGGGTCGTCGCGGTAGTCGCCGACGGTCCGCTGGTTGACATACCACTCGAACGCGTCGTCGAGCGACGGTCGGATGGGCGTCGCGCCGCGGGTCGGCAGCGGGTTCGGGTTGTAGGCGGGGTTGGCCACGCCCGGAGCGGTCTCGCGCACGTTGTCGAAGTCGTCGACAAAGCTCAGCGTCGGCGTGGCCGAGCTGTCATAGACCAGCTTGACCGAGCTCGACATGGGTTCGAGGTAGGCCAGGAGCTCGGGCAGGTTGCTGTCGCCGACGTCCCACGGCGGCAGGTCGACGACGGGTTTCTCGACGTTTTCGTGGAGCACGGTCCAGCCGCCGCAGGCGTCCCGGGTCTCGGGGGTGCCGTCGATCTTGATCACGTCGGTGTACTGGGTCTTGGCGGTGACGTCGACGAAGCTCCGGTCGGCGCCGAAGATGTAGCCGTACTGGTAATCGATGAGCGATCCGGTGTAGAGGAACTTCATATCGAGCTCCTCGACCGCGCCGCTGAAGGTGTCGTCCCAGGCAACCGGCCAGGCTGCGCAGAGGACATTGCAGTCATAGTCCCAGGTCCCGGCGACGAGGTTGTCGAAGCGCGAGACACCGAGGGTGACAGTGTCGGTTCCACCGGCGAAGGGGCCGACAAAACCGGGCACCAGCAGCGGTTCGGTGTCGACCCACTCGAAGGCCGAGCACCACTCGATGGGATCGGGGTTGCAGACGGCGTAGTTCTCGGGGGAGCAGGTCGTCGTCCCGCCGAAACACTGGGTCACCGTGCAGTCGGTGGTGCCGCAGCTGAGCCGGGCGATCTGGATTCTCAGGGTGCCGCAGAAGAACTCGAGCCGGAGGCGGTAGCACCCGTTGCGGTAGACCGACAGCAGGTCGTCGACGCCGCCGTTGAGGACGAGGTCGCCCGAATCGATCTCGAGATCGTACTCGGACTCGCGCCGCACCAGGTGCCAACGGGCGCGTTTGCCGTCGTCGACCGCCTCGGTCTGGGTCGGCAGATCGTCGATATAGAAGAGATAGCCGCTCTTGACCTTGGTCAGTCCGATGACCGGGTGGCCGCCCCAGACGACACCGACAGCGGCATTGGCATCGGCCGAAAAATCGAACTCGAAGCGAAAGTTGTCCCAGTCGGTGGGGAGGTAGCCGCTGTTGCCGACGACGCTCTGGTCGACGACGAAGACCGACGAGTTCCCCTGCGGGGAGAGCGGGTGGGGACGGTTGACGGTGGCCGAGTAATTGGCCGCCTTCCCGGAATTCTGGATCAGGTGGGTGCCCCAGAATCCGCCGCCGCAGGCGACCGCGGTGGTCGAGGAACCGAGGGGCGGGACCGCGACCACGGGCACCTGGGTCCAGATGTACTGGGAGATCCCCACCGGCAGAGCACCGCCGGATGCCGAGCCGGCATCTTCGGCATAGGTCTGCCGCGGCGGGTTGAGCGGGAAGATCTCCGAGACCTGGGCGCTGACCGGCGAAACCGCCAGAAGGACAACCCCGACGACGGCCAGCACCGGACCGCGGGTCGTGATGAACGGGAGTGGCTGCTGCTGTGTTCTCATACTGTCTCTCCCCTCACCCTAAAAGTCAGGCGTATTCGTCGGAGTCGGCGTGGGGGTGTTGGTCGGCGTAAACGTCGGTGTAAACGTCGGGGTGAAGGTCGGCGTGTTGGTCGGCGTGAAGGTCGCCGTGTTGGTCGGCGTGAACGTCGGCGTGTTCGACGGCGTGAACGTCGGCGTGTTGGTCGCCGTGTTGGTCGGCGTGTTGGTCGGCGTGTTCGT
>JAHECW010000028.1 GCA_024641545.1 Acidobacteriota bacterium
TTCAAATACTCACCGAGCTTACCACGCGTAAAGACGCTCATGAAACGACGGGAGTGTCGGGTCTCGATCTGGAGAACCTGGGCCAGCGCCGGGTCGCGGCCGAGGGTCTCGAGATGGAGGCGGATCATGACCTTGAGCTTGGCGACCGGATCATCGAGGTGCGCCATTTCCTCCTCGAGTCGGTTTATGAATCGAACCAGAACATCATCGAAAATGCTCAGGAGCAGATGCTCTTTGCCTTCGAAATAGAGATACAGGGTGCCGTCGGCAACCTCCGCCTGTTTGGCGACGTCCGTCATCCGCGCCGCGAAGTAGCCCTTGCTGGCAAAGACCTCGGTGGCTGCGCGGAGAATTCTCTCGTGTTTGATCTCGCGTGAAGTGAGACGGCGCGACGACCGACTGTCCGGCATGTGGCCTCCCGTGCCCGAATGCTCAACCGGGCCTGCTGAATGAACCTTCATTCATATTTCCACCGAGGTCGTCCGCCTGTCAAGGGTTGACGACCCTGAGCGCTGAGTTGTACTACCATGTTGAGTTCAAGGAGGCCAACCATGAAGGACTACGGAGGCGGCAGCGAGCGGGATGTCCGCATCAAGGTCTTCGAGTCGTTCAAGGAGGTATTTTCGAGCGCGCCGATCCGGCTCATGAGCCGGACCGTCAGCACGATGCGATCCATGGGATACGGCGATCTGGCGTCGGCGATCGGCGATCTCGACTGGCGGACCGTCCCTGCGGACGACCTCGAGGATCCCTTTCTCCGCGATGACTGGGAGGCCCTTCTGGTCCCGGCATTCAACAACATGTCGGGTTGGCTCCATCAACTCGCCTCGCGCCCACTGGCCTACAACCTCGACTCGCTGGGCTACCCGGCGGTGATCGAGGCGTGGTCCGGCCTGTGGCAGATTCAGCTCGGCCTCAAGTTCAAGAACCGACCGGCGGCGCCGCCCGAGGTCTTTGTCTTCCACGGCGGCAACCAGGCGATCCAGGCCGCGCTCATCGGCGTTGCCGAAGCCCATCGCGACCGAACGGGCGCCGGCACGCCCGCCACCGTCCTCGTCCCGATACCGACCTTCTCGTGCCCGATGGACCAGATGGCGCTCCAGGGAATGCAGGCGTACCTGCTGCCGCCCGCCGACCCCGGGATGGATCCCGGTCCGGAAGACGTTGCGAAGATCCCCGACGGGGTCGAGATCGACGCGGTCTACGCCATGCCCGTCAACAACCCGACCGGCCGGACCCTCGAGCCCGATCGTCTGCGAGCCTTCATCGAAGCGGTGCTCGACCGGTGGCCGCACGCCGGCATCATCCTCGACTCGGTCTATGTCCGGATGCACCCCCGATATCGCGAGCTGCTGGCGTGGTTCAACGAGGATGAGCGTTTCGCCGACGCAATCGTCTTTGTCGATTCTCTCTCCAAGAGCCACGGCGTCACCGGTCTGCGTTCCGGCGCGCTGCTGACCCGTTCGAGTCGGCTGCGCGGCGGGATCGTCCGCTATGCCCAGAACATCATGGCCGGACCCTCCAACGCCATGCAGGCGGTGGTTCTCGGCCTCATCGGGCCCCACGCCAGCGGAGAGGAGGAGTTCTCGGACTATCTGATCAGGCTGCAGATCCGCATCGGGAAACACCTGCAACGACGACGGCAACTCCTCCTCATGAACGCCTTCGAGCGCTGGCCCGAGTACTTCCACGAAGAGCAGCCGCTGCTGCCCGACCCGAAGACCTTCGACTGGGAGGGATCGATGTACGCGGTCCTGCAGCTTTCCGATCACTGCCGGATCAAGGCCGCCGAGCGGGGCTTTTCTCCGACGGTCGGTTTCTACCTCGATTCGGGGATCGGCGGGGTTCCCCTCGATGGTTTCTGCCGCAACCGGAACCTCGAAAAGCACGGTCTGCTGGTCAACCCCGACGGCGAGGAACTCAATGCGTTTCAGGACCACGCCTCGCGCTTCGTCCGGCTGAGCTTCGGGATGACGCCGCCGCCGAAGCGCCGGAGATCGACGGACTGAGGCGTCGCGGAGTCGTACCGCAAAGACGCAAAGGACGCGACGACATCACAAGGAATTTGCGGCGAGACGGTGAGGCGCTGCTCACAGGATCTCAACGCCTGCGGCTGCGCTGCATTGCGATCTTTGCGCCTTAGCGGTCGATCTCTCCCTCTTCGACCCGGAAGAGCGCGCTGACGCCGAACGCGGCGGCGGAGGCGAAGGTGAAGGCGGGAACGAGTTCGTAGAGGTTGAAGAACCCCCAGCGCTGGACCAGAAACCAGCCCGCGAGGGTCAGCGCGGTCGCCGCGAGGACCGCCGCACTGTGGCCGACATCGAAGGCCTCGGTCGCCCGCCCGAGAATCAAGATCACCACCGCCGCGACGATGACCATCCACCACAACCGGCCGAATAACAGCGGACTCACCGTCGTCGGGTCGGTCGTCATCTTGATTCCGAGCTTCCACACCACGGTGACGCCGGCGCCGGTGAGCATGCAGGCGAGCGCACCATAGCGGTTGACCCAGGTATCGCCGAGCGCGAGCAGGGTCAGCGGCGCGAAGCTCGCTCCAAGCCCCGACCAGGCAAAGAGCACAAACCAGAAGACCATGCTCTCGCCGCGCAGGGCGATGAGTACCCCGAGCACCCCGACGACCGCCACCGTGACCCGCCCCAGCATCAGACTGCGGCGGTCATCGCGCGCCTTCCCGAAGGCCTGTTCGACCACATCGTAGGAGACCGCCGAGGCCGCCACGAGGAGCTGCGACGACACCGTCGAGAGGATCGCCGAAATCACCGCTGCGAGCAGCAGTCCGGCGATGACGGGGTGAGCGAACTCGAGGGCGAGAGCCATCAGCGCGCGCTCGCCGTCGGCCAACCCGGGAAGCGACACCCGGCCGACGAGGCCGACGAGACCGGCGCCGTAGAACACCACCACGCCCCACATCATGGCGATGATCTGGAGCCGCTGAACATCGCGATCGCTGCTCGTGGCCATGTAGCGGGTCACCACGTGGGGCATCCCGGGATAGCCGAGCCCGATCCCGAGATTGCCGACGACAAACCCCCACAACGCCGGCCCCACGCGACCGCCGGAAGCGGTCAGGAAATCGGCGTCGATGGCGCCGAGACCGCTGAACAACGCGCCGAGACCGCCGATCCTGGCGATCGCCCAGACCGGCAGCGCGATGAGGGCTACGGCGACCAGAAGACCCTGGAAGAGATCGGTCCAGGCGACCGCCCGAAACCCGCCGAGCACCGTCACGAGGGTGATGACCGCGGCGCCGATGAGCACTCCGTAGAGATATCCGGGCCCATCGGCATCGAACCCGAGCGAGCTCGAGAAAGCCTTGCCGGCCGCGGTCATCTGCGATGCGACATAGATCATCATGCAGAGCATGATGATGGCCGTCGCGGTGAGTCGCAGCACGTTGCGGGGATCGCCCCAGCGGAGGCAGATGACATCGGTGAGCGTGACCGATCCGCCGGCCGCCGAGAGCGCGCGCAGCCGCGGCGCCACGTAGTAGATGTTGACCAGATAGCCCAGGAGACAACCGGGAGCGAACCACAGACCGGACAGGCCGTAGGTGTAGGTCATCCCGACCGCGCCCAGGGTGACCCAGCCGCTCTCGGAACTCGCGGTGGAGGAGATCCCCGCCGCCCACGGACCCAATGAACGCCCGGCAAGATGGAAGTCCTCGCCGCCGTGAGTCCGCCGGGACGCTCGCCAGCCGATGACGATCAGCACGATCAGGTAGAGCACCATCACCGTGCCGACGGTGGTGACGGTCGAAGCTTCGAGCGTGCTCACAACCGCCCCCGGCGCCAATCGCGAGCCGTGTCGGCGATGACAAAGACCGTCAGGACGAGGGGGAAGACCCACAGGAGAAGGTGGCCGCCGAGGGAGAGATGGTGTTGGTCCATGCGGATAGCTTACCCCCTCCCTCTCCCGCGACAGCGACAGCGGCAGCGGCAGCGGTGCTACACTCCCGCAACCACGCCGGCGGGAGGTTGATTCATGTGCCGAAACGCGACGATGCTGATCGGATTGGTGCTGCTCACGGGCTGTGCAGCGGCAACCGAGGCCGAGGTTCCCTTCCACGTCATGCTGGTCAACGACGACGGCATCGACTCACCGGGGCTCGCCGCGGTTGCATCTGTCCTGACCGCCGACCCCGGCTACCGGGTCACCGTTGTCGGGCCCGCCGAGCAGCAGAGCGGAGTCGGCCACGCGATTGTGATCCGGCGCGAGATCGCCATCAAGGCCCACGGCGAGGTCGGCGGCGCGCCGGCCTGGTCGGTGGACGCCAGCCCGGCGTCGGTCACCGCCGTCGGTCTCACGGTGGTGCTCGAGAACGACCCCCCGGATCTCGTTGTCTCGGGCATCAACAAGGGCGAGAACATCGGTCGGGCCGCCTGGTACTCGGGCACCCTCGGCGCCGCCCGGGAGGCGGTTCTGCGGGGGGTCCCCGGGATCGCGCTCTCCCTCGAGCTCGACTGGAAGGAACCCAACCCCGATTGGCATGCCGCGGCGGTGCTGACCAAGACCCTGGTCGACACGGTGCGGAAGAGCCCGCTGCCCGCCGGCATCCTGCTCAACGTCAACTTTCCCCGGGACACCAGGGCGGCGCGCGGATTCCGGCTCGCCCGCATGGGTCTGGCGCCGGATGGCGTGAGCCACTACGAGGTGGATCGGGAGGAAGACGGTGTCCGGTTCGTCACCAGTCGGTGGGCGCCACCGCAGGGCGACGCCGCCGGCACCGATATCACCGCCATCGCCGCCGGCTTCATCCCCGTTACCCCTCTCGGTCTCGATCAGACCGCCTACGACACGCTCCCCGAGCTCATCGAGATCGGCCTCGAACGAACTCTTGACCACCAGGACTGAGTCGCCCCTCATCATCGATTTGCGGCGGGAGCGCTGCCTGCCGCCGCAAATTGAATTGGACATCAGAAAACGAACGGGCTAGAGTGATGGCCCCCACGTGTGGAGCGGATGGGGTGTGTCCATCGCACCGACCGACACCACTGGGTTCCTGGAGGAGAAATGGCACGCCGAATCACGCGGAAACAACTCAAGCAGAGTGACGAATTCGTTTCGACCATGGACTCGATCATGCAGGGGCTATCAGAGTACTGGAAGCCGATCGCCGCCGGATTGGCCGGTATCTGCGTCGCGGCCTTCGCCTGGTGGATGTTCGGGTTGTGGAACAACTCGCGCAGCAACGACGCCTCATATGCCCTGCACCACGCCGTGACCGTCTACGAGGGTGACGACAGCCTCGGTCAGCTCATCCCAACCGGAGACCTCGACGCCGCCGAGGCCGAGCTGCTCGGGGTCATCGAGCATTACCGCAAGACCGATCAGGCCGATATGGCGCGCGTCTACCTGGCTCGGATCTACTTCGACCGCAACGAGATCGATCAGGCCCGCGATCTGCTCGTCGGCCTCGCCGAGCGCAACCGCGGCAACACCATCGGCAGGATCGCCACCCTCGATCTGATCCACCTCCGGATCGCGGCCGGTCAGGCGCCCGAGGTTGCCGCGGAACTCGAGGCCATGATCTCCGGATCGAACACGGGTCTGCCTCGCGATGTCGCGCTCTATGAACTCGGCCAGCTCTACATGGCGGAACAGAACCCGACCCAGGCCGGCGACTACTTCCAGAAGCTGGTGGATGAGTTCCCCGAATCGCCCTACGGCAACCTCGCCCGTCAGCGCCTGATGGAGATCGGCTGAAGCCGGATCACGATCTCGCAGGGGAGATGACGCCGTGAGCTTTGTCGAAGCCATCGCTCGCAAACGCGACGGCGAGGGTCTCGAGCGCGACGACGTCCGGGCCTTTGTCGAGGGGGCGACCCGCCAGAACCTCCCCGTCGAGCAACTGGCGGCGATGCTGATGGCGATCTGCTGCCGCGGCATGTCGGCGGACGAAACCGCCTGGTTGACCGGCGACATGCTCCACTCCGGTGAGGCATGGGAGCTCGGCTCGACCCGGCCCGAAGTCATCGACAAGCATTCGACCGGTGGTGTCGGCGACACGGTCTCCCTCGTGCTCGCACCCCTGCTCGCATCGGTGGGAGTTCCGGTGGCCATGATGGCCGGGCGCGGGCTCGGCCATTCCCAGGGCACCCTCGACAAGCTCGAGGCGATTCCCGGTTTCTCGTGCGATCACGACCGACCCGGCCTCGACCGACTCCTCGATGAGGCGGGCGCAGCCATCATCGCCCAAACCGAAGAGATCGCCCCTGCCGACCGCACGCTTTACGCCCTGCGCGACATCACCGCAACCGTGCCGTCGCTGCCTCTCATCGTGGCCTCGATCATGTCGAAGAAGCTCGCCCTCGGGGCGGGGACCCTCATCCTCGATGTCAAGTGGGGCACAGGCGCCTTTCGCGAGACCGTCGCCGAAGCGCACGAACTCGCCACTGCCCTCCGCCGGGTCGCCCGCGACTCCGGGGTCGCCTGTGAGGCGCTTCTCACCGACATGAACCAGCCTCTCGGGAGGGCTCTCGGAACCGCTTCCGAGGTTCGCGCAGCCATCGACGTGCTCTCCGGCGGGGGCGACCCCCGTCTTCGCGAGGTCAGCATCAAACTCTCCGAACAGGCGATGGTGCTGCGGGGCATCGATGCCGCCGCCGCGCGAACCCGCCTCGAGGCGAGCCTCGCTTCCGGTGCGGCGCTTTCGAGCTGGAACACGATGGTCGTCGCCCACGGCGGCGACCCCGACCCCGAGCGCCTACCGCGACCCGAACGGACGCACGAGATCACCGCGATGGCCTCTGGCTTTGTCGCAGCGATCGCCGCCGACACCCTCGGCAGGGTCGCGGCGGCCGTGGGCGCCGGCCGGAGCAGACGCGACGAGGTCCTCGCCTTCGGCGCCGGCATCACGGTCCACGCGCGGCTCGGCGACCGCATCGAAACGGGTCAGCCGCTGGCCACCCTCGAGATCGGCGAACGACACGTCGATGTCGAGAGCCTGATCCACCGAACCGGTGCAGCCTTCGAAATCGCGGCCGCGCCGCCGGTTGTTCCGGCGCTGGTTTTGGGTACGGTCGACGAGGTTGATCCGACGGCCATCCCGGGGCGCTGATCACCGGCCACCATCATGGTAACCTTCAGCCGTATGGTTAAGTTTGGGACCTCTGGATGGCGTGGCGTCATCGGCCGCGAGGTGACGTTCCGCAATGTGCGGCTGGTGACCAGCGCCCTGATCGACACCCTTCGTGAAGATCGAGACGACGTCGATCTCGTGGTCATCGGCTACGACACCCGGATGCTGTCGGAGAAGTTCGCCCGCGCAGCGGCCGAACTCATCGCATCGGAGGATGTGCAGGTCCGGCTGGTGAGCCGGGACGCACCATCGCCGGTGCTCGCCGCGTCGGTCGTCGAACTCGGGGCCGCCGCCGGAATGGTCTTCACCGGCAGCCACAACCCACCCGAGTACAACGGGCTCAAGATCTACACCGCCGACGGCATCCTCGCCGCGACCGACTTCACCGACCGGGTCGAGGCCCGGGTGGAAGCCCTCGCCAGAGACTATGACGACACCTTTCTCCCGCAAACCGAGCTCATTCGGAGCTTTGATCCGAAACCGAGCTATCTCGCCCGGCTCCAGCCGATCATCGACTGGGACATCATTCGTTCGAGCGGCATCAAGATCGCGGTCGACACCCTCTACGGCACCACCCGTGAGTATCTCGATCACATCCTCCTCGAAAACGAGATCCCCTGCACGGTCATTCACAACACCCGCGACCCCTACTTCGGCGGCTATGCTCCCGATTGCACGTCGGTCAACCTCTCGCGGCTGCGCGATGTCATGCGATCCACCGATGCCGATCTCGGCTTCGCCACCGATGGCGATGGCGATCGATTCGGCCTGCTCGACCGCGGCGCCAGGATGTGCGACTCCTCCACCGGCATCGCGCTGATCCTCGATTACCTCGCCCGCCGACGCGGTCTCACCGGCGCTGTCGGCCGGACCCTGGCAACCCCGACCCTGATCGACGCGGTCGCGAAAGAGCACGGTCTCGAGGTCATCGAAACCCCGGTCGGTTTCAAACACTTCGGCCCGCTCTTCATCAGCGGCGAGTTGGAGTTCGCCGGCGAAGAGTCGGCGGGGCTCACCTGGGCGAAACACCTGCCCGAGCGCGACGGCATCCTCGCCTGTCTGTTGGCGGCGGAGATGGTGGCCGCGGAGGGCAAGGGGCTGGCCGAGCTCATCGCCGATCTGGAGCGCCGGGTCGGACCGCACTGGTTCCGCCGCACTCAGATTCCCCTCACCCGTCGTTCGCGCCAGATCTTCGACCGTCGAATGAAACAGAAATGGAAGAAGATCAAGGGTCGCGATGTCGTCAAAGTCGATCGCCGCGACGGCCTCAAGCTCGTCTTCGAGGGCGGCAGTTGGCTCGCCGTACGCCTGGCGGGAACCGAGCCGAAGGTCCGGCTCTACGCCGAAGGCCGATCATCCGAAGAGATGCGCCATCTCATGCACCTCGCTCGACAACTGTTCTCAGACCGGAGGCTTTAGATGTTTGATATCGAATTCGTCAGCGGCAGAGAGGTCCTCGATTCGCGCGGGAATCCGACCGTCGAAGCCGAAGTCCTTCTCTCGAGCGGTTCCATGGGTCACGCCATCGTTCCCTCGGGCGCCTCGACCGGCTCCCGCGAAGCCCTCGAGCTTCGTGACGGGGATGCCGATCGTTATCTCGGCAAGGGCGTCCTGCGCGCCGTCGAGAACATCAACGGTCCCATCGCCGAAGCCATCGAAGGCTTCGACGCCCGCGATCAGATCGGGGTCGACCAGGCCATGCGCGACGCGGACGGCACCGAAAACAAGGGCGTCCTCGGCGCCAACGCCATCCTCGCGGTTTCGCTGGCGGTGGCCGACGCCGCGGCAGACACCTCGGGGCTGCCCCTGTACCAGTATCTCGGCGGCTGCGGGGCACGCGAGCTCCCGGTGCCGATGATGAACATCGTCAACGGCGGCGCCCACGCCGACAACTCGGTGGACTTCCAGGAGTTCATGGTGATGCCGGTGGGTTTCACCACCTTTTCCGACGCGCTGCGCGCCGGGGTCGAGATCTTCCACACCCTCAAGGGCGTTCTCTCCAAGCGCAATCTAGCCACCGCGGTGGGAGATGAAGGCGGTTTCGCGCCCAATCTGCCCTCGAATCGGGCCGCCCTCGAGCTCATCATGGAAGCCATCGAGAAGGCCGGTTACAGCCCCGGCGACCAGATCGGTCTCGCCCTCGATGTGGCGGCGTCCGAGTTCTTCGCCGACGGGGTCTACAACCTCTCCGGTGAAGGCCGCAACGGCCTCTCAGCCGACGATCTCATCGCCGCGTACCACGAGCTGGTCAACGACTTTCCCATCCTCTCCATCGAGGACGGCCTCGCCGAAGGCGATTGGGATGGGTGGAAGCGCCTCACCGATGCCCTCGGCTCGAAGATCCAGCTCGTCGGCGACGATCTCCTGGTGACCAACCCGGCCATCATCGCCCAGGCCATCGACCGCGGCATCTGCAACTCGGTGCTGGTCAAGCTCAACCAGATCGGGACCCTGTCCGAAACCATCGAAGCGGTCGAGATGACTCACAAGGCGGGCTACACCGCGGTCATCTCCCACCGCTCGGGTGAGACCGAGAACACCACCATCGCCGATCTCGCGGTGGCGCTCAACACCGGGCAGATCAAGACCGGATCGGCGAGCCGCACCGACCGCATCGCCAAGTACAACCGCCTGCTCAGGATCGAGGAGGAGCTCGAGGACGCCGCGCGATTCCGCGGTCGAGCCGCCCTCAAACGGTAGAATCAAGGGAGAATATGAGGCGCCTACCGCTCATCTTCGTTGCCATCGTCGCCGTCGTCGCCCTCGGGGTGCTCTCGAGCATCGTCACCCAGGGCTTCGAGGACATGGCGAGAGCCGAGGACGAGCGGCACCGCCTCGAAGCCGAGAAGGCGCGGTTGGAATCCGAGATCGAGACCCTCGAGGACACCCTCGAAGCCCTCGACAAAAACCCCGAGGCCGTCGAGTCCATGGCCCGCAAGGAACTGCGCTACGTCCGCCCCGGTGAGGTTGTGGTCATCATCGACACTCCGACCCCGGTATCGACACCGGTCTCCTTGACAGAGCCTACCCCCACCCCTATACTCTGCCTCCCTGATTGACGCGGGGTGGAGCAGTCCGGTAGCTCGTTGGGCTCATAACCCAAAGGTCGCAGGTTCAAATCCTGCCCCCGCAACCAAATCACATCAGCCGCCCTTTCGGGCGGCTTTTTTGTGATTTGTCGCTGGGGGCAGAATTCGTGTTGCCTGCGGCAACGGCAAATCCCGCCCCCTGATTACTTGAAGGTCACCCGCAAAGGCACCCCTTTTTGTGATTTGTCGCTGGGGGCAGAATTCGTGTTGCCTGCGGCAACGGCAAATCCCGCCCCCTGATTACTTGAAGGTCACCCGCAAAGGCAGCCCTTTTTGTGATTTGTCGCTTGGGGTGGATGGGAGTCGGGGTGTGACTCGGCGATTTGCGTCATCTCGTTGAGGGTGAAGTCCTCGACAGCCCCGTCGATAGCAGTTATGCAATCCTGTAGGTGCTGATTGCCCATGTGGGTCGGCCACGGATCACGGGATTCCAGTTCTCGCAGAACAGGGTGTCCACCGGGTTCTCGTTGTCCTGGTGCAAATCGGAGTCGATGCAACCATCGAGACCGGCGAGAACGAATTTCCCGTAAAGTAGAGTCATTGAGTTTGAGTAAGAAAACAGTCTTCATCACCGGGGTTTCCGGCTCCATGGGGGGCGCGGGCTTGACGGAACTGATGGAGCGGCGGGATCGCTTCGACATTGTTGCCCTGGTCATGCCGTTGGCCGCAGACAGAGGAAAAATGCGAGCGTTTGCAGAAGAACCGGGTCTTCGCATCGTATGGGGCGACCTGACCTGCTACGAAGACGTCTTGCAGTGCGTCAACGGCGCAGACATCGTGCTGCACCCGGCGGCACTCATTTCGCCCGCAGCCGATCACCATCCCGCGGCGGCACGGGCTGTCAACGTCGGCTCGATCGAGAACATCGTCCGGGCGATCAAGGCACAGCCCGACCCCGATGCCGTCAGGTTGGTGAATATCGGGTCGGTCGCGATGACCGGCGACCGCCTCTACCCCATTCACGTCGGGCGCACAGGCGACCCGTTGAAACCAAGCATTTTCGATGCCTATGCCTGCAGCAAGATCGACGCCGAGCTTGTCGTCGCAGAGTCCGGTCTACGCCAGTGGGTCAGCTGCCGCCAGACGTTCATCGCCGTGCCGAACACCATGGCCCTGATGGATCCGATCATGTTTCACCAGCCGCTCGATACCTGTATCGAATTCTGTACTGCGGCCGACTCGGGCCGCCTGCTGGCCAATGCATGCGAGGACAATATCCCGGACGAATTCTGGCGCCGCTTTTACAACATCGGTGGTGGCGCAGGCGCGCGGGTGACCTACCTGGAACTGATGTCGCGGGTCTTCGGTGCTCTGGGCATGGACCAACCCCAGGACTTCATGGAACGCAACTGGTTTGCCCTGAGGAATTTCCACTGCCACTGGTTCGAGGATTCGGGAGTGCTCAACGACTACCTGGATTTCCAGCGCACGGATTTGGATGCGTGGATCCAATCGATCATCGACGGCTCGCCCTGGTACGTCACCGCACCGCGCAAGACTCCGATGCGGCATTTGATGTCGACACGACTCGCAAAGGCGGCGATCCGCCGCTGGATGATGGCGCCCCTGGCGTGCAACACCCCCGACAGCACACAATACTGGCTGAAGCACCAACTGCCCGGGCGCATCTCGGCATTCTTCACGGACCTCGAGAGCTGGGAGGCCATCCCTCGGCATTGGGACAACATCAGGCGATCCGATTTCAACGAATACCAACGGCTCGACCACGGCTATGACGAGTCACAACCATCAGGGCAACTCAGTGTGGGCAGCATGCAACAGGCTGCCCGGTTTCGCGGGGGCGAATGCCTGTCGCAGGCGATGGACAAAGGAGACCTGGGGCACAAACTGCAATGGCGCTGCTGGCGTGGCCACGAGTTCGAGATGACAGCCAATACGGTGCTCAAGGGTGGTCACTGGTGCCCCGAATGTTCGCCGCACAAAATCGGTTGGAACTACGACGAGGAGGCAAGCCACAACCCCTTCTTCGCCCAGGTCTGGTACCCCAATCACGACCCATCGGAGGCCAACCACTACGCATCCGACTGCTACAAGGATCTCGCCCATGTGAAGAAGTGCACCTGATTACAAACCAACAACAGGCTCAGAAGAGCTGAGTTGTGAGGTTGTGATCGGTGGCATCCATCAGCACGGCGGCTCCGGCAGCGACCCTTGGATCTTACCGAACAGGGGACGTCTCCGGCGATGAGACTTCGACCTGCGAAGCGCGGAGGTCGATCTCGAAACGACGAGTGATCAACAACGGATCACCTCGCGATCGTGTTGCCTCGGCAACGGCAAACCCTGCCCCCTGACTTTTCGACGACCGCCCTACGCCGGTTACTCGGCTTTGAGCGACGCCATGTCGATGGAGAACCGGTACTTGACGTCGGAGGCGAGCATCCGTTCGTAGGCCTCGTTGACCTTTTGGATCGGGATGACCTCGACATCGGCGGTGATGCCGTGCGCACCGCAGAAGTCGAGCATCTCCTGGGTCTCGGCAATCCCGCCGATGAGCGATCCGGAGACGCTCTTGCGGCCGAAGAGCAGGGCGAAGGCCGAGACCGGCAGCGGTTTCTCCGGCGCGCCGACAAGGGTGATGTTGCCGTCGAGCCCGAGCATGTGGATGTAGGCGTTGATGTCGTGATCGGCCGAGACGGTGTCGAGGATGAAGTCGAAGGTGCCGGCGTGGGCCTGCATCTGCTCGGCATCGGTCGAGACGATGACCTCATGGGCGCCGACCCGCATCGCGTCATCCGTCTTGCCCGGCGAGGTCGTGAAGACGACGACGTGCGCACCGAAGGCGCGGGCGAACTTCACGCCCATGTGTCCGAGGCCGCCGAGGCCGACCACGCCGACCTTCTTGCCCTTGATCTCGCCCCAGCGCCGGATCGGCGAGTAGGTGGTGATCCCGGCACAGAGCAACGGCGCGGCGCCGGCCGGGTCGAGGTTGGAGGGGACGCGGAGGACGAAACTTTCATCGACCACGATGCTCTCGGAGTAGCCGCCGTAGGTGACGCCCCCGAGGTGCTTGTCGGGAGAGTTGTAGGTGAAGGTCGCGGCCGGGCAGAACTGCTCGACGTCAGCCCGGCAACTGGGGCAGCTGTGGTCCGAGTCGACCAGGCAGCCGACGCCGACCACGTCGCCGGGCTTGAACCCGGTCACGCCGGAGCCGACCTTGACGACCCGGCCGACGATCTCGTGCCCCGGCACGCACGGGTAGGTGGTCGGCATGAAACTGCTCCACTCGTCCCGCACCGTGTGCAGATCGGAGTGGCAGATGCCGCAATAGAGGATCTCGATCTCGACGTCGCGTTCGGTGGCGTCGCGGCGCTGGATCGTGTCGGTTGACAGGGGTGAGGCCGCACTGGATGCGGAGTAGGCCTTGGTCTCTTTCATTGAGTTCTCCTCGTGGGTTGTCGTCAGCACGCCGTCGGAGCGAGCTCTGGGAGGCGACGGTGGATCGCTGCTCCGACGGAGGCACGCTTTTGCACAACCCGACATCGGCCGGCGAGAATTCCCAGGAGACCTCGTCGACCCGGCCTGCGAGCTCTCTGAGTCCTTCGTGACCGACCCGGATGGTCGACAGGCCTGTCCGCCCGGGACGGCCGGCCCGCGCCCCCGGGACAGGCCGAGGCCCCGGCGGGACACCGCCGGGGCCTGGATCGCAACGTCGTACCCGGTCAGTCGAGGTCGAAGCGGTCGAGGTTCATGACTTTGTCCCAGGCCGAGATGAAGTCACGGACGAACTTCTCTTGCGAGTCGTCGCACGCGTAGACCTCGGCGAGGGCCCGGAGCTCGGAGTTCGAACCGAAGACCAGGTCGACTCGGGTCCCGGTCCACTTGACCTTGCCGTTGGTCCGGTCGCGACCGTCGAACACGCCCTTGGTTCTCGACTCCTTCCACTGGGTGCCCATGTCGAGCAAGTTGACGAAGAAGTCGTTGCTCAGGGTTTCGCGCCGGTCGGTGAAGACGCCGTGTTTGGACCCGCCGTGGTTGGCGCCGAGCACACGCAGCCCACCGACGAGCACGGTCATCTCGGGCGCGGTCAGGCTCAGCAGCTGCGCCCGATCCACGAGCAGGTGCTCCACCGGGCGGCTGAAACCCTTGGCGAGGTAGTTGCGGAAGCCGTCTGCCTTGAGCTCGAGCGGGGCGAAAGAGGCAGCATCGGTCTGCTTCGGCGTCGCGTCGGTTCGCCCCGGGGCGAAGGGCACCTCGATGTCCACCCCGGCCTGCTTCGCGGCCTTTTCCACGGCCGCGCAGCCACCGAGGACGATGAGGTCGGCGAGGGAGACCTTCTTCCCGCCCGATTGCTCCGAGTTGAAGCCCCGCCGGATCTTGTCGAGGGCCTTGACCACCTTCGACACCCTGGGCGGCTCGTTCACCTTCCACTCGTTCTGGGGCGCGAGGCGGATCCGGGCGCCGTTGGCGCCGCCGCGCTTATCCGAGTTGCGGAAGCTCGAGGCCGCGGCCCAGGCGGTGAAGACGAGATCAGAAATCGACAGCCCCGAGGACAGGATCTTCTTTTTGAGTGCGGCGATGTCGCGCTTCCCGATCAGCTTGTGGTTGACCTTCGGGACGGGGTCCTGCCACAGCAGATCCTCCTTGGGAACCGCCGGACCGAGGTAGCGCGACTTTGGCCCCATGTCGCGGTGGGTGAGCTTGAACCAGGCTCGGGCAAAGGCGTCGGCGAACTCCTTCGGATTCTTGTGGAAGCGGCGCGAGATCTTTTCGTAGATCGGGTCCATCCGCATCGACATGTCCGCGGTGGTCATGATGGGCGGGTGTTTCTTCGACGGGTCGTGTGCGTCCGGCACCATGTCCTTGTCGGCGACATCCTTCGCCTGCCACTGCCACGCGCCCGCCGGGCTCTTCACCAGCTCCCATTCGTAGCCGAAGAGCATGTCGAAGTAGCCGTTGTCCCACTTGGTCGGGTTCGGCGTCCACGCGCCTTCGATGCCGCTGGTGATCGCGTCGTCTCCCTTGCCGCTGCCGAACGTACCCTTCCAGCCGAAGCCCTGCTCCTCGATGGGGGCTCCTTCGGGTTCCCGGCCAAGGAATTCCGCGTCAGAAGCGGCGCCGTGGCACTTGCCGAAGGTGTGGCCGCCGGCGGTGAGTGCAACGGTCTCCTCGTCGTTCATGGCCATCCGGGCGAAGGTCTCGCGCACGTCGCGGCCCGAGGCGACCGGGTCCGGCTCGCCGTTGGGCCCCTGCGGGTTGACGTAGATCAGACCCATCTGCACCGCTCCGTACGGGTCCTCGAGCACCCGATCGCCGCTGTAGCGCTGGTCTCCGAGCCACTCGGTCTCGGTGCCCCAGTCGATGTCTTCTTCGGGCTCCCAGACGTCTTCGCGTCCGCCGGCGAAACCGAAGGTCTCAAAGCCCATGGACTCCAACGCGCAGTTGCCGGCGAGAATCATCAGGTCGGCCCACGAGATCTTGCGACCGTACTTCTGCTTGATCGGCCAGAGCAGCCGCCGCGCCTTGTCGAGGTTGGCGTTGTCGGGCCAGCTGTTGAGCGGCGCGAAACGCTGCGTCCCGGAGGAGGCGCCGCCGCGGCCGTCGTGGATGCGGTAGGTGCCGGCGCTGTGCCACGCCATCCGGATGAACAGCCCGCCGTAGTGACCCCAGTCCGCCGGCCACCAGTCCTTGGAGTCGGTCATCAGCGCATTGAGGTCCTTCTTCACGGCCTGCAGATCCAGACTCTTGAACTCCTCGGCGTAGTTGAAATCCTCGCCCATCGGATTCCTCTGGGGAGGGTTCTGGTGGAGCACCTTCAGGTTGAGGTGATTCGGCCACCAGTCCCGGTTGGCTGTTGCTCTCTTGCTTCCTCCGCCCGTCACCGGGCACTTACTGAGATCGTCTGACATCTCGATTCTCCTTTTGCTTGGTCGGTCCGGTCGTGAGCTGTCGCTCAGTCGGTGTCGTTCGTCGGCTGTCCGGGTTGAGTGGATTCGGGCTTGCTTGCGGTCACCGAGGGAATCGGCGGCCGGGCACGGCACTCGGGGCAGCGGCCCCAGTAGATCACCTCGGCCTCATCGACTTCGTACCCCGAGACGTCGGCGGGGGTCAGGCACGGCGCCGCCCCGACCGCGCAGTCGACATCGACCGTCCGGCCGCACGTGCGGCAGATCAGGTGGTGGTGGTTGTCGCCCGTCCTGTCCTCGTAGCGCGCCGGCGACCCGGAGGGCTGGATGCGCCGGATGAGGCCCCTTTCGGCCAGAACGGCGAGGGCGTCGTACACCGCCTGGCGGGAGATGACGCCGATCTCGGCCCGCACCGCCGTGGCGACGTCGTCCGCCGTGCCGTGCGGTCCGCGCGACACCGCCGCCAGAACGGCCAGGCGCTGGGCCGTGACCTGAAGCCCGTGCCGGCGGAGGAGACCCGCTCGTTCATTATTCATGAGTCTAGTATGAGTCTAATTTTGGATTTTGTCAAGAATCTGAAGTCGTCCTCGACTCGTTGACCGGTCGGTGCCGCTTTCGCGAAGAAAAGCGGCCCAGCGAAGAAGCTGCTTGACAATCCGACACCGAGATTATACTTTTTTTATGCCTCTCACTCGGGCAACCCGTCCACGCTCAAACCCGTAACGCCTGCCGGCCTGAAAGGACCGGGAGGCGACAAGGAAGGAAGCGTGAAATGGAACTCAATCAAACCCGCAACATCGTCAAGACCCTCGCCCAGGGCATCCACCCCACAACCGGTGAGGTCTTTCCCCCGGACAGCCCGTACAACGACCCCGAGGTGATCAGAGCCCTGTTCTCGATTCTCGAAGGCGTCAAACCGGCCGTCCAGCCCCGGAAGAGCCTCGAGGAGCGGCGCCGTCAGAACCTCGAGTTCGGAAGACCGGGGAACACCGGCCTGCCGTGGACCGAGGACGACCGAGCCACGGTGAAGTCGGGTTTTCTCGAGGGTGTGTCGGTCGAGAAGCTGGCGGCGGACCTCGAACGGAGTTCGGCGGCGATCGTCGCCGAGGTCATCAGGCAGGACCTGGTGCCGGCGAATCTCCGGTAAGGAACCGCCGGTTCCCAGTCCGGGAAGAACCGACCCTCGTCCGAATCGGTTCAACAACCCCGGTGATCTCGGCGGACGGAGGCGTCGCTGATCGCGACGCCTCTTTCGAGGGGTGAATTCGCAGGTTTGCCGGCGGGCGACTGCCACAAGGCCGAGTTTCTTTGCCACCTCACCATCGCGTTGCTACAGTTGGCAGCGATCTGGAACCCGTGAACCAAACGCTGCATCATCCGCCCCTGCCGACGATCGGGATCACAAAGGCTGACCCCGCGCGAATCAGGTCTGCAAAGCGGCCTCTCCAACGCCCCCTCTTCGAGGGTCGAGCGGCCGTGCCGTGACCACGGAGCTGATTCTTGTCGGTGGTGGGCTCGCCAACAGTCTGATCGCCCATCGGATCCTGATGACGCGACCGGATTTCCCACTGCTTGTCGTCGAGCGCGCGGCGTCCCTCGGCGCCAACCACACCTGGTCGTTTCACGACTCCGATCTGAGTGACGACCAACTGCGGTGGATCGCACCTCTCGTCGCCCACCACTGGGCGAACCACGAGCTGCGCTTTCCGAACCGGCGGCGCACCATCGAGGATAACTACAACTCGGTAACATCGGAGCTCCTGCACGAGGTCGTCGCCCCGGAGCTGGGAGACCGGATGCGATTGGAAACCGAGGTCACCGAGGTCACCCCGGACGGCATCGTCCTGGCTGACGGCCGGCGCATCGAGGCTCGCGCGGTCATCGACGGCCGCGGGGATCCGGGCGCGGGCCACCTCGACATCGGCTATCAGAAATTCCTCGGTGTCTTCGCCCGGCTCGCCGAGCCGCACCGGCTGACCGGACCGATCCTGATGGACGCCACGGTCGAACAGACGGACGGCTACCGCTTTTTCTACACCCTGCCGTTCTCGGACACCGAGGTCCTCATCGAGGACACCTACTACGCCGACGGTCCGGCCCTCGATCGTCCCCGGCTGCGGACCGGGATCGAGAATTATGCCGAACAACAGGGATGGGCCATCGCCGAGGTCACCGGCGAGGAAGCGGGGGTGCTGCCCATCGTCCTCGGCGGCGACATCGACGCGTTCTGGGCCGTCGATCCCGCACGGGTGGCCCGCAGCGGAATGCGGGGCGCCTTCTTTCACCCCACCACCGGCTACTCGCTGCCCGAGGCGGTTCGGTTGGCTGACGAGATCGCGGCGATTCCGAGCCTCGACAGCGCTCGGCTCTTCGACCTGACCCGGCGCCGCTCCGGCGAGCTCTGGCGTCGCACCGGCTACTACCGGCTGCTCAACCGGATGCTCTTCCGCGCAACCGAGCCCGACCAGCGCTACCGGATCTTCGAGCGCTTCTACGGTCTGTCAGATGGTTTGATTCGACGGTTCTATGCCGGCCGGTTGAAATGGTTTGACAAGGTCCGGGTGTTGATCGGAAAGCCGCCGGTGCCGGTTCACCGGGCGCTCCGGTGCCTTGCCGAGAACCGCCACCCAAGCACGGCGCTCTCATCTTCGAGCGGGGGGATTCAGTGAAACAGACACGCGCAGCGGTCATCGGCAGCGGGTTTGGTGGGCTCACCCTGGCGGTGCGTCTCCAGGCCGCCGGAATCCAGACCACCGTCATCGAGAAGCGCGACAAGCCCGGCGGGCGCGCCTATGTCACCGAGGACAAGGGCTACACCTTTGACGGCGGGCCGACCATCATCACCGCGCCGCCGAGCCTCGAAGAGGTCTTCGCCGCCGCCGGCCGCGACATGTCGGACTACATCACCCTGTTGCCGGTGTTGCCGTTCTACCGGCTCTACTGGGAGGACGGCTACTCCTTCGACTACTCCAACGATCTCGAAGCGACCACCTCTCAGATCGCGGACAAGAGCCCCGGCGACGTCGACGGCTACATGAAATTTCTCGACTACGCCGAAGAGGTCTTCAACGAGGGCTACACCAAGCTGGCCGCGACCCCGTTTCTCAACTTCTGGAGCATGATCGAGGTCTCGCCCCAGCTCATCCGGTTGCAGAGCTACCGCAGCGTCTACTCGATCATCTCCAAGTTCATCAAAGACGATCACCTGCGTCAGGTCTTCAGCTTCCACCCCCTCTTGGTGGGCGGCAACCCATACACCTCGTCGTCGATCTACACCCTGATCCACTATCTCGAACGCAACTGGGGAGTCTTCTTCGTCAAGGGCGGCACCGGCGCGCTGGTCGCGGCGCTGGCCAAGCTCTTGGAAGAGCTCGGCGGCGAGATCCGGCTCGACTCGCCGGTGGAGCGGATCCACACCTCGGGCGGCAGGGTCACCGGGGTGACCACCGCCGACGGCTGGCACGGCGACTTCGACGCCGTCGCCTCCAACGCCGATGTCGTCCACACCTACGACGCCCTGCTCGGCGACAACACCGACGCCCGGCGCGAGGCCGCAAGGCTCAAGCGCAAACGTTTTTCGATGTCGCTCTTTGTCGCCTACTTCGGGGTCAAACGGCGTCACACCCAGATCGCCCACCACGACATCCTCTTTGGACCGCGCTACAAGGCCCACCTCGATGAGATCTTCAACGGCCCCGATGTCTCCGACGACTTCTCTCTTTATCTCCACGCCCCGACCCTGACCGATCCATCGGTGGCGCCGGAGGGATGCGAGGCCTTCTATGTGCTGTCGCCGGTCCCCCACCTCGGCAACGCGCACGTCGATTGGAGCGAAGAGGGCCCACGATACCGGGACAAGATCCTCGACTACCTCGAGAAGCGCTACCTGCCCAACCTCCAGGCCGACATCGAGACCGTCCACATCATCACCCCCGATCACTTCCAGAACACTCTCAACTCGCACCTCGGCTCGGCCTTCTCCCTCGAACCGATCCTGACCCAGAGCGCATGGTTCCGGGTCCACAACCGGGACAAGAAGATCGGCGGCCTCTACTTCGCGGGGGCCGGCACCCACCCTGGAGCGGGTGTCCCGGGCGTCGTCAACTCGGCCAAGGCGACCGCGGGTCTGATGATCGGCGATCTCCTCGGCGAGAGCGGCTGAGGACCGGCCGATGGACCACATCGTCGATCACGGTCAGGCCGTCATTCAAAAGGGCTCCAAGAGCTTTGCCGCCGCCGCCAAACTCTTCGACCCGAAGACCCGCGGTCGGGCCTCCATGCTCTACGCCTGGTGCCGCCACTGCGATGACGAGACCGACGACCAGGAGCTCGGCTTCAACGGTTCCGAGCTGCCTCCGGAAGAGGGCCGGGCGCGGGTCGACCGGCTTCGGAACCAGACCATCCGCGCGCTCTCCGGCGAACCCACCGACGATCCCGTCTTCGCCGGCCTCCAGCGGGTCGTCGCCGATTGCGAGATCCCGCACCGCTATCCCATGGACCACCTCGACGGTTTTGTCATGGATGTCGACGGCCGCGAATATCGGACCCTGGCCGACACGGTGGAGTACTGCTACCACGTCGCGGGCGTGGTCGGGGTCATGATGGCGTACATCATGGGTGTCCGGGATGAGCCGACGCTGGACCGCGCCACCGATCTCGGGCTCGCCTTCCAGCTGACCAACATCTGCCGCGATGTCGTCGAGGACGCCGGGGTCGGACGGGTCTATCTCCCCCTCGACTGGCTGACCGAAGCAGGTGTCCCCTCCGACGGTCTCGCGGCGCCCGAGCATCGCGACGGAGTGTTCGAGGTCGTCCGGAGGATCCTCTTCGAGGCCGACCGTTACTATCAGTCGGCCTGGCTCGGGATCTCGCAGCTGCCGCCCCGATCGGCGTGGGCGGTGGCGGCGGCCAACGCGGTCTACAGCGACATCGGCCGGCTCATCCTCGAGCGCGGCCCGCGTTCCTGGGACTCACGGACATCGACGAGCAAGGCGCGCAAGATTTCCCTCGTCCTCGGCGCCGGACCCAAGTCGTGGACGGCGAGAAGGTGGGGCAAGGGTCCCGGCGACGAACCACGAAACGACCTGTGGACGCGACCGAGGAACCCCCCCGGATGATGGTGAGCGACCCAACCACGACTCGAGATCGAGCGGATTCTGAATCCGCCCTCCGGATCCGTGATCTGGTCAAGCGATTCGGACCGACGACCGCCCTGAACCGCGCCGGCCTCGAGTTGCGGCGCGGAGAGCGGCTCGCCCTGCTCGGGCCCAACGGCGCCGGGAAAACGACCTTGGTGCGGTGCATCTGCGGCCGCTCGGTCCCCGATTCGGGATCCATCGAGATGCTGGGCCGGCAGCTGCCCCCGAGCGGTGGCCGTCACGAACTCGGCTTTGTTCCGCAGGAAATCGCCCTCTATCCCGACCTGACCGCCCGCGAGAACCTGGACGCCTTCGGACGATTCCACGGCCTCACGGGCGGCGAGCTTCGCGACGCGGTCGAATGGGCGCTCCAATGGACCGGTCTCGCCGACCGGGCCGACGATCTGACGAAGACCTTCTCGAGTGGGATGAAACGTCGGGTCAACATCGCCTGCGGCGTCCTCCACCGACCACTCGTCCTGCTGCTCGACGAGCCGACGGTCGGGGTTGATCCGCAGAGCCGCGACCGGATCTTCCGGATGCTCGAGGAGCTCTGGCGCCAGGGAACGTCGATCCTGCTGACCACCCACCAGCTCGACGAGGCGGAGCGGCAGTGCGACCGGATCGTCATCATCGACCACGGCCACGCCATCGCCGAAGGGACGCTCGGCGATCTCATCGCGAGTACGGTGGGCGCCAACCGGAGGGTGGTCTTCACCCTCGCCGAGGCCTGTTCGGAGCTCGCCGGATTCACCGTGCGCGGCGATGGACGGCGGCTCGTCGCCGAGGTCGAGGACGTCGCCCGCGACCTCCCCGGCCTTTTGAACCGGATCCGTGAGAGCGGTGGACAGGTCTCGGATCTCGATGTCCAACCGCCGTCGCTCCACTCGGTCTTCATCCACCTCACCGGTCGGGAGCTGCGCGAATGATCGGCACGGTGGTTCGCGTCGGTCTGCTGCGGATGTGGCACGGTCGGACGGAGATCCTGCTGACCTTTGTCGTCCCCATCGCCTTCTTCACGATCTTCGCCTTCATCTTCGACGAGCAGATCGGGCTGGGAAAGTCGCCGCGGGTCGACATCGCGATCGTCGACGAGGACTCGACCGAGCTCAGCCGCGAGTTCGTCACGGCTCTCGCCGAGTGGGAAACGCTCCGTGTCTACGCACCCGCGGGTTACCAAGAAAAGCTCTTTGTCTTCACCGCGGCGGAGCCCGCCAGGGAACTCGTACTCGCGGGGATCCTCCCGCTCGCGGTTGTCGTTCCGGAGGGGTGGTCGGGATCACTCGCGAATCCCGACGCCCAACCCGTCGGCCTGCAACTGCTGGCCGACTCCTCGGACCCGGTGGCCACCCAGGTCGTCACCGCGCTGCTGCGGCAGACCTCGGGCCGAATCGCCGCCGAACGGGGGCGACAGCAGTTGGAGGTCTTGCTTTCCCTGTCGCCGGACGAGTTCGCCGAGTCTCCGATGTCACGGTTCGGGACGCCGGCCGCCATCGAGGTGATCGATCTCTTCGCGGCCGACAAGGCCAACCCCGTGGTCTCCATGTACGCGGCCGGTATCGCGGTCATGTTCCTGCTCTTCGGCGCCGTGGGCAACTCGGGAACCCTGCTCGAGGAAGAGGACAACCAGACCCTTGACCGGCTCCTGTGCTCCAACCTGACCATGAACCAGCTTCTGGCGGGCAAGTGGCTGCTCATGACCCTCGTCGGGATCGTCCAGGTGACGATCATGTTCGCCTGGGCCCAGCTCGCCTTCGGGGTGGATCTCCTCGGTCACCTCCCCGGCTTTGCGGTCATGACCGTGGTGACGGCCGGAGCTGCGAGCAGTTTCGCCCTCACCCTGGCCGCCCTGTGCAGGAACCGCGCTCAGCTCAACGCCGTCGCCGTCATCCTGATCCTCTGTATGTCCGCGCTGGGCGGCAGCATGGTCCCACGCTATGTCATGAGCGAAACCATGCAGTCCTTCGGCAAGATCACGTTCAACGCGTGGGCCCTCGACGGCTACATCAAGGTCTTCTGGCGCAACCTCCCGCTTGCTGACCTCGTTCCCGAGCTCTCCGTGTTGGCCGCCACCGCCCTCGTCCTTTTCGGCGTCGGCCGGATCTTGGCCCGCCGCTGGGAGAACTCATGATCACGTACAGCCGCAGCAGGCGGCCATCGCCGGGCTACAATGCCCCGATGACCAGCATCATCCAACGACTCGCGTTCGTTCTGTTGGCCGTGGCGCTTGCATCCTGTGCTTCGGCGCCTCCTACGGCGCCCGAACATCGACCCGAGGGCCAGGGCCGCGTCGAGATCACCATGACCGGATTCAAAAACGCAGAGGGACAGGCCCTGGTGGCGTTTTTCCTCGACGACAGCGGTTGGCCCGACCCCGATGAGTCCATCTTCGCGACGTTCACGGTGCCGATCAGCGACGGCCGGGCCTTTGCCGTCGTCGAGGACGTTCCTGCGGGCCCCTTCGCGGTCTCGGTCTTCCACGATGAGGACGGCGATCGTGAGCTCGGCAGCGGTGCGCTCGGCATCCCATCGGAGGCGTACGGCTTTTCAGCCGACGCCCGCGACATGTTTGGGCCACCCGCCTTCGAGGAGGCCAGGCTCGAGCTTGCCGCAGGCGAGACGAAACAGATCACCATTCGGGTCAAGTAGGGTTTTCTGATGGACCTCACCCTGCCACACGGCGGCACACACGAGCGGATTCAATCGCCCCAGACGGCGGTCATCGCCGGCGGCGGGCTCGCCGGGGTGGCGGCGGCGGCGGTCCTCGCCGAACGCGGGGTCTCGGTCGTCCTCGCCGAACGCGAGTCCTTTCTCGGCGGCCGCGCCGGGGCCTGGACCGACCGGCTGGCCACCGGCGAGTCATTCGAGATGGAGCGCGGCTTCCACGCCTTCTTCCGCCAGTACTACAACCTCCAGGCGCTGCTGCGCAGGATCGACCACGAGCTGAGTTTTCTCGAGCCCCTCGAGGACTATCCGATCCTCGGACCCGGTGGCCAGGTCGAGTCCTTCTCCGGCCTGCCCAACAAACCGCCCTGGAACGTCGTCGCACTGACAAAGCGGACGCCGACCCTCGGTCTGAGAGAACTCATGGGGGTCAACGGGCTCGCCGCACTGTCGATGCTCCGCTACGAACGCGGCTGGACCTACGGTCGCTATGACGATCAGACCGCCGGCGAGTACCTCGATTCGCTCAGGTTCCCGCCCGATGCGCGCCGCATGCTCTTCGATGTCTTCGCCCACTCGTTCTTCAACCCCGAGAACGCGATGTCGGCGGGCGAACTTCTAATGATGTTCCACTTCTATTTCTCGGGAAATCCGGAGGGACTCATCTTCGATGTCTCGAAGCGGCCTTTCTCGAGATCCATCTGGGAGCCCCTCGGTGCCTACCTCACCGGGCACGGGGTGGATGTGCGGACCGGCTGCACCGTGTCGCGGGTCGCCAGGGGCGCCGGGCGAAAGTGGAGGGTCGATCTCAACGGCGAGGTGGTCGAAGCCGACCACGTGGTCCTCGCGCTGACCGTACCCGGACTCCAGGCCGTGGTCGCCGAGTCGCCCGATCTCGACGACGCCGGTTTCCGGCTCTCGGTGGAGGGCCTCGCCCTGACCAATCCCTTTGTCGTGTGGCGGCTGTGGTTTGATCGGCCGGCCAAACCGGGACGGCAGCCCTTCGCCGGGACCACCGGTGTCGGATGCCTCGACAATATCTCGCTTTACAACCTCTTCGAGGACGAGAGCCGCGACTGGGCTCGACGAACCGGGGGATCGGTTGTGGAGCTCCACGCCTATGCCGTCGACCCGAGCATGGACGAGGCCGCGATCCGCGAGGACCTCCTCACCGCTCTCTACACCTTCTACCCCGAGTACGTCGGCGCCGGGGTCATCGAGGAGCGCTACCTGGTCCGCCGCGACTGCCCGGCGTTCGCTCCCGGGTCCCACGCCGATCGTCCCGGCGTCTCCACCCCGCACGAGGGCATCGCGCTCGCCGGCGACTTCGTCCGGCTGCCGATTCCCAGCGCCCTGATGGAACGCGCGGTGGCGTCGGGCTTCCTCGCCGCCAACCACCTCCTCGCGTCCCAGGACATCAAACCCGAGCCCATCCGATCGATCCCGCGCCGCGGCCTCTTCGGCCGTCGCGTTCAAGAGACGGAAGCGAGCCGCATGCGATGAGCAAACTCCTGAAGTTCGGCCCCGCGCTCCCGGCGGTGGAGATCCCCGAGTCCTCTCTCGCCCCCGACTGGCAACAGGCCCGTCCGCGGGCGATCGCCCGCGCCCTCGAACGGGCGCTCGGCCGGCCGCACGGCAACTGGTATGTCGTGGGCGAGTCGCGGCTGTTGGGCGAAGAGCCGCACCACCTTCGGATCGCCGGCGAGGACCTCGTCGTCTGGCGGGCCTCGAACGAGCTGATCATCGCTCCGGACGCCTGTCCCCACATGGGCGCCTCGCTCGCGGACTCCTGCGTCTCGGAGGGCAAGCTGGTCTGTCCGTGGCACGGGCTGGCCCTGGGCAAGGAGGGTCACGGCAACTGGAAACGGTACGCGGTCCACGAAGACGGTGTTCTCAGTTGGGTCCGGATCGGGCCCGAGATTCCCGAGACGCCGCTGCCGGTGATCGCCCCACGACCCGGCGTCTACCTCGAGGGCGTCGTGCAGCTCGAGGTCGGCTGCGATCCCGAGGACATCATCGCCAACCGCCTCGACCCGTGGCACGGCGTCCACTTCCACCCCTACGCCTTCGCGACGCTGACCGTCCTCGATCTCGACGACGATGTGCTCAAGGTGCGGGTGGCCAAGAGGCTCGTCGGGCGGATCGTCGCCGAAACCGATGCAACCTTCCACAGCCCTGAGCCGCGCTCCATCGTCATGACCATCGTCGAGGGCGAAGGAACCGGCTCGGTGGTGGAGACGCACGCGACGCCCATCGAACCGGGACTCACCATGGTCGTCGAGGCAACGCTCGCGACCTCTGACCGGCCGGGATTCCGCCACGCGAAAAAACTCCAGCGCTTCATCCGCCCCTTCATCGAGCGTTCCGCACGCCGCCTCTGGGTCGATGACGCGGCTTATGCGGAACGTTTGTACGAGCTGCGCAACGGCTAACCCGAAGTATTCACGAGGTTTCGTCGCGAGGCGCGTCCTTTTCTCTTTTCCGCAGGGCGCCGAGGAATGAGGGGATTGCAACACTCAGATCATCGAAGAGGGTGTAAAAGACCGGCACCACCAAAAGCGTCAACAACGTCGCGGTGGTCAGCCCGCCGATGAGCGTGAGCCCAAAACTGGTGTAGCTCAGACCGATGGAATTGGTGCCCGAAAGGGTGACCGGAATCATTCCGCAGATGGTTGTCAGAGCGGTCATCATGATCGGCCGAAACCGACGGTCGGCGGCGGTGAGCAGCGCCTCGCCCCGCTCCATCCCGGAGCCGCGGAGCCGGTTGACATAGTCGACCAGAACGATGCCGTTGTTGACCACGACGCCGATGAGCAGGACCAGCCCCACGCCGCCGAGAAAGTCGAGGTTGTAGCCGAAGATGAAGTGGGTCCAGTAGACCCCGAGCCCGGCGAGCGGGATGGTCAGGATGATCGACAACGGCAGCCCGAAGCTCTCGAAAAGAAAGCCCATGAGGAGATAGATGAAGACCACGGACAGACCCGCCGCCAGCATCAAACCGCGGAGATCTTCGGCCGAACTATCCGCCCGTGGCGGCCGGCCGAGGCGAACTCCTTCGGGAAGCTCGATGGCCTTCTCCAGAGCGCTGATGCGTTCTCGGGTCTCGTCCTCCCGTCCCTGTTCGAGTTCGAGGGTGATGGTGTGCGAGGTCTGCTTGTCGCGTCGGAAGATTCGGCGAGCCGTCTTGAGGTACGAGGTGTCGGTGACCGACGACAGCGGCACGAATCCACCCGAGCCCGTCGGCAGGTAGAAGCTCTGGAGCTGATTGAGGGTCTCCCGATCCTCCTCTTTGAAACGGATCCGCACCGGGATGTCGTTGCCGTCGGTGCGATAGCGATTGAGCTGTTGACCGCGGAGCGCATAGCCCACCAACCCGGCGACGACCATGGGGCTGATGTTCTGCTGCTGCGCCCGATCGCGGTCGATGACGAGAGCAAGCTCGGACGGCGCCGGATCGCCGGTGGCCTTGACCCCAAGGATGCCCGGGATCGAAGTGAAGAGGGATTCGAGATTCTCGGCCGTGGTCTCGAGCTGTTCCGAGTCGTCACCGTAAAGCGTGATGACGTGGACCTGCTCACCCTTCTCTTCGGACTCGGATTCCTGACCGGTGTAGTAGCTCACACCGGGCCGTTCCGGCAGCCGCTCGAGGACGATCTCGGTAACCTCGCGCGGGGTCAGATCCGTGGTCCGGGGATTGTCGAAAAAGCCCTGGATCTCGCCGAAGGTCTCTCGGTGAAAGATGAACCACCCCGAGAGCCCGAGTTCCTCGGCCGAGTCCTCCACGATGGCCTCGCACTCGAGGAAAAAGGCCGCGGCCTCTTCGAGGGTCGTACTCAGGGGCAGCCGGGCGTCGATTTCGAAGCCGCCGCGCTCCTCTTCCTGGATCTCGACGAACTTGATCTTCTGCATGGGCACCGCCGCGGTAACGGCGAAGACCACCAACACCCCGATCACGAGATCCAGCCGGCGGCGGAGAAAGACCGCGAGAAGCCGACCGTAAAGTCGGTTGAGGCGAGCGAATGTGGCGTGATAGCTCCGCTCCACCAGTGCGACAAAACGGCGGTAGACGGGTGTGAAGAACCACTCCCGCCCGCCGGGCTCATCGCTCCCGGCGAGCGTCAGATAGACGCTCAGGGGCACGAAGACCCCGGCCACCACCAACGATGCGAGCAGCGCCACCGAAATCGGGATTGACAATCTCAGCAGAAAGAACTGGGCCTGGCCGCCGACCAGCGAGACCGGCAGAAAGACCACGACGGTGGTCAGGGTGGCCATGACGATGGCGAGCGCGATCTCCGCCGTCCCGCGGATGGCGGCTTCCCGCCGTGGAACCCCCGACCGGTTGAGGCGATGGATGTTCTCCGCGACCACCACCGAGTTGTCGACCAGGAGCCCGACCGAGATCATCAGGGCCAGGAGCGACAAGATGTTGAGCGATTCGTCGGCAAAGAACATGGCCGTCAGCGCAATGAGAATGCTGAGGGGAATCGCCAAGGTGATAATCAGGGTCATTCTGAGTCGCCGGAGGAAGAAGTAGAGCACCACGACGGCGAAGATCCCACCGATCTTGCCGCTGTTGAGGAGCGTGTCGAGGCTCTCGGTGATGACCCGCCCCTGATCGAAGAGCGGCACCATGAGAATCCGCTGGAGCGAAGGAGTGTCCTGCATGTCGCGGAGCTCGCGCTGAATCGAACGAGCCACCTCGAGGGTGTTGGCATCACCTTCCTTGAGCACAACAAGGGCCACGGCGGGACGCGAGTTGGCCCTGACGACGAAGTACGCTTCGGGCGGTTTGTAGCTGACCTCGCCGATGTCGCGCAGCCTCACCTGTGGTCCGACCAGTCTGTCCTCGAGCTCTTCGAGATCGCGATACCGCGCCACCGAGCGCAGCAGAAGCTTCCGACCTGCGATCCGGACATCGCCCGATGCCATGGTGAAGTTGTCGGCGCCCAGCTCCTGGGCGAGGGCGTAGATGTTGAGCCCGGCGGCCTCGGTCCGCTCCCGGTCGAGCTCGATGAAGATCTCCTTCTCGAGCAGCCCGTTGACCTGCACCGACGCCACGCCGTCGAGCCGCTGCAGCCGGACGACGATCTGTTTCTGAACCAGGGTGTAGGCATCGGTGATTTCCGGGTCGATGGCGAGTCCGACGACAAAGACGGGGATCGCCGACTCGTCCTCTTTGCGGATGTAGATCCGGTCCGCGTCCTCGGGCAGCAGCGCCCGCGCTCGCTCGATCCGGTCACGGACCTCGCGGTAGGCGACATCCATGTCCGTGCCGCTCTTGAAGTTGAGGAAGCAACGCCCGAATCCGGTGGTCGAGAACGAGAACAACGACTCGAGCCCGCGGACGGTACTGAGTTCGTCCTCGAGCGGCATCACCACCTTCTCCAGAACCTCCTGGGCGGGTGCGTCCCGCCACGGAACGTTGACCGCAAGGAATGGCGGCGAGAAACCTGAAGGAATGAGTTCGAGCGGGATTCCCAGCGCCGCCACGACACCGACCACCACCATCGAGGCGAGCAGGACGAGAACCCCGATCCGCCGATTGAGGGAGAACCGCGGCAGGGCCTCCTCGATGTGGTGTTTCTCACCCTTCATCTCAGCTTCTCCTCGGCAGCGGAGCCGCTCGACCGACCGAGGATCCGCTCCCGCATTCCATCGACCACCGAGTACAGACTGGGGATGATGAGCAGCGTCAGGGCGGTGGAGGCGACGAGCCCGGAGATGACGGCAATCGCCATGGGCGTGCGGATCTCGGCGCCGTCGCCGAGGCCGAGCGCCATCGGCAGCAACCCGAGCACGGTCGTGGCGGTGGTCATCAGGATCGGTCGCAGACGCACCGATCCGGCCGTCACCACGGCCTCGTAGCGGTCGAGTCCCCGCCGCCTGAGCCGGTTGATGTAATCGACGAGGACGATGGCGTTGTTGACGACAATTCCGGCGAGCATGATCATCCCGAGAATGACCACCACCGAAAGCGAAATCCCGAGCACCTTCAGCACTACGATCGTGCCGAAGAAGGCGAGCGGGATCGTCAGCATGATGATCAACGGCTGGAGAAGCGACTCGAACTGTGCCGCCATGATGACGTAGACCAGGAAGATCGACAGCGATAGCGCGAGCAGCAGGCTGGATCGGCTTCGTTGCCACTCCTGATTTTGGCCTGTGATGAAGAAGGTCATGTCGGACGGCCAGTCAATCTCCCTCTCGAGCGCGGTTTCGAGGCCGGCGACCGCGCTGCCGAGTGAACCGGCGCCGAGATTCGCCGACACCACCGCCACCCTTCGGCTGTCGATCCGGCGAACTTCCGACGGACCCTCGGCGAGGGTGACATCGGCCACGGCACCGAGCGAGATCGGCCTCTCTCCACCCGGGTTGACCAGGAAATCAGCGACGTCGGACACTTCTCGCCGGTCGCCCTCGCGGAAACGAACCACGATCGGGATCCGCCGGTCGCCGAGGTTGTAAAGCGAGGCCTCGGCACCCTTGACCGCGTCCCGGACCCGGGTCGCCACCGATTCGATGCTGAGACCGTAGCGGGCGAGCTGCTCGCGATCGTACTCGATCTGAACCTCAGGGGCGCCGACCCTGAGACTGGTCTCGACATCGGCGAGCTCGGGCATGGCAACCATGAGCTCGGCGACCCTCTCGGACATCCGCCGCAGGTCGATCAGCTGGTCGCCGTGGATCTCGACCTCGATGGGCGTGCGGAAGCTGAAGAGCACCGGTCGGACCATCCGCGCATCGAGATCGGGGATCTCGTCGAGCCGGCCGCGGATCCGCGCCAGCACCTCGGATTCGATCTTCGGGTCCGAGCTCGCGAGGATGAACTTGAACCGAGCCGACTGCTCACCCTCGTCCGACCGCTGTGACGTCGCCGGGTCGAATCCAAAGGTGACGATGAGCGCCTCGATATGCTCTCGCTCGGCCATGAGCGCCTGCTCGACCGGAGTGAGGATCTCAACGGTTCGCTCGAGGGGCGTGCCCACCGGCAGGGCGACCTCGACGGTGAACTCGCCCTGGTGGACCTCGGGCAGCAGCTCGCTGTCCAGGGTCAGGGCGACCGCGACGGTGACGGCGAGCGTCGCAAGGGCAAGCATCGCCACGCTCCCCGGTCGATCCAACGCCCATCGGATGGAGCGGGCGTAGGCTCGGTTGAGAAACTCGAGCAGGGGCTGCGTGGTGTAGGCGGTGAACGACAGCAGGACCCTGACGATCCAGTCACCGATCGGTTTGAGCACCCACTTCACCAGGAACGCGACGACCATCAGGACAACGAGCAGAAGGCTTCCCGCGATCTCGAAAACGGTCCCCAGGAGCGCCCGGATGACGAGATAGAGCACCGCCGGCTTCTGCCAGATCTTCGTCAACCCGGCAAGATCCTGCCGGAAACCCGAAAAGCTCCGCGACGGGACAAGAACCGAGAGACTCCCGGTCTTGCCGTCGAGGCTCAGTCCCTTTCGGCTCGCCAGCATCGGGATGAAGACCAACGCCACCACCAGCGCCGCGAGGAGCGAGATCACCACAGCAAGCCCGAGATCGCCGAAGGCCTGACCGGCGACTCCCTCGACAAAGACCATGGGGGCAAAGACCGCGATCGAGGTCAGGGTCGAAGCGATCACCGCCATTCGCACTTCGGCGACCCCGCGCACCGCCGCGGTGGAGGTGTCGTCGCCCTCCTCGCGGCAACGGAAGATGGACTCGAGAACGACGATGGACGAGTCGACCAGCATCCCGATGCCCAACGCGAGCCCTCCGAGGGACATGATGTTGAGGCTGACGCCGAAGAGGTTGAGCGGGGCGAAGGTGACCAGGATCGAGATCGGGATCGAGATCGCGATGATCGCGGTCGACCGGACGTTTCGCAGGAACAGAAAGAGCACGATGACCGCGAGCAGACCGCCGAAGACGGCCGCGTTGCGGACCTCGTTGATGCTGTCCTGAATGAAGACCGATCGATCGGCGACCAGGGTGAGACGCACGCCTTCGGATCGGTAGAGCTCCTCCGCAAGACCGAGTCGGTCTTCCCCGGAACCCCCGGGGCCGCTACGAACGGAGCGGCGTCCGCGGCGCTCTCGGCGATCATCGGTGCCGACACCCGCCTCCGCCGCTGCGGTGGGGTCAAAGGTCCCGACCCGCTCTTTGACCCGGTCGGAGAGAGCGACGATGTTGGCGTCGGCCTCCTTGAAGATCTCGATCTGCACGCTCTCACGGCCGTCGGTACGGGTCGTGATCTGGCGTTCGGCGTTGGCCCAGACAACCTCGCCCAGATCACGGATCCGAATCTGCCGGCCCTCGCGAAAGGCGACGATGGTGTCGCCGATCTGTCCGAGATTGACGAACTCGTTGAGGGTCCGGACCATGTACTCGGTCCGGCCCTCGCGCAGGGTCCCGCCGGCAACGTTGATGTTCTCCTCGGCGAGCCTTCTGATGAGATCGTCGGTGCTCAAACCCGTGTGGCGCAGACGATCGGCCTCGAGCAGAACGTGGATCTCCTCCTCGAGACCGCCTCGCACCCGGACCGCCGCCACTCCCTTGACCGGTTCGAGGGCGCGCTTGACCTGGAGTTCGGCGAGCCGGCGCAACCGGCGCAGGCCTTCCTCACCTTCAAACTGGACACCGTCGCCGGCAAGACTGAGTTCGAGGACCGGATCGAGGGTCGGGTCGAAGCGCAGAATCAGGGGCCGTTCGGCCTCGTCCGGAAGAAAGACCAGATCGAGCTTCTCCAGGGTGTCCTGGATGGCTTCGGTCATCTCGACACCCCAGTTGAACTCGAGGATCACATCGGAGACACCGGCGCGGCTGATGGACGAGATCCTGCGCAGCCCGCCGACCACGCCCAGCGCCTCCTCGACCGGTCGACTGACGTCGTTCTCGACCTCCTCGGGCGCGGCGCCCGGGTATTCGGTCCGGACCGTGAGGGTCGGATAGCTGAGCTCGGGCATCAGCGACACCGGCAGACGGAGGAAGGAGAAGAAACCAAAAACGACCGTGGCCAGAAAGACCATGATGATGGCGACCGGCCGTTCGACCAGGAATGATCGGTCGGCGATGGGCTCGGGCGCCGGATCGTGCTCGGTGATCACGCGTCGGCCTCGGTTGCGACCTCCTCGGCCGGGTCACCAACCTCGTCGTCCATTTTTTCTTCCTCCGGATCCGGATCTCCGGGCAGCCGCACCAGCGCGTTGTCCTTGAGGCTCGCCTGGCCGGCGACGACAACAAGATCGCCCGTCGAGAGGCCACCGGCGGGTTCGATGTTCTCGATGTCTTCGAGCACCGGTTCGACTTTGATTCGCTCGACCCTGCGCTCGTCGCCGAGACGAAACACGAAGAGCTGGTCGTTGTCGTAGACCACGGACCGCTTCGGCAGCAGAAGCGCGTCCTCGTTGACCGCCGTCACGAGTTCGACTTCGACGTACATCCCGGGACGCAATCCCTCCTGGCGGGGGGCCGCCACCGTGACCTTGACCGTGCCGGTCCCGGGATCGACGACCGGAGAGATCCGATCCACCGAACCGAAGAAGCTCACCCCGCCGATGGCCTCGGCGGTGAGGCGGGTTTCGAGACCGGTGGCGAGGGCCGGGAGCTCCTTTTCGGGTACATAGATCCGCGCCACGATGGAGTCGAAGTCGACGATGCGGAAGAGCGGCTGGTTGAGAGTAACGTGATCGCCCACGTTGACCATGCGCTCGGTGACGATGCCGGAAAACGGCGCCCGAACCTCGGTGTAGGCGAGATTGCGCCGGGCGTCCTCGACAGCGATCCCGGCCTGGTCGAAGACCAGAGCCGCATCGTTGTAGACCTGCTCGCTGACCAGGCTTTGTTCAAAAAGACTCTTTTGCCGATCGAATTCGCGTGTCGCCTGGCGAAGCTCGATCTCGGCCTTGTTGAGCGCGCTCCGCTGAGCGTCGTCCTGGAGGCGGATGAGCAGCGATCCGGCACGAACGGCATCGCCCTCTTCGACCTTGAGTTCGACGACACGCCGCTGAGCCTCGGCCAGGACCCGGACATCGCGTTCGGCCTCGAGGGTGGCGGAAAACCGCAGAGTCGACTCGATGGTGCCGCGTTCGAGTGCGACGACCTCGACCGGAACCGCCTCTTCCTTGCGGTCCCCATCACTGGCAGCGCCTTCGGCAAACGTCTTCGATTCATCCTCGCCCGGAGCGCAGGAGACGACAGCCAGAGCGAGGATTGCGGGCAGAAGCGAAGCTGAGAGTCTTTTCATGGGTGGTTGGGCGTCCCTTCGCGTTGTCGTGAAGCGTCCCACAAGCATAAACCGGAAACCCGAGAAGGGGTTCCCCGGATTCGCCGGCTCTAACCCTGAAGGTCGGACAACTCCCAAGCTGGTCCTTCAGCTTACACCGAACCCACCTTTGAATGGTGGCACCACGACAAGAGCAGCCGGACCGCACCCTTCGTCAGCAGGCTTTGCCGAACGAGGCGACTCACCGGGCTCGTCGTCAGACGGCGACCCGGTCCATGGTCGTCCGGGTGTAGGACCGAGCGAGGTTCGCCAGCTGGAGACCCGAACGACCCAGTGGCTCGAGGGCCGAAGCGGCCGACTCGACATAACGGTGAACTTCCTGCTGCGTGCCGTGGGCGCCCAGCCTCGAGGCGAGGGTCGATTTCTCGTCGTCCTGGCCGGTGTCCTTGCCGATGTCCTCCCGCGAACCAAAGGTGTCGAGGAGATCGTCGAGCAGCTGGAAGGCGAGACCGAGGTTGACGCCATAATCCCGCACCGCTTTGACCCAGACATCGTCGACACCCGCAATGCGGGCCCCGGCCTCAAGCGCCGCAACGAAGAGCGCGCCGGTCTTCTGCCCGTACATCTCGGTCAGACCCGCGATGTCGTCGCCGTGGCCGTGGCGGATCTGCAGATCGCAGAATTGGCCGGCGATGATCCCGTTGCTGCCCACCGAATCCGACAGGAGCCGGGTCAGATCGAGTCGAGTTTGGGCCGGGAGACGGTCGCACTCGGCGATGACCCCGAAGGCCCGGTTGAGCAACGCGGTGGCGGCAAGGATCGCGGTGTCCTCACCGTACTCAAGGTGGTTTGCCGGGTTTCCGCGTCTGAGGCTGGCGTCGTCCATGCACGGGAGATCGTCGAGGATCAGCGAAGCGGTGTGGACCATCTCCACGGCGCAGGCCACATCGAGCGCCGCTTCCTCGGTGGCGCCGAGATCGGTGGCGACCTGGATGGTGAGGACGGGTCGGATCCGTTTTCCCCCGGCGAGCAGGCTGTAGCGCATGGACTCGTGGAGCGGACGCGGATCAACGTTGCCATCCGGGATGAGTTCGGCGAGACGCTCGTCGATCAGCTGACGCCAGCGCCGGGCGGCATCCCGTTGGTCTTCGTCACGCGGAGCCAAACGCAGTCTGCCGTCAGCATCCAATCCTTCAATACTGATACTCATTGTCAGAATTTCTCGACTTTCCCTTGATCGACGCCACCTGCCACTCACTTTGGTTTTCAGGATGACGTTCTACCGGGAGTCAACAGCGACGGTCGGCGACAGTATTCCCCGCCGCCGGTTGCGATCGTTTCAGTCGAGGTCGATCGTGGGCAACGAAATCGATCAGCCCTCGGCGGGAAGCAACGCCGCAACGGCATCGACGATGCTGTCGTCCATGGGATCGACGCTCGGTTCGAATCGGGCGACCACCTCGCCGTCACCGTTGACGAGGAACTTGGTGAAGTTCCACTTGATCTCGCCGCGCATGTCATTCGGTGACTCGGCGGTCAGGGTGCGGTAGATGGGCGCCTGTTCAGGCCCCTTGGTGTGGACCTTCTCCATCATGGGGAAGGTCACGCCATAGTTGAGGCGGCAGAAGTCGGCGATCTCTTCGTGGGTTCCGGGCTCCTGGTTGCCGAAATCGTTGCTCGGGAACCCGATGATCACGAACCCGCGGCTCCCGAACTCTTCATAGAGTTTCTGCAGCGTGTCGTACTGCTTGGTGTAGCCGCACTTCGACGCCGTGTTGACGATCAACATCGGTCGCCCGCGGTAACCGCGCAGATCGACCGTGTCGCCTTCGATGGATGTCACCGTTTGGTCAACGACACCGGTGGTGTGGTTCACCACTGCTTCAAACGCGCTCATGTCGGACTCCTTGGCCGTGGTCTCGGGCGGGACGCCGGCATCGCTGCATCCGACCTTGATGAGTGCAACGACGACGGTCGCGAAAACCCACACCAGAATTCTATGGTTCATCACATCCTCCACATCGTTGGCAACGCGACCGAACACCGCATCCTTCCAGGATCGACCTTCGCTGCCGGCGCGGCCTCTACCGGCTCGGGATCGAGTTGGTCGAGATCTGGCGGCCGCCCCGACAGATCAGACGCGACCCGCCTCGATCTCCTTGAGAAAGCCGAGGAACTCGCGCCGGTGCTCCTCCTCGTCGGCCAGCGCCGTAATCGCGAGATCCTCGGTCGCCGGGTCGAACCCCGAGGCAAGCTCGATGATCTTCTTGTACTGGGCGATGGCGCCTTCCTCGGCGGCGATGACCCCCTTGATCACCGCTTCGATATCGGTGGTGTCCTTCGGGGTCTGCATCTTTTCCTGTTCCATCACGAGAGCGAGGGAACCGGGAACCATGCCGCCGATGGTCTTGATCCGATTGGCGATCAACTGGGCGTGCTGGAGCTCGGTGGGCACGTCGGCCGCGAGCTCGTCCTTGATGTGTTTGGCGCGGACGCCGTCGAGGTTGATCGAGACCGCGATGTAGTTGACCACGGTTTCCAGCTCCATGTTGAAGGCTTTGCTGAGCGCCTCGATGATCTTGCTGTTTCGTTCGTCCGAGTTCATTTTCAACTCCTTGTTGATGTCGTGATGGGTCTGGCGCGGATCTCGCGCGCACCCGGCAAACGTCACGAACTCCGTGCAAAATTCCTCACCGCCCGGCACCGCCCCTGGTTCGGAGATCCTGGGTCGGGCCGGGCTTTGGATTGAGCGAAAGAAGCTCCGCGACCAGTCGCGAACAGGACCCGGTAGACGCCGTCGGCGGGACCCTCGATCGGATCTCCTCCCTTTCGACCGCCATGGGAACCGAGATGAGTCCAGCACCCAGCTTCGGGGGCGTCAGGTGGGGCCCGGCCCCGGACACGGCTCGCGGCCGTTGTGAGACCATGGCCCATGGCGGCCTCGTCGCGACGGGGCCTGGAGGTTGTCGATGGAAAAGCGAACGATCGGCATCGCAATATGGGCTGTACTCGCCATCGTCTCGGCCGGCGGGGTGGGGGCGCAGCGGGACGCCGAGGACCCCGAGCGCGAGGCCTTCATCCGATCGAACTACACCAAGTTCGAGCACCGGATCCCCATGCGCGACGGCGTCGAACTCTTCACTTCCGTCTACCGGCCCAACGACACGAGTCAAAAGTGGCCGATCCTGATGGTTCGCACGCCCTACTCGGTGGGGCCCTACGGCGCCGATCGGTACAAGACCAAGCTCGGACCGACCGTCGAGTTCGAGCACGACCGATACATCTTCGTCTTCCAGGATGTCCGGGGTCGGTTCATGTCCGAGGGCGAGTTCGTCAACATGCGACCGCACGATCAAAAGAAGGACGGCCCGAAGGACATCGACGAGAGCACCGACACCTACGACACCATCGAGTGGCTGCTCGAGCATGTGCCCAACAACAACGGTCGGGTCGGCCTCTGGGGAGTCTCGTATCCCGGGTTCTACACTTCGGCCGGGATGATCGACTCCCATCCGGCGCTCAAGGCGGCGTCTCCCCAAGCGCCCATCGCCGACTGGTATTTCGACGACATGCACCACCACGGGGCGTTCGTGCTGTCACTTTCCTTCGGCTTCTTCTCCAGCTTCGGACAGGCGCGGGACGGTCTGATGACCGAGTGGCCGGATCGCTTCGACTACGGCACCCCGGACGGCTACCGGTTCTTTCTCGATCTCGGCCCGCTGAAAAACGTCAACCAACGATATTTCCATGACGAGATCGCTTTCTGGAACGAGATCGCCGCGCACCCGGATTACGACGAGTTCTGGCAATCGCGCAACATCCTCCCCCACCTCGAAGGCGTCACCTGCGCGGTCATGACCGTCGGCGGTTGGTTCGATGCCGAGGATCTCTACGGCCCCCTCCACACTTACGAGGCCGTGGAAAAGGCCAATCCCGGAATCGACAACACCCTGGTCATGGGTCCGTGGCGTCACGGGGGATGGATCTGGACCGATGGCGAGGAGCTCGCCGTCGCCGATTTCGGGTTCAAGACATCACAGACCTTCCAGGAACGAGCCCTGCTCCCCTTCTTCCGCCACCACCTCAAGGGCGAGGGCGCAGCCGATCTGCCCGAGGCGTGGGTCTTCGAAACCGGCGCGAATCGCTGGCGGGATTTCCCGACCTGGCCTCCCGAGGATCTCGAGCCGCGGAAGCTCTACCTCGCCGAGGGCGGCGGTCTCTCGTTCGAAACACCCGATGCCGACTCAGAAGCCTATGACGAGTATCTCTCCGACCCCGCCAACCCCGTACCCTACACCCCCGAAATCTCCACCGGCTGGCATTCGGAGTACATGGCCGAGGACCAACGTTTCGCGGCAACCCGGCCGGATGTTCTGGTCTACAGGTCAGAGCCCCTCGATGACGATCTGACCCTCGCCGGTCCGCTCTCGGCGAATCTCTGGGTCAGCACCACCGGCGAAGACGCCGACTGGGTCGTCAAGCTCATCGACGAGTACCCCGGACGAATGCCGGGTTTCGACAAAGACTCGGACGAACCCGATCTCGGCGGCACCCAGCAGATGGTCCGGTCGGAGACCCTGCGCGGCCGCTATCGGACCAGCACCTCGAAGCCCGAGCCGTTCACCCCCGGAGAGATCACACCTCTGACCGTCGAGCTCCAGGATGTGCTCCACACCTTCAAGCGGGGCCACCGCATCGTGATCCAGATCCAGAGCAGCCTCTTCCCCCTCCAGGACCGCAACCCGCAGAGTTGGGTGGACAACATCTTCGAAGCCGATGAGGACGATTTCGTCAGGGCGACCCATCGAGTCCACCGGTCGGCCGAACACCCGTCCGCCATCGTGGTCGGCGTCCTCGATTGACGCCGGGAGCCTACCCCGCTGTCTTGGTTCGCAATGAAGAAAGGCCGCCATCGACGCCGATGACCTGACCGGTGACCCAGCCGCTGTCACCGGAGACCAGCCACGCGACGACGTCGGCTACCTCCTCCGGCCGGCCGATCCTGCCGAGCGGGTGCATGGCTTCGGATGCCTTGAGCATCAGAGGGTTTCCGGTGATTCCGGCCGCCATGGGGGTGTCCACCAGACCGGGCGCGACGATGTTGACGCGAATCCCCTTCGAGGCATAGGTTGCGGCCGCCGAACGCCCGAGACCGATGACTCCCGCCTTCGCAGCCGCGATCGCCTCGTGGTTCGGCATCCCGACCCGGGCCGCGGCCGAAGACATCAGCACGATGGACCCGCCGTCCTTCCGCATCGCCCTTGCGCCGGCACGGACGGTCGCAAAGGCCGAGTCGAGGTTCGCCGCCAGGGTCTTCCGCCAGTCCTCAACGGAGGTCTGGTGCGCCGCTTTCAGCAGGATCGACCCGACGCAGTTGACGATCCCGTCGAGGCGACCGTGACCGCTGTGGACCTCCTTGATCAGCGCGTCCACCGCTTCGATGTCGGTCGCGTCGACCAGGCGCGTCTCGGCCCCTCCGAGTTCGGCGGACAGGGCGTCGAGCCGCTCGCTTCCACGCGCCGCGAGAACCACGGCCGCCCCGTCCGCAGTCAGGCGTCGCGCTACGTGCGAACCGATACCACCGGACCCTCCAATGATCACGTACACTTTCTTCCGATTCATGTCATCTTCTCCAATGCATGCTCTGCGCATCGATCAAGGTGCCGGTGCCGGTCCGGAATTCCAGGCGCTCCGCTCTCCTTCTCCCCATGAGGCCTTTCGGCCGTCAGCGTGAACCGTTGCCGAGGCAACCTGCGAAGGTCTCCTCGGCGGCAATTCGAAACCCGATCGGAGACCGACCGTGATCGACCCTCTCCAGACCGCAGCCATCGAGACGCACGCTTCCCGCATCGATTTCGCGACCGCCAAACGACTGGCCGACGAAGCCGCGGTGCAGGCGCTCGATGAACCCATCTGCCTTTCGTGGTACGACCGAGATGCCGACCGTGAGAGCCCGGCCCACGCCAGCGAGTGCCACGGCGACTGCGAGATGCCCGGCTATGTCGAATACGCCGTGACCCGTGGGGCCGAACTCAAGGTCGTTATCGACGGCGGCGCCTATGTCTTCTGCTATCGACCCATCGGCGAGTTCCGGGGATGAGCACCGGCCCCGTCGTCGAGATGGTCGAGGTCGGCCGCGACTACCACCGGGGCGGTGAGGTGGTCCACGCTCTCGTCGAGCTGTCGCTCAGTCTCGATGCCGGAGAGCTCGTCGCACTCGTCGGGCCATCTGGCTGCGGCAAGTCGACCGCGCTCAATCTCGCGGCCGCCGTGGATCGGCCCGACCGTGGTTCGGTGCGGGTCTGCGGTCTCGACATCGCCAGGGTCGCTGAGGATGAACTGGTCACGCTCCGGCGGCGCCGCATCGGAATGGTGTTTCAAGCCTTCCATCTCGTCCCGCACCTGACCGTCGAGGAGAACGTCACTCTGCCGCTGGCACTCGATGGCCGCCGCGACGCCGACCGGGTGCGCGGGCTCATCGACCGGGTCGGACTCGCACACCGTGCCGGCCACTACCCATCCGAGCTCTCCGGCGGCGAGCAGCAGCGAACCGCGGTCGCGAGAGCGCTGGTCCACCAACCACGCGTCGTCGTCGCCGACGAACCGACCGGAAACCTCGACAGCCGCACCGGTGCGGCGGTCATCGAACTGCTCGACGAACTCAGGCGCTCCGAGGGGGCGGCGTTGCTCCTCGCCACCCACGACGCGAAGGTCGCAGCGGCCGCCGATCGGATCTATGAACTGGCCGACGGCCGGTTGGTGGGTTGCGGTTGAGAGTGGCCCGCCGGTGATCCTCCGCGCCCTGCTGCTGAGACCGCTCGTCCACCACCCGTGGCGCTTTCTCGTCACGGTCGTCGGGGTCGCCACCGGCGTCGCGGCGGTGATCGCCACCGTTTCCGCCAGCCGGGCCGCCGTCGCCTCGTTCGCCGAAGGCGTCGAGGAGGTCGCGGGCGCCGCGCGGCTCGAGATCACCCGCCCCGGCGGTCTGCCCGACGAGACCCTTGCCTCGCTGCGACCCCTCGCCTCCATGGCGCTTCTCGTGCCGGTCGTCGAGGACACGGTCCTGCTGATGGAGCTCGGCGACGGGGTCCGCCTGCTCGGGGTCGATCTCCTGCTCGACTCCGAGGTTCGTCCGGTGCTCGCCGAAGACAGCCGGCTTTCGGACTTGGATTCGACCCTTCTGGGATTCGGCGCCTTGGTTTCCCGCCCGCTGGCCGCCGAGATCGGGGTCGGGCCGGGCGACGAGCTCACGGTCTCGGTCGGCGGCCGGCCTCGTACGATCGAGGTCGCGGCGCTCTTCGAAGCCGACGGGCTCTCCGCGGTCTGGGAGCGGGTCGTGGTGATGGATGTCGCACCGGCGCAGGAGCTGCTCGGCAGAGTCGGCCGGCTCGACCGTATCGAGCTCGTCCCCCGGGGCGCCGTCGGCGTCGACGAGCTCGCCACGCGGGCGGCGGCGCTGCTTCCGGGCGAACTGACGATCGCAGCGCCGGGCGAACGGCGGCGATTTGCCGAGCAGATGCTCGCCTCGCTGCGCTTCAATCTCGTGGCGTTGTCTGCGATCTCGCTGCTCGTTGCCGGGGTGCTCATCGCCACCACCCTCGCCACGTCGGTGGTCCAGCGCCGATTCGTGGTTTCGCTGCTGCGCTCGTTGGGCGCTCCACGGCTGAAGATTGCGGCGGTGGTGCTCGCCGAGGCCCTCGGGATCGGTGTCGTCGGCGGCGTGATCGGGGTCGCGGCCGGCTTCGGCGGCGCCCGGCTGGCGCTGGCCAGCGTCCGCTTCACGGTCGCCTCGGTGGTCCGCGGGATTCCCGCCTCGGAGATCCGTTTCGACGTCGAGCTCGCCACAATCGGTCTCGCCATCGCGGTCGTCACCGCCCTCGCCGCTTCGATTCTGCCGCTGATAGAGATCATGACGGTGCCGCCTCTCCAGGGTCTTCGCACCCCGCCGCCCAAAAGAATGACGAGGCGGGCCCGTCTGATCGCCGTGGCATCGCTGATGCTGATGGCGATGGCCGCGGTGATCCTCGTTCGGGCGCCGGCCATCCGCGATCTGCCCATCCCAGCGCTGACCGCCGCCCTGGTGGCCATGGCGAGCTTGCTCGCCGGCTCCGGCCTGCTC
>JAHECW010000178.1 GCA_024641545.1 Acidobacteriota bacterium
ATGAGCGGGATCGATCATCGGCGGGGCCGATCGGGTGATCTCTCAATTGAGCATTAATCCCCGGTTCGGTATACTCGTTTCGTGCCCTCCAAACAACTCAACGACCGGGTCTTCCAACTGGGGGAATGACTCGTCCAGCCATCCATTGGTCGGATTTCGACCTCGGCGGTCGAAGTCCAGCTCGAGCCGAGGGCCATGGAACCGCTCGTCTATCTGGCCCAAAACGCCGGCGAAGTGCTCTCCCGTCGGTCGATCCTCGACGCGGTCTGGAAACAGGAGTTCGTTCGCCGGGCTCAGAACGCGCACGGCGAGCGCCACCCCCTCGAACCCGTGGTCGGCGAGCTTCGGGGATGGGTTGAGCGGCTCACGGTCGAGCTCGGCTGACCACGATCCAGACAATTCCCCCACGTTTTCTTCATGACTTTCTTCTTCTGCGGGCCGACTTTCTTCTCATAGAAACAGCGGGGGGGGTTGTCATGAACCGGAGATCTTTAGTCGATTCAACCCGGGTGTCCATGATCACGGTCCGGCACGGCTGTCGCGAGGAGGTCGGCCGGAACAGTCGCAGGGCCGTGATTGTCGCGATGACCGTCACCGCGCTCGCCGCCCTCGCTTCGGCTGAAAATCCTGCAAACCGGTGGCCCTACGGCCCGGTCTCCGCGGTTGCGCGAGACGGAGGGCGGGTCGTCTTCGCGAGCGGCTGTGCGCTGCTGGTTGTCGATGCCCCGACCCACGGTGAACCGCAGATCCTGGGTGAGATCGTCCTCCCCGAAGTCGTGCGCGGTATCGCCGTCGCCGACGACTACGCCTTCGTCGCCGATGGTCGGTCCGGTCTGCGGGTCATCGATCTCTCCTCGCCCACCGACCCGGTTGAAATCAGCGTCACCGAAACGCCTTTCGACGCATGGGACGTCGCGGTGTCCGGGGCCACCGCCTATGTGGCGGACATCCGGGAAGGACTGCGGATCATCGATGTGAGTGTCCCCGGCGCCCCGGTGGAGATCGCCGTCGATCGAACGCCTTCGAGCGCCTACAGAGTTGCGGTGGCCGACGGCTATGCCTACGTTGCCGATCTGGCCCACGGGGTTCACATCATCGACGTTCGGGCGCCGGCCTCGCCGGTCGCCGTCGGGCAGATCGAGACCGACGGGCTGCCCGTCAGCGTCACCGTTGCAGGCGGCACGGCCTACGTCGCCGACTGCCACAGGGGCCTGCTCATCATCGACGTCGCCGATCCGTCATCTCCGATCGCCCTCGGCGCCATCAAGACTCCCGGCCGAGCCGCCGGGATCGCGGTGTCGGACGGCATCGCCTGCGTGGCCGACGACGAGGGTGGTTTACGGGTGATCGACGTGCGCGATCCCGCCGCACCTGCGGAGATCGCCTTCGTGGATACGCCGGGGCCGGCCCGGCGGGTCGTCGACTGCGGCAGGACCACCCTGGTCGCCGCCGGCTGGTCCGGACTGCGGGTTATCGACGCGAGCGTTCCGTCGTCACCCTCCGAGGTGGGCATTTTCGTCACACCGAGTCGCGCCCCCGGCGGCTCGACCTGCCGGGGCTACGCCACCGTCGTCGAAACGCCGGACGGGATCGAGATCGTCCGGGACTGTGACCACGTCACCTCGCCGTTCAAGGTCCTCTTCTTCGACGGCGTCGACAGTGGCGGTATCGACATCCGGGAAAATGCGGCGCCGTAGCCACTCCTTTCGAGCGCATGCCGAAACCTTGAGCGAATGCTCGGTGCGAACGACCGGAAGACCCTTCGGCCGCGGGCGCCGGGTCTGCGACACAGACCGGCGAGCTCTCCGGACTGATCAGGTCGAAACCTGCGCCTGCAGCCAGGCCAGCCTGAGCCAACCCTCGAGCGGAATCGTTCCCGGGCGCGCGTTGGGATCGAGCCCGGCCGCCGCGATGGCGTCGCGGTCGATCCGGCCGCCGAGCGCGTTGGTCAGCTTCTTTCTCGGCAGCGTCAGCGCCTGGCCGGCGATCTTGAGAGCCCGCGCGATGTCGCCCGGGTCCGCCGGCGGCGGCCGCAGATCGAGCACCACCACCGCCGAGGTCACTTTGGGAATCGGACGGAAGGCCCGCGGGTGGACCTCGAAGGCGATCCAACCGTCGGCCCAGGCCGATCTCTCCAGGCCCATGAGCCCGTGGTGGCCGTCTCCCGGTTCGGCCACCACCCGCACCGCGACCTCGCGCTGGAGCATCACGACCAGACGGGTGAAGAGGTCGTGGCGGGGCATGAGCCGGCGGAGGATGGCGGTGCCCACCGAATAGGGCAGATTGGATGCAAGTTGCCATTGTCCATCGCCGCCGACCGCCTCGCTCAAGGATGCGGTCAGGGCGTCGGCATGAACGACCTCGAGCCCGCTGCCGCCGAAGCGCTCCTCGAGCGGCGCCACCAGCGGTTCGTCAAGCTCGAGCGCGCGGACGCGGTCGAATCGCTCGAGGAGCGGCGCGGTCAGCGCTCCGCGCCCGGGGCCGATCTCGATCACTCTCGGCGGGTCATCACCGAGCAGATCGACAATGCGCCGGGCGACATCCTCGTCGACGAGAAAATTCTGACCCATGCGGTGGCGTTTGGATCGGCTCATGGTTCCGCTCGGTTCAATGCTCGGTGCGGGAGCCCGAGAACTCCCGCATCGAGCATTGAAGATTATTGTTTTTCACGGGCTTCGCCTGCACGCCCGGGCGAGCGGCGCAGCAAACGTCTCGACCCGGCCTGCCAGCGCATCGGTGTCACCCTCCTCGGCGATCTCGTTGACGATCGCGGAACCGACGACGACGCCGTCGGCGATGGCGGCGACCTTGGCGACCTGATCGGGGGTGGAAATCCCGAATCCGACCGCGACCGGCAACCGCGAGGCCTTTCGGGCGGTCCCGACGTTGGCCGCAAGGTCACTGTCGAGGTCCTTCTGGGTTCCGGTGACGCCGGTGCGCGATACCAGGTAGAGAAAACCACTGCCGCACCTGGCGGTCGCCTTCATCCGCGCCCGGTTCGAGGTCGGCGTCACCAGCATGATCGCATCGAGGCGGGCGGCCCTGAGCGCCGGGCGGAATCCCGCCATCTCCTCGGCGGGGACGTCGGTGAAGAGCACGCCGTCGACCCCCGAGGCTGCGGCGTGCTCGGCAAACCGCTCGATGCCGAAGCGGACAACCGGGTTGGCGTAGGTGAAGAGGACGATGGCGAGCTGCGACCGCAGTCGTATCTCGCGCACGACCTCCAGGACCTGCTTGAGCGAGGTTCCCCTTGCCAGGGCGCGCTCGGCGGCGCGCTGGTTGGTCGGACCATCCGCCATGGGATCCGAAAAGGGCACACCGAACTCGAGGACATCGGCCCCGGCCCGTTCGAGGGCCGCGGCGAGCTCGATGCTGCGGTCGAGCGACGGGTCGCCGCAGGTGACATAGGGAATGAACGCGGCCCGTCCCTGACGTCTCGCGGTTTTGAAGGCATCGGCGATCCGGCTCACGACTGCTCCCTCTCCACCCTCGCCACCTCTTCGAGGTCCTTGTCCCCCCTGCCCGAGAGGTTGACGATGATGTTGGCTTCGAGGGCCATCCCCGGTGCGACCTTGGCGGCCTGGGCGATGGCGTGGGCCGACTCGAGGGCCGGCACGATGCCTTCGGTCTCGGCGAGAAGGTGGAAGGCGGCAAGGGCCTCGGCATCGTCCACCGTCGTGTAGGTCACCCTGCCGGTGTCCCGCCAGTTCGCGTGCTCCGGGCCCACCGCCGGGTAGTCGAGCCCGGCCGACACCGAGTGGGTCGACTCGACCTGGCCGTCTTCATCCTGCAGAACCTGGGTCCGCGTGCCGTGGAGCACGCCGGGTGCGCCGCCGCCGGCGAAGCGCGCCGCGTGGTTGCCCGGGCCCGGGCCTCGACCACCGGCCTCCACACCCACCAACCGCACCCGGGTGTGGGGGATGAAGGCCGAGAAGATCCCGGCCGCGTTGGAGCCACCGCCGACACACGCGATGATGCAATCAGGCAAACCGCGGACGATCTGTCGATACTGGGCCATGGTCTCGCGACCGATGACCGATTGGAAGTCGCGGACCATCATCGGATAGGGGTGCGGGCCGAGGACCGAGCCGAGGATGTAGTGGGTCGAACGAACATGGGTGACCCAGTCCCGGAGCGCCTCGTTGATGGCGTCCTTGAGGGTCTGCGCCCCGCCGGCGACCGACATCACCTCGGCGCCCATGAGCTGCATCCGATAGACGTTGAGCGCCTGCCGGCGCATGTCCTCGGCGCCCATGTAGACCCGGCACTCGAGGCCGAGCAGCGCCGCGGCCGTCGCCGTCGCCACCCCGTGCTGGCCAGCGCCGGTCTCGGCAATCACCCGTCGTTTGCCCATCTCGCACGCGAGCAGGGCCTGGCCGAGCGCGTTGTTGATCTTGTGCGCACCGGTGTGGCAGAGATCTTCCCGTTTGAGCCAGATCATCGCGCCACCCAGACGGGCCGACAGCCGACGCGCCTGGTAGAGCGGCGTCGGCCGTCCGACATAGCGATCGAGGAGTTCCTTGAGCCGCGCCTCGAAGGCCCGATCACGCCGGGCCCGGTGGTAGGCTCGCTCGAGCTCATCGAGCGGCGCCATGAGGGTCTCGGGCACAAAGGTGCCGCCCCACTCGCCGAAGTAACCGCGCTTGTCAGGGAGTGTCTTCATCGTGGTCCAACGCCGCGGATTCTACCGCGGAACGGGCGGCAGCCACAAAAGCCGCGACGCGCTCCGGGTCCTTGATCCCCGGCGACGCCTCGACACCGGTGGAGACATCCACCATCGCCGGCCGCACCCGGGTCACGGCTTCCGCCACGGTTTCCGGTGTCAACCCGCCGGCGATGCCGACCCACAGACCCGTGGGCCGCGGCGGGAGCCCTTTCCAGTCGAAGGCCACGCCGTCCCCGGCGCCGGGGTCGAAGAGCGGCAGACACAGCCCCGAGAGCATGGCTGCGCGCTGCCAGGGGTCGGCGCCGCGGGGCTCGACCCGGCGCAGCGTCTCCGGCCCCAGGGCGTCAAGCCACGAGTCGGGCTCCTCGCCGTGGAGCTGCACCCGGTCGAGGCCGAGGAGGTCGCGGATGGCGATGATGCTCGCGAGTTCGGAATCGCGAAAAACCCCGACCTTCTCGGCGCCCCTCAGGTCACGGATCCAGACCGCCGTCGTCGGATCCACGAACCGTCTGGTCCCCGGCGCGAAAACAAAACCCAGCATGTCCGCGCCCGCTTCGATGGCGGCCTCGGCATCCCCCGGGCGGGTCAGTCCACAGATCTTGACGAGCATTCGATCTCAGTCCTCGGTTCGTGAGTCGTGGGTCGTGAGTCCTAAGTCGGCTGTTCTTCGTTCGTCCAAGCCGAGCAGACGGCGGAGCTCGATTTCGGGGTCGGCGGCGCGCACGAGGTGCTCGCCGATGAGAAAGGCGTCATAACCCGCGGCAGCGAGGCGAACGATGTCGTCCGGTCCTTTGATCCCGCTCTCGGCAACCCGCACCCGATCGGAGGGGAGGCGGTCGGCAAGCGCTTCGACGACATCGAGCCGGGTGACGAACGTGGCCAGATCGCGGGCGTTGACGCCGATGACGGCCGTCCCGGACGCGATCGTCGGCGCCGGATCCTCGTCGGCGAAAATCTCGACCAGGGTTTCCAACCCGAGTTCGGAAGCGGCGCCGACGAGCTCGGCGAGGCGATCTGCGGGGAGGATCCGCTGGATCAGCAGCACCGCGTCGGCGCCGAGGGCCGCGGCCTCCCGCAGCTGACGCTCGTCGATGACGAAGTCCTTCCGGAGCACCGGCAGGTCGACCGCCCGGCGCACCGCGGACAGCCACTCGAGACGCCCCTGGAAGAAATCGGGTTCGGTGACCACCGAGATCGCCGACGCCCCGCCGGCCTGGTAGCGGGCCGCCAACCGCGCGGGATCGAAATCGGCCCGGAGCAGCCCGGCCGACGGCGACGCCTTCTTGCACTCGGCGATGATCGACGGGCCGTTGCCCGACAACGCCGCGCGCAGCGACCGGCGCGGCGTTGATTCGCGCCACGCCGCGGCGCGCTCGGCAAGATCCCCGGCCTCGGGCTCGGCCGCCATCCGCGCCCGGACGGCGTCGACGATCCGGTCGAGCACCGAGTGATCAGCCACCGCCCAGCTCCTGCGATCGGCGGGCCAGCGCCTCGAGGGTCCGACCGGCGGCGCCGGCGGCCAAGATCTTCCGCGCGATCCCAAGCCCGGAGGCGAGATCATCGGCCTTGCCGCCGACCATCAGCGCCGCCGCCGCGTTGAGCGCCACCGCCTCGGACGCCGCCGAGCATTCTCCGCCTTCGAGGATCGCACACAGCCGGCGCGCGTTTTCTTCGACGCCGCCGCCGCGGAGGCTGTCGGGGTCACGGGCGCGGATGCCCAACTCGACGGGGTCCACCCTCCAGGTTCCGGCGACGGTTCCGTCGCGGACCTCGATGACCGTGGTCGGCGCCGCCACCGAGAGCTCGTCGAGACCGTCGTCCGAGTGCAGGACCAGAGCGAGCTCGGCCCCGAGGTCGGCGAGGGCCTCGGCCACCAGCGGCTGGACCTCGCTGCCCCAGACCCCGAGCACCTGACGGCGGACGCCGGCCGGGTTGGTCAAGGGACCGAGGAGATTGAACACCGTCCGCACCCCGAGGGCGCGGCGCACGGGCACCACCGCGGCCATGGCCGGGTGGAGCTGTTGGGCGAACAAAAACGCGATCCCGACTTCCTCGAGCAGGAACGCCAGCGCTTGACGATCGAGATCGAGGCGGACGCCGAGGGCCTCGAGAACGTCGGCCGATCCGCATTTCGACGAGACCGAGCGGTTGCCGTGTTTGGCCACCGGCACGCCACCCGCAGCCGCCACCAAAGCAGCAGCGGTGGAGATGTTGATGGTCTCGGCGCCGTCACCCCCGGTGCCGCAGGTGTCGATGGCGCCGGCCGGCGCCGCCACTGCGAGGGCCCGGGAGCGCATGGCGCGGGCGGCGGCGGCCACCTCGGTCGCCGACTCGCCCTTGGCGCGCAGCGCCACCAGCAGACCGGCGACCCGGGCGTGATCGAGCTCTCCGTCCATGATCGCGCCGACGACCGCTTCCATCGCGGCCGCATCGAGATCGGTGCGGTTCAACAGCGACTCGAGCACGTTCCTATAATCAAGCTCAGTCAATGCTCAATCCGAAATTCATGATTCATGATGATAAAAAACTCACCGTCTCCACCCCGGCTTGACATCGATGCCCGCGAGGGTCAGGAAGTTCGCCAGCAGCTGCATCCCATCGGCGCTGAGATAGGACTCGGGGTGGAACTGCACCGCGTGGTGCGGCCGCTCGCGGTGCGCCACCCCCATCACCAGGCCGTCATCGGTCCAGGCAGTGATTTCGAGCTCCTCGGGCACCGTCGCACGATCGACCACCAGCGAGTGGTAGCGGGTGGCGATGAAGGGATTGGGCAGACCCGCCATCACGCCGGTGTCGTTGTGGTGGATCCGAGACGTCTTGCCGTGGACCGGCGCCGGGGCGCGGACGATGGATCCGCCGTGGACCGCGGCCAGCGACTGGAGACCGAGACAGATCCCCAGCATCGGCGTCTCGCCGGCGGCGCGGATCAGATCCATGCTGACGCCGGCGTCGTCGGGCGTCCCCGGCCCCGGGGAGATCACGATGGCGCGGGGCCGCCGGCGCAGCAACTCGCCGGCGCCGGCGACGTCGTTGCGCACGACCTCGATCTCGGTCTCGGAGATCTCCGCCAGCTCCTGCACCAGGTTGTAGGTGAAGCTGTCGTAGTTGTCGATCATCAGGATCATGCGTCAGCTCCGAGGCGCCGACGCCGCGGCCTCGGCCATGGCGACGGCTTCGACGAGGGCGTTGGCCTTGTTGCGGCACTCTTCGAGCTCGTTCGACGGCACCGAGTCGTAGACGATGCCGGCGCCGGCTTGGATATGGGCGACTCCGCCGCGCTCGACCATGGTCCGGATGGCGATGCACGAGTCGAAGTCACCGGTGGCGTTGCGATACCCCACCGCCCCGCCGTAGACCCCGCGGCGGACCTCTTCGAGCTCGTCGATGATCTCCATCGCGCGCACCTTTGGCGCGCCGCTCAGGGTCCCGGCCGGGAAACAGGCGAAGAGCGCGTCCCAGCCGTCGCACTCCGGCCGGAGCTCGCCCCGGACTTCGCTCACCAGGTGCATGACGTGGCTGTAGCGCTCGACCTCGGTCTCTCGAACCACCCGCACGGTGCCGGGTACGGCGACGCGGCCGACGTCGTTGCGCCCGAGATCGACCAGCATGGTGTGCTCGGCGAGCTCCTTGGGGTCCGCCAGGAGCTCGGCTTCGAGCCTGAGGTCGTCGTCGCGATCGGCGCCGCGCGGTCGGGTGCCGGCGATGGGACAGGTGCTCACCGTCCGGCCCTCGACCCGGACCAGCATCTCGGGGCTCGAGCCGAGGATCCGCGCGTTCCCGGTGTCGAAGAGGAACATGTAGGGCGACGGGTTGGTCACCCGCAGCATGCGGTAGATCTCGGCCGCGGTGCAGCGCGGAACCCGCCGCCACCGCCGGGACAGGACAACCTGGAAGATGTCGCCGGCGAGGATGTGCTCGCGCGCCGTCGCCACCGCCGCGAGATAGTCGGCGGCGGCGGGGGTCGACCGCCACCCGGCCCAGGTGTCACCGTCGGGCACCGGCAGGGTGTGAGGCAGCGGACCGCCACCGCCCTCGAGGAGTGCTGAGTGAAGGTTGCCGATGCGCTGCATGGCGGTCGTCCACGCGCCTTCAGGATCGCCTTCGATACGCGCGAGCACCACCAGTTGCAACCGTTGCCGGGCGCGATCGAGCGCAACCACCGAGTCGTAGAGGCCGAACCAGGCGTCGGGCATCCCGCCCTCGTCGCGGCCGCTGGCCGGGATGGCCTCTACCAGCCGGACCGCGTCGTAGCCGAGATAGCCCATGGCGCCGCCGCAAAACGGCGGCAGATCGTCCACCGGCGCGACCCGGCCGAGATCGGTGACCCGGCGCAGGACCTCGATGGGCGGCCCGTCCTCGGGCACGCCGTCGACGAGCACCGCGCCGTCTCGGATCTCGACGATGCGGAAGGGATTCACCCCGGCGAACGAGTACCGGGCGACGTGCTCGCCGCCCTCGACGCTCTCGAGGAGGAAGGGGTTGCGGCCGCCGCGGGCGAGCCGCGAGTAGACCGTGAACGGGGTCACCGTGTCGGAGGTCAGCTCGCGCACCACCGGCACGACATCGTGGTCGCGCGCGAAGGCGAGAAACTCATCGTGTGTCGGGCGGACCTCCATCGTGCCTCCAGCGAAAACTGAAGAGGCCATTCTACCGCGGGTTTGATTCCGCGTCCGGACCCGCGTCCGGACCCGCGGACGCGGACGCGGAAACGGGGAACGCCATCCCTCGTGTACAATTCCGCCCCTGACAGGGAGGAACGATGTCTACGCCCGTGATCACCATCGCCGATCTCGCCGACCACACCGACCAGGAAGTCACCATCCGGGGCTGGGTCTACAACTGGCGGAAGAAGGGCAAGCTGCGCTTCATCATCCTGCGCGACGGCTTCGGCTACCTCCAGTGCATCGTCTTTCGGCCCGAGGTCGACGAGGCGGTCTGGGAGACCGCGGTTGAACTGACCCAGGAGTCATCGGTGCGCGTCACCGGCCGGCTTGTCGCCGACGAACGCGCCCCCGGCGGCTACGAGCTCAAGGTCACCGCCCTCGATCCGGTCCACATCTCGCCCGAGTTTCCCATCGGCAAGAAGGACCACGGCCCCGACTTTCTGCTCAATCACCGCCACCTGTGGCTGCGCTCCAAACGCCAGCACGCCATGATGCGGGTCCGCTCCGAGGTCTGCCAATCGATCCGCGACTTCTTCTACACCCGCGGCTACACCAACATCGACTCGCCCATCCTGACTCCGGCCGCGTGCGAGGGAACCTCGACCCTCTTCGAGACCGACTACTTCGGTGAGCCCGCCTTCTTGTCGCAGTCCGGTCAGCTCTATCTCGAGCCCGCCTGCGCGGCCCTCGGCAAGGTCTACTGCTTCGGACCCACCTTCCGCGCGGAGAAATCCAAGACCCGCCGCCACCTGACCGAGTTCTGGATGGTCGAGCCCGAGGTCGCGTGGCTCCAATTCGACGGGCTCCTGGATCTCGCCGAGGAGTTTCTCTCCGAGATTGTCTCGCGTGTCCTCGACCGTTGCGAGGAGGACCTCAAGCGTCTCGAACGCGATGTCTCCAAGCTCGAGCCCTCGACCCGACGTCCCTATCCCCGACTCGACTACGGCGATGCAATCCTCAAGCTCAGGGAGCTCGGTTCCGATGTCGAGCACGGCGACGACTTCGGCGCCGACGACGAGACGATTCTGACCCGGCAGTACGATCAGCCGCTCATGGTGACCCGCTACCCGGCGGCCATCAAGGCCTTCTATATGAAGCCCGATCCCGCGGATCCGACCCGCGCCCTGGCCGTCGACGTCCTCGCACCAGAGGGTTACGGCGAGATCATCGGCGGCTCGGAACGATCCGACTCCCTCGAGCACCTCGAGCGTCAGATCGCCGCCCACGACCTGCCCAAGGCAGCCTTCGAGTGGTACCTCGACGTCCGCCGCTACGGATCATTCCCGCACTCGGGATACGGCATGGGGATCGAACGCTGCGTGACCTGGATCTGCGGCGTGCAGCATCTGCGCGAAGCGATCCCCTACCCGCGGATGATCAATCGGCTCTACCCCTGAACTCATTCTCAATTCTTAATTTTCAATTAATAAACACCGCATCGTTTCCACAGGCTGTGCGATGTAATTGAGAATTGAGCCTCTTGCAAAAAGCCTGGTCCTCGGAGAATCAACGTCCCAGGTCGTGACGCCGGCGAGGGCGCCGGCGCTACAACAGGCTGAGATCCATTGTGGGGCCGGCGCCCCC
>JAHECW010000294.1 GCA_024641545.1 Acidobacteriota bacterium
ACGAGCCGCCCGTCGCTCTCCTGGGTGGCGTCGAAGAGCCGGTCCGCGACCTGGCTGACGTTGACCCGGGCGAGATCCCGGCGGCCGAAGGCGTTGGCGAGGTAGAGCGGCGCGAGGTTGCGCGCCTCGGCTTCGTCGAGGTGGATTGTCCACGGCCTGGGTTTGACATCGAGGGGCCAGCGTTCGTGCACGATCCGAAAGCGCCGGCGCACGGTGTGATCGAAGAGCCGGTTGAACGCCGAGCCCATGAGTCTCGAGTTGATGCAGCGGATGGCGGGGACGTAGAGACCGTGCTGGCGGACGGGAGCGTCGTCGCCGATCTGGTCGAGGGTCCCGTCGATACCGTCCTTGAGATGGGCGAGATCGGTGATGAGCTCGCCGCCGGCGGTCCGGATCCGCAGCGGGAAGAGCCAGAAGGGCACCAGGTCGAAACCACTGTCGACGGCTCCGGTGCGCGAGTACTCGACGGTCTCCTTGCGCTTGCCGGAGACCCGGCAGACGCGGTGGCAGTTGCGGCAGAAGTGCACGACCGCATCGCTGTCGAAAGCGAACTCGTCGCCGCAGGTGGGGCACTCCATGGGGATGAAGTGGAGACCGCGGCCGGGGTCGCGCGCGGGTTCGGGCAGCTCGGTCAGGATCTCGTCGTCGAAGCTCGGCGCGGGGCCGATGACCGACCCGGACGCGCTGTCCACCAGGAGTGTCTCGCGGATCCGCGGGCCCGAGACCTCGACGATCCACCACGGGCGCCAGACGACGGCGCTGATCTCCCTGATGAACCGTGAACCGAGACGAATCGTGTTGATGGAGCGGTCGAGTTGCTTGCGGTCCAGGCGGCCGAAGGCCCACTTCAGCACCTGCTCGTCGAGATCGAGGGCAAGACTCCGTTCACCCGGAACACAGTCCGCCGCGGGTTTGAGCGCTCTGAGATAGGTCAGCTTGCCCATCTCGGGCAGTCTGAGGACCGAAGACGAGGCGGCCGACGCTTCGACCGTGCCGATCTTGAATCGAAGGACCTTTTCCTGGTCGTCCTTTCGGCGGCCGAAACCCGCCTGGTAGAGGGTTCCCATCCCGTGCCGGTAGGGGGACAGAAACCGGCGGCTGCGGCCCAGGTCGAGCTGGCGCTTGAGCTTGGCGCGGTAGGCATCCGCCTGCTTCGCCACCACGGCCTCGGCCGCGGCCGCCGCCGCCTCGGCCTCGGGCCGGCTGACGAGTGCGCCCGACGCGGTGGCGTCGGTGGCGGCGGCCTGAACCATTGGCACCGACGCCTGGAAGAGCTTGAGGTAGTAGCGGTAACGATAGTGATCGAGCAGGGCCTCTTTGAGCTCGGCCTCGGTCGGGGCCTTCTCCGGGAGCGTCAGGTAGAGCGTCTCCTCCTGGCCCACGAGGAGGTGTTCGCTGCCGCAGAAGCTGCAGTGCGCCATACGGTGGAGGACCGGCACGGGGACATCGGCGCCGCACTCGGTGCAGCGGACCTCGACGGCGTAGCCGGTTTCGGCCTCCCCGGTTTCGTCCTCGGTCTTCGACGGTGGCGCTGCGATGGGTGAACCGTGGGGAGGATCCTGCTGCATGGCCGTCATCGCGTCGGGGACGGGCCGAGCGATCGTATCGAGGGTGATGGTCACCACCGCGAGTGGATTGTGCGGAGTGTAGATCGAGGCCCAAACCCCCCCGACCACCATGAAAGGCACGAAGTAGCCGAGCGAACCCATGGCGCCGGCGATGAGCAGGCTGGTCTGCGCCATGAGGACCGCGAGGACCGTTTCCAGGGTCGGCCGGGCCGCCGCGGCCAGTCCGGCCCCCGGGCACAGGGCGTTGAGCCCGATGATGACGGCAGGGGACATCCCACGCGAAGCGAGGAAGAAATGGGCGGCCAGCGCCGCGATGGGCGGAACAATCAGCGGAAAGAAGACCCAGGCGGTGCTCATCGTTTCCCGTTCCCGAATGCGCCGGGAATTCCGGCGATACCGGGTGGTTGTACGAGGCGTCGAGGGCTCACCGGGGTCATGAAATCAGAAGGTCTCATCGAACACTTCCATGATACCCGTTCGGAAGTCGCGTCCGGGAGTCGTCGCAACACCAAAACCGATGGAGGATCCATGTTGGAAGTACGAAATCGAAGGGTGATCGTTACCGGTGCGTCGAGCGGGATCGGCATCGATGCCGCCCGGTTGCTGCACGAAGCGGGGGCGGAGGTCTGTCTCGTCGCGCGACGCGGCGAGATTCTCGAAGACGCGGTTCGGGAGCTCGGCGGCGGCGCCTGGTGGCACGCGTGCGATGTCTCCGATGCCGGCCAGGTCGATGGTCTCGCCGAGGCGGTCAAGCAACGCTGGGGCGCCCTGGATGGTCTCGTCAACAACGCCGGAATCGCCCCGATGGCGACCCTCGAACAGACCGACCCGGAAACCTGGGACACGGTCTTCGATGTCAATGTCCGTGGTCCCTATCTTCTCTGCCGCGCCCTCGGACCGCTGCTCAAGCAGGGCGAGGCGCCGGCGGTGGTCAACATCTCGTCGTCCCTGGCGGCGCGCGCGATCCCGGGGATGATGGCCTACAACACGTCCAAGGCGGCCCTCAACCACATGACGCGGTGCCTCGCCCTCGAGTGGGCGCCGACGGTCAGGGTCAACGCCATCATGCCGGCGGTCGTCGACACCCCGATCCACAGCGGCCGCGGGATGAGCCCGGAGGACGTTGCGGGGATGGGCGCCATGCACCCGCTCGGGCGGATCGGTCAACCGCGGGACATTTCGTCGATGGCGCTCTATCTGCTCTCCGATGCGTCGTCGTGGATGACCGGCGCGATCATTCCGGTTGACGGTGGGATCCTCGTCACCTGATCTCCCGCTCGTTGGGCGGTGCGATGGGAGAACCAAGGAGGCCGCGCACCCCGGCCGAGGATCAGCCCGGCGCGGTGATCCCGATC
>JAHECW010000295.1 GCA_024641545.1 Acidobacteriota bacterium
CATCTGAGGGCCGGACCGTGCTTTTCGAAGTATCGAACACCAGGCGTGGTCTGTACGACACTGAGGTCCTAGGGGTGCTCTGCGAAGCTTTTGCCGATCTCGATCTGACCGATCGCAGGGTGTTGGTCATCGTCCCCGACGGAACACGAACGGCGCCGATCGCCCTGCTCTTCGGTCTCCTCGGCGAACTCCTCGGCTCGAAGGTCGCGGCCCTCGACTATCTGATTGCCCTCGGCACCCACCCGGCGATGGACGATGCCGCCAAGGGGCGGCTTCTGGGAACCACCGTGGTCGACGGGATGGCGGGTTCGTCACGGGTGTACAACCATCGCTGGGAATCACCCGAGACCTTCGCGACCCTCGGCACCATTCCGGCCGCGGAGGTTGGGGCGGCGACCGACGGCAAGCTCGAGATCGACATCTCGGTGAGGCTCAACCGGCTGGTTGGTGACGACGAAGGGAACACTCCGTACGACCACATCCTGGTCTGTGGGCCGGTCTTCCCGCACGAAGTGGCGGGTTTCTCCGGTGGCAACAAGTACTTTGTCCCCGGCATCGCCGGGCAGGAGGTGATCGACGCGACCCACTGGGTGGGCGCGCTGGTCACAAGCCAGTCGATCATCGGAGTCCGCGAGACCCCGGTGCGGCGTCTCATCGACCGCGCCGCGTCCTTCATTCCGACGCCGAGAAGCTTGATTGCCCTGGTCATGCACGGCCAGGATCTGTGCGGAATCTACGCGGGCGGGATGGAAGAGGCGTGGCGAGCGGCGACCGACCTTTCGGCCGAGCTCGACATCGTGTGGGTCGAAAAGCCATACAAGCGCGTCCTGTCGGTGATGCCGGAGATGTACGACGACATCTGGACCGGCGCCAAAGGGATGTACAAGCTCGAACCGGCGATCGCCGATGGCGGTGAGGTGGTGATCTACGCGCCACATATCACCGAGGTGTCCTATGTGCACGGCCACTACCTCGATCAGATCGGCTACCACGTGAGGGACTACTTCATCGCCCAATGGGAGAAGTTCAAGCACATCCCGTGGGGCGTGTTGGCACACTCCACCCATCTTCGGGGCGCCGGGACTTTCATCGACGGTGTCGAAAAACCGAGGATTCGCGTCACCCTCGCCACCGGCATTCCCCGCGAGCGCTGCGAGGCGATCGGTCTCGGATACCTCGACCCGGCGGATGTGGACCCGGAAGCGTGGGCGAACCGGGAGGACGAGGGTGTGCTGCTGGTCCGGCGCGCGGGTGAGCAGCTGTACCGGTTGAAAGATTCAAAAAGCCCGCAGTAGGAGGAACAATGACGGAGAAGAAGGCGGACCTGGGACTCATCGGACTCGCGGTGATGGGCCAGAACCTCGTGCTCAACATGAACGATAACGGCTTCAAGGTGGCTGTTTTCAATCGGACCACCTCGGTCGTGGACGAGTTCCTCGAGGGCGGTGCAAAGGGGACGGACATCGTCGGCGCGCACTCGCTCGAAGAGTTCGTCGGGTTGTTGGCCAGGCCACGCCGGGTGATGCTGCTGGTCAAGGCCGGGCAACCGGTGGACGATTTCATTGACAGGATCATTCCTCTCCTCGAAGAGGGTGACATCATCATCGATGGCGGCAACTCCAACTACAACGACACGATCCGGAGGACGGCCCACGTAGAGTCGAAAGGGCTGCTGTACATCGGGACCGGAGTATCGGGCGGAGAGGAGGGCGCTCGCAAGGGTCCGTCCATCATGCCCGGCGGTTCTCCGGCGGCGTGGCCGCACGTTCAGCCCATCTTCCAGGCGGTCTCGGCCAAGGTGGAAGACGGCAGCCCATGCTGCGAGTGGGTGGGGGAGAATGGGGCAGGCCACTTCGTCAAGATGGTCCACAACGGCATCGAGTACGGCGACATGCAGCTGATCTGCGAGGCCTACCAGCTGATGAAGGAGGGCCTCGGGCTCGATCACGACCAGATGCACGCGACCTTTGCCGAGTGGAATGAAGGGGAGCTCGACTCGTATCTCATCGAGATCACCCGTGACATTCTCGGATTCAGGGACGAAAACGGCGAGCCGGTGGTCGAGAAGATTCTCGACACCGCCGGGCAGAAAGGCACCGGCAAGTGGACCGCCATGTCCGCCCTGGAGATGGGGATCCCTCTGACCCTGATCGCCGAGGCTGTCCTGGCCCGCTGCCTGTCGGCGCTCAAGGACGAGAGGATCGCCGCGGCAACCGTCCTGACCGGCCCTGACGTCACCTTCGACGGAGACGTGGGTTCATTTCTCGACGATCTGCGCCGAGCGCTCTACGCATCCAAGATCGTGTCCTACGCCCAGGGCTACATGCTGATGCGAGCCGCAGCCACCGAGTACGGGTGGAATCTCAACAACGGCGGCATCGCGCTGATGTGGCGTGGCGGCTGCATCATCCGTTCGGCCTTCCTCGGCAAGATCAAAGAGGCTTTCGATAAGAATCCGGAGCTCAGTAATCTGCTCCTCGATCCCTACTTCAAAGACGCGGTCGAAAACGCACAGACCGCGTGGCGGCGGGTTGTTTCCAAAGCCGTGCAGATCGGCATCCCGGTCCCGGCCATGTCGAGCGGGTTGGCCTTCTTCGACGGCTATCGGAACGGCCGCCTCCCTGCCAACCTCCTGCAGGCGCAGCGCGACTACTTCGGCGCCCACACCTACGAGCGGGTCGATCGGCCGCGCGGCGAGTTCTTCCACACCGACTGGACGGGCCGGGGGGGCGATGTGACGGCGAGGACATACCAGGCCTGAAACGGCACAAGGGGTTTTGATGTTTGATGTCGGATATTGGATCCGCCCGCCCACCCATGGGCTGACCGTCGATGACAGATTCCGACATCCAATATCCAACATCCAATATCCAAAATCCAACATCTGGATCGCGAA
>JAHECW010000179.1 GCA_024641545.1 Acidobacteriota bacterium
GCCGATCTTCCCCGGTTGCTTCGGCCGTGCGGCGGCGCCATCCTCGAGATCGGCGAGGATCAGGCCGATGCCGTGGCCAAGATTGCCGGGACGGCAGGTCTCGGCGTCGCCCGCCGGATCAAAGATCCCGGCGGCTGCGAACGGGTGGTCGTGCTCCAACCGCGCTGAACCATCCCATCGCAGTTTTACCGCCAAGAACGCAAAGAACGCCGCGATCATCGCAAAAGACATCGGGTTCTTGACCCATCGCACCGTCGCGGTTGAGAGTGGGTTAGGCGTAGCCCGAAGGTCGGGCTGACTTCGTGGTGGTTTCCCAGCTTTGCTGAGCCATCACAGCACACAACCGAACCTGCACAACGGAAGGACCGGGGAGGTTTACCCGAAGGGATTTGAGAATGAAGCGACGTTCCTATTGACAAGAATTGGGGGGGGGGGGGGTAATCTCATCATCAGGATCAAGACATGAAAACCGGAAAAAGGGGAGAAAGCATGAAACTCACATCTCGGATCACTGTCGTCGCGGCTGTAATGGTCATCGCGCTGTTCGTGTTCCCCGGTTTCGAAGATTCGGGAAGAGCCAGCGCGGAGGTTAATGACCCGAACTGCACCGGGTCCTGCCAGACATGTGAACCGCTGTTTTTCGGGGAGCGTTGTGTATCGGCTGAGGGTGTCGGAGCCTGCGCTTGCAACGGGTTGTTCTTCATGGGTCACCCGTTGTTTCCGGAATGTAACCTTTCCGGCTACGGCTGTTATGGCGTCATCGTGAGTTAGGTCGATTCCCGTGATCTGCACTCGTCCCAACGAGAGGGGACTCGCGTTGGTGTGGATTGTGCTCGTCGCTCTCCTCGGGGATTCCGCGGCTGCTAAGCCGGATAAGCCGGACGAAATAAGGCCAGATCGACTGGTGGTCGCTGATGTGATAGTCACTTCGAGGAATCCACAGGTTCAGGCTTTGAAGGCCTCTGTCGAGATTCGTCAGAGTGAGGACCTTACTCCGATCGCCACAGCAGAATGCCTCTTTGGTCAGCAGTGCGCCGTGGAGGTTTCCAGCTCGAGCTCGGTGCTGACCATCTCAGCAGACGCTCCTGGATTCTGGCCAGAGCAACAGGTATTGACCGTACCAGAGAACAGTCATGTACAGGTGGAGTTGGCACTTTTTCGGACCGGCGTCGTTCGTGGCCAGTTAAAGGTCCAACCGGGTCAAACGATGCCGAAGAGTCTCGTACTCAAGTTCGCGCAAACCCACAAGATGGCGAATCATCAACAACGCCTTTCCGGCGAGCTTCCACTAACCGTCGATGGCGGAAAGTTCGAGGTCGAAATACCTGAGGGCGACCACGACCTCAAGCTGAGGGCGAAGGGATGCATATCGAAGTTCTTCTGGAACGTCGGCGTCGATGCCGGCAAAGTGTTCAGCCTGAAGACCTTGGAGCTGAAACCAGGCTCGTCAATCGTGGGTCGCATCGAGAAGTTCGACCAAACCGTCGATTTCAATGATGTCAAGATTCAACTCGAGCCGATTACTGACCCACTTCGTGCGGATCTCACGCACCAAAGCACATTCGCCTCGGCAGAAGTTCTTTCAGGATCGCACGGAGTCTTTGTCTTCGATGGTGTGCGCCCAGGGACATATCGTATTGGTGCTCAGGATTCTACCGGAGCCACGGCGAGCTTTTCGCCAGTTGTGGTTTTTGAGGGATCCGAAAGCGAAATAGTCCAACCGCTAATTCTACAACCGCCGGCATCCGTGGAAGTGTGGGTGAGCCCGGTGACCAACGCAGACGGTCATCCTTGGACAATTGAGTTCGCCCGGGTGCACGCCATGCCGGGGCGATTGGAAGATGTTGCGTCCGGCACAACCGACGAGGTTGGAATCGCTCGCTTCGAGAGCATTCCTTTCGGTGACTACAAAGTGTCGGTGGTTTCGACAAGCAGTGAAAAATGGTTCTATGAAAACCGAGAGATTTCACATCAGGATGAGGTTGTCAGCATCACGCTTGAGGAGGTTTGGGTGGAGGGCACCGTCGGGATCGGCGATGAGCCCTTGGCCGCCGAACTCTGGTTTGGCGGTGCATCAGGCGCGGTCCGATCCCGTTTAGAGAGTAACGGTGACGGCGAGTTCGTGGGGTTGCTGCCACGCAGCGGGGAGTGGTTTGTCGAGATCAAGAGCCCCGAGGCCGCCATTCATCGAAAACTCAGGGTGACTGTCGGGTCATCGCCGCTCGAGATCGTGTTGCCGGCAAACGAGTTTATCGGTAAGGTCGTCGACAGCGATGGGAAGGCCGTTCAGGGAGCTCAGGTAACCGGCGTTCCCATCGATCACTTCGAGCTTCCCCTTGAAACGACGTCTGACTCGAAAGGCAGGTTTCGATTCGCCGCCGTGGAATCGGGGCGTATTCGTCTGACGGCGAAACACGACGGTCGGGTGTCGACGGTTGTCGAGTATGTAGTGATTTCCGAGGGATCCGGTGAGAACGGGCCGGTCCTGGTACTGCGCAACAGAGAGACCATTGAAGGTCGCGTCGTCGGGCCTGCGGGACCGGTTTTTGGTTGTATCTTGACGCTCTGGCCGACGGGCTCGGACATCAGCCTTAGCGGTGGAGATACGACGGATCAAGACGGCCGTTTTGAAGTGCGGATCCCAGCCGATCCGACGGGAGGAGAGCGCCAACTCGATTTCATTCTCCTGCCACCAGGGCACGTGTTTCGTTCCGGGAGAGTGCGATCAAGGGCCGGCGAAGATCTGGTCTTTGACGTGACGGGACGTGGCGGAGAGCTTGTGCTTGACCTCGGGGATCTCTCCGCCGGTGAAACCCTCCCGATGGTGGTTCACAACGACGTCATGATTAACCTTCCGACGCTCTTCAAATGGTTGCACATTGTGGGCAAGCGCATCGATCCCGCCGACCAGGTCTTTCGGCTTCCTGCCGTAGCGGGTGGAGAATGGCTCTTGTGTGGGATCAAGATGGACAGACTCGCTACCGCCTTCGGCGGCGATCCGAATCAGCTCCCATGTGATCGAGGCCTTCTTTCACCAGGAGGGTCTCTCTACCTGACGATGCCGCGTTGACTGCGATGGGAGCGGTGCACAGGAGCGCAATAGTCCTCATCCATTGACGCGATGGGAGCGGTGCCAGGCACCTTTTCGTCGGACGAAAAGCGAGCCAGGCACCGAGCCCGCGGTCTCGTTGAGGGCACGCGGTAATGGCGCCGACCGGCCGTGCCGCTTCCACCCATCCCATCCCGTGTTCTCTTGATGGTGGGTGGGACTGTCTCGACCGGACGTGCCGCTTGTAACATTGTTCGGGACGACCACCTTCAAGCAGGCGGCGCCTTTGGCCCGAACAATGTTACGGGGGGCACTCTCGGCCACCAGCGATGAGAGAATCATGCTCGCCAAGGCGCGTTCCTGGGCCAGATTCTCTCGGCGTTGTACCCGTGCGTTGCCAGGCACCATTTTCGCAGCGAAAATGAGAGCCAGGCACGCGCCGCCGCACACGCTGATCCCGCGGTTCGAGAATCACGGGCACGGACACGGAAACGGACACGGACACGGACGCGGGAGCGACCGTGTTGACACCCCGCGCTCCGGGTTCCACAATGCTCGTTCCCCCCATTGCGGTGGGACGGAGGTCTTCATGAACGATCGCAACACCATCTCACTCGACGGCGACCGCAAACCCGTCGCGGTCATCGCCTTCGGCGGCAACGCCCTGCTCAGACCCCAGGACCACGGCACCCAGGAGGAGCAGTTCACCCTCGCCTGGAAGGCCACCCGCTGGCTGGTCGAGATCATCCACCGCGGCTACGAGCTCGCCATCGTCCACGGCAACGGCCCCCAGGTCGGCAACATCATGATCCAGGTCGAGGAGGCTTTCACCAAGATCCCGCCGCAGTCGCTCGACGTGTCGGTGGCCCAGACCCAGGGCTCGATGGGCTACATGCTCGCCAACCAGCTCCGCAACCGGCTCAACGAGGAACAGCTCGACAAGGACATCGCCGCGATGCTCACCCAGGTGGTGGTCGACCGCGAGGACCCCGCCTTCGACCGTCCCTCGAAACCGGTCGGCCCCTACTACACCGCCTACCGCGCCAATTTGTTGATGCAGGAGGCGGGCTGGGAAATGGTCGAGGAGCCGGGACGCGGCTGGCGCAAGGTGGTGCCGTCGCCCAAACCGCTCCGGATCCTCGGCAGCCGGCTGCTCAAGCGGCTGGTGGAGGACCGGGCGATCGTGGTGGCGGGCGGCGGCGGCGGGATTCCGGTCTACGAGGACGTCGGCGGCTACTACCGCGGCGTCGAGGCGGTCATCGACAAGGACTACGTCGCGTCGATCCTGGCGACGGATCTCGACGCCGACCTCTTCATCGTCCTCACCAACGTACCGATGATCGCCGAGCACTACGGCCGGCCCAACCAGAAATGGCTGCGCACCCTGCCGGTCGCCCAGGCCCGCGAGATGATGGCGTCGAACCAGTTCCCGCCGGGCTCCATGGGACCCAAGGTCCAGTCGGCCATCGATTTCGTCGAGGCGACGGGCAAGGAGGTGCTGATCACCGACGCCGACAGCCTCAAGAAGGCCCTCGAGCGCAGTGCCGGCACCTTCATCGTCGCCGATGGCGAGCCCGAGTACGTCAGCCTCCAGTAGACCAACCGCCGACTCGGAGCCCGGGGAGGGTATTCTCGGATCATGATTTGGGTCTATCGGATCCTGGTTGCGGGTCTGCTGCCGTTGGTGATTCTCGTGCTCAAGATCCGCGACCGGCTGCGGGGCAAGCGCCGGCCGAGCTTCAGCGCCCGCTTCGCCCGCGAGCTTCCCGATCTGCCCACCGGCTGCCTCTGGCTGCACGCGGTCTCGGTGGGCGAGGTCGAGATCGCCCGCCGGCTGGTGCGTGAGCTCGCGGCCGAGGGCTCCGAGTTTCCCGTCCTGGTCACCGCCACCACCGCCACCGGTCTCGATCTGGCGCGCCGGACCATGGGCGACGCGGCGTCGGTGATCCCGTGCCCCCTCGACCTGCCCGGCGCCCTCGGACGCGTCTTCGATGCCGCACGGCCGCGGGCGCTGGTGGTGGTGGAGACCGAGCTCTGGCCCGAGATGCTCCACCAGGCCGGTCGCCGGGAGGTTCCCACCGCGGTCGTCAACGCCCGGCTGTCGGACTCTTCCTTCCGCGGCTATCGCCGGGTGCGGCGGCTGCTCGCACCCCTGCTCGAGCCCGTGAACCTGGTGCTCGCCCGCTCGCAGTCGGACGCCGACCGGTTCGCCGCGCTCGGCGTGCCGTCCGAGACGATCCGCACCGCCGGCAACATCAAGTACGATCTCGAGCCCGATTCGAGCCCGCTGCCCTGGATCGACGCGGTCCGTTCGGCCGCCGGTGGACGCCCGATCGTCGTCGCCGGTTCGACCATGGAGGGCGAGGACGCGGTGGTGCTCGACGCCCTGGCCCGTCTCGACGCCGGAGGTCGCGAGGTCCTTCTGATTCTCGCGCCGCGCCACCCCGAACGCTTCGCGGCGGTCGCCGATCTCGTGACCGGGCGAGGGTTGCGGTTGACCAGGCGGAGCGTCGATGAGCCGCCGGACGGCGCAACCTCGGTCTTCCTCCTCGACACCATCGGCGAGCTCGCCCGGGCCTACAGGGCCGCGGCGGTCGCGTTCATCGGCGGTTCGTTGGTCAGCACCGGCGGTCACAACCCCCTCGAGCCCGCGGTCTGGGGGGTGCCCGTCCTCAGCGGGCCCCATGTTCACAATTTCGCCGAGGTCTACGCTGAGATGACGGCTGCGCGAGCCGCCGTCATTGTCGACGGGCCCGACGAGCTGACCGACGCCCTGACCCGGTGGCTGGACAACCCCGGCGCCGCCGCCGAGGCGGGGGCCGCCGGAAGGGGGGTCGTCGAGGCCAATCGGGGCGCGACGGCGCTCACCGCCGCGGCCGTCCTCGATCTCGCGCGCGGAGCGTCGTCGTGAGCGAGGTCAGAAAATGGCACCGTCTGTTCATGCCCCTGGCGCCGCTCTACCGAGGCGCCGTGGTGGCGCGGATCGCGGCCTACAGCCGGGGGTGGCTCGCCTCGTCGCGGCTCGCAGCCCCGGTGGTCTCGGTCGGCAACCTGACCTTCGGCGGCACCGGCAAGACCCCGACCGTCATCGCCCTGGTCCGCGATCTGGTGCGGCGGGGGCGACGTCCGGCCGTACTCACCCGCGGTTACGGCCGGATCGCGGGCGATCCGATCGTGCTCGTCGGACCCGAGCCGAAGGCGACGGTCGCCAGCGCCGGCGACGAGCCGCTGGAGCTCGCTGCGAGGCTGCCCGGGGTCCCGGTGGTGGTCGACGCCGATCGGATCCGGGGCGGGATTGAAGCCCTCACCCGCGGCGCCGACGTGCTGGTCCTCGACGACGGTTTTCAGCATCTTCGGTTGGAGCGGGATCTGAACCTTCTGCTGGTGGATGCCGGCGATCCGTGGGGAGGGGGCCGGATGCCGCCGTCGGGCCGGCTGCGCGAGCCCTTGTCGGGGCTGGCGCGAGCCGACGCGGTGGTGGTGACCAAGGTGCCGGCGGATCCCGAACCGATCCTGGCCGAGGTCCGGCGGGTGGTTGCGGAGATCGCTCCGGGTCTCCCGGTGCTGGCGGCCCGGCTCGAACCCACCGCGGTGCGGCGGGGGGCGGGCGCCGCGGCTCCCGGAGCGCTGGCAGGCATGCGGGTTCTCGCCGTGGCCGGGCTCGGCCGGCCCGAGGGCTTTGCCGATCTGCTGCGCGGCGCCGGCGCCGAGATCGTCGAAACCAGGTGGTTTGCCGATCATCACCGGTTCACCGATGCCGAGGTCGGCGCCGCGGCCGAGGCCGCCGAGGCGGCCGGGGCGGTGGTGGTCACCACCGCCAAGGACGCCGTCAAGATGCCGCCGAATGCCGCGGTCTGGGTGGTCGAGGCCGGGATGGTCCCGCTGACCGGCGATTGGAACGAGCTGTGGCGGTTGTTGCCGGAGGTGGGGTCGTGAGCAAGAGCCGATCCGCGCTGCGCAACCGCTTCGAGTTCCTGCTCTTTCGCATGGTCCGGGGCCTGGTCGGGATCCTCAGCCCGGCGGCTTCGGCGCGCGTCGGGGCCTTTGTCGGTTCGGCCTTTTATCGTCTGTCACGCCGTCGGCGGGCGATCATCGACTTCAATCTCGGGCTCGCCTTTCCCGAGATGACCGCCGCCCGGCGGCAGGATCTGGCGCGCGAGGTCTCGCGTCACTTCGGGAGGGTCGCCTTCGACGCCGTCCGGCTGCAACGGCTCACCCCGGACGAGCTCCGCGCCGAGGTCACGGTGGAGGGCCGGGACAACCTCCAGCGCGCCATCGACTCAGGGAGGGGCTTCTTTCTGCTCTCGGCTCACCTCGGCTCCTGGGAGGCGGCGGCGCTCATGGGCGGGCTGCTCATCCCCGGCGGCATGGCGGTGATCCACCGGCCGCTGGACAACCCCCTGCTCGACGCCGAGCTCGAGCGTCTTCGCGCCACCTTCGGCAACAGCGCGCTGGGCAAGTCCAACATCAGCCGCGAGGTCCTCCAGGCCATCAAGGAGGGCGGCGTCATCGGCATCCTCATCGACCAGCGGCCGCGCGGCGTCGATTTCGAGGTGCCGTTCTTCGGCCACCCGGCGAAGACCCACCCGGTGCTCGCGCGCTTTGTCCGCAAGACCGGGGCGGCCGTCGTGCCGCTCTTCGGCTACTGGGACGGACCGGCGCGGTACACCGTGAGCTTCGGCGAGCCCGTCGATCCGGCCGCGCTCAGCGCTGACGAACTCGAGGACGGCCCGCTCACCGAACGCTTCATGCAGATCACCGAAGCGGCGATCCGCCGTCGGCCCGAGCAGTGGCTCTGGTACCACGACCGCTGGCGCCAGCTGCGTGAGGGAAGATAGAACCGCCAAGTCGCGAAGATCGCCAAGCAGCGCAGGAACCACGAAGACACCAAGACACGAAGAAATCACGAAGAGACCCTGAAAGCGGTCGGCATTCAGCCGACCGCTTTCAGAATCTTGGTGTTGTCCTTGGTGTCTTCGTGCCTTCGTGGTTGTGACGTTTCGCTTGTCCCGGCGCTACAGAACGTCGTCGCGCTCCAGTGGGTGCGAGAGGCAGTGCGGGCCGCCGCGAGCCCTGGAGATCTCGTTGCTCGGCAGCAGCAGGCAGGTCTTGCCGGCGCCGTCGAGCGAGACCTCCTCGCGGCCCAGAAGCACATCCTCGGCGGTGATGACCCGCCAGCCGCGGCTGTCGAGCTCGTCAGCGGTGGCGACGTTGCGGTCGTAGAGCGTGATGACTCCCGGGGCGAGCGCGAGGGTGTTGGCGCCATCGGTCCACTGCTCGCGTTGCTGGGCGAGGGCGTCGGCGCCGCCGCAGGGGATGAGTTCGAGATCGAGGCCGTGTTCGCGGATGGAATCGACGATGCACCCCCGGTGCTTCGGAGTCAGGTCTTTGCCCATGAGGTCGATTTCGTAGGTCTCTGCGAGCTGGGACCCGCTGCCGCAGATCACCGGCGGGAAGGCGAGCGCCGCGTTGCGGTCGGCCGGGGTGAAGACCGTGTCGAGGTGCATATAGGCGCGCCGTCGCGGCAGGTGGACGATTTCGAGCCAGCGCGGGCCGCCCTCCACCCGCGCCAGACCGCGGGCCAGGGCGTCGACCGCCAGGGCGTTGGTGCGCTCGGAAACACCGATGGCGACCACCTCCGGCGAGAGCACCAGCATGTCGCCGCCCTCGAGGCGGGGCCGGTGATAGCCGAAAAACTCCTCGTGTCCCGGTTCGGGCCGCATGGGGTCGTGGACCACCGGGGTCGAGCCGAACTCGGGGTGGAAACGGAAGATCGCTCGGGCGAGCAGACCCTCGCGCCAGCGCGCAGGGGTCGCCATGGCGGAAAACACGATCCCGTTGCCGAGGATGACCTGGGGGTCGCGCTGGAAGCACCAGTTGGGCAGCGGCGTGAGCCGGAAGAGATCGCCGACCTCGATGCCGCCGTCCCTGTCATCGGTGAGAAGACCGCCGACCACCGTCGCCGCCATCTCGTCGGCATCGGCGGGGATGGCGGCGCGGAGATCGGGCGGGAGCTGCGGCAGCATCATCCGCCACAACCACTCTCTGGCGTCGGGATCGGCAAGGGTCTCGAGAAGGAGATCGCCGGCTTCGACGACCTCGATGCCGAGGATCTGGAGCAGCCGCCGGAAGCGGCCATGCTCGTCGCGCGCCCGCTCGCCGAAGAGGATGTCGTCGAAGAGCAGCTCCTCCATCATCGGCGGCACCATGCGGTCGACCTCGGGCCCGGGTTCGTGGACCAGCACCCTTCTCAGCCGGCCGATTTCAGATGTGACGTGGACCATCGCTGCCTCCGCTGGTCATCATATCCTCTCCCTCTCCCGCGTCCGCGTCCGAGTCCGCGTCCGAGTCCGAGTCCGAGTCCGATGACCGTCTTCCCCTCTCCCGCGGACGCGGGTTTGAACGCTATACTCCAACCATGGCAACACTGAACGGATTCGACCACCCGCTGGCGGGGCGCTACGCCTCGCCCGAGATGCTCCACCTGTTCTCTCCCGGCCACCGCTACACGACCTGGCGGCGGATGTGGCTGGCGCTCGCCGAGGCCGAGCGCGAGCTCGGCCTCGAGATCCCGGCCGAGGCCATCGAGCAGATGCGCGCCAATCTCGAGGTCACCGAAGCGGATCTGATCCGGGTCGCCGAGGTCGAGCGCGAGACCCGGCACGACGTCATGGCCCACCTCCACGTCTTCGCCGAGCGCGCCCCGGCGGCGAAGCCCATCCTCCACCTCGGCGCCACGTCGTGCTTCATCGGCGACAACTCCGAGCTGTGCATCACCAGAGACGCCATGGCGCTGGTCGAGACCCGGTTGCTCGCGGTCATCGCGGCGCTCGCCGATTTCGCCGAGCGCTGGGCGCCGGAGCCCTGTCTCGGGATGACCCACTTCCAGCCGGCGCAGCCGACCACGGTGGGCAAACGCGCGTGTCTCTGGCTCCAGGATCTGATCCTCGATTTGGAACGGCTGCGCTTCGAGCGCGGCCGACTCAAGGCCCGCGGCGTCAAGGGCGTCACCGGCACCCAGGCGACCTTCCTCGATCTCTTCGACGGCGACCACGCCAAGGTCCTCGAGCTCGAGCGCCTGGTGGCGGAGAAGATCGGTTTTGCCGATGCCTACCCGGTGACCGGCCAGACCTACCCCCGCAAGGTCGACGCCTTCGTCCTCGACGCGCTCTCGGGCGTCGGTCAGTCGGCGGCCAAGATGGCCACCGACATCCGTCTGCTCGCCCGGCTCAAGGAGCTCCGCGAACCCATGGCTTCGGGTCAGGTCGGTTCCTCGGCCCAGCCCTACAAGGCCAACCCCATGCGCTCGGAACGCGTCACGGCCCTCGCCCGCTGGCTCGTCAACCTCGCCGCCAACCCGGCCCAGACCGCCTCGACCCAGTGGCTCGAGCGCACCCTCGACGACTCGGCCAACCGGCGGATGGCGATCCCCGAGGCCTTCCTCACCACCGACGCCATCCTTCGCGTGCTGCACAATGTCGCGGACGGGCTCCAGGTCTTCCCCGCCATGGTGGCGAGGAATCTCAACGAGGAGCTGCCCTTCATGGCGTCCGAGGCGATTCTCATGGAGGCCGTCAAGCGCGGCGGCGACCGCCAGGAACTCCACGAGCGCCTTCGCCTCCACTCGCGCGAAGCCACCACCGCGGTGCTCGAGAGCGGCGAG
>JAHECW010000296.1 GCA_024641545.1 Acidobacteriota bacterium
AGGGCTGCGACCACGCTGATCTCACGCCGGCGGCCTGTTTCGCGGCCGGGAGAGATGCACCGGGAGGTTGTGCCGCGAGGGTTGCCCGGTATGACAATGTGCGGGAGAGGGCGCAGAGCCGACAGGCTTCTGGGGCACATTGTCAAACCCGGCACTCCCCGGTGGAGGTTTGCCGCTGCCCCGGTCGCTGCCCCGGTCGCTGCCCCGGTCGCCTACGTCGACTCCTCAACAATCTCCCCACCCACCCGGATCAGATTCCTCCCCATCAGCTCGCGCGCCTCGAATCGGCGGTGGAGTTCGGGGGTCGCTTCGAGCTCGACGATTTCGCTGATCGGTGCTTTCCAGCGTCCGGTGCGGAGCGCATCGTGGATGAGGCCCAACTCCGCGCCGCCGGTGACCGCCATGCCGAGGTAGACCATGAAGCCGCGGACGGCGATGGACTTGGCGTAGAGCTCGCGGCTGATGTCGACGGGGGGCGCGTAGCCGCCCACTGCACCCATGTAGATCACCTGGCCGAAGGGAGCGGCCGCCTCGAAGTTTTTCGGCGCCTCGGGACCGGCGATGCCGTCGATGACGAGGTCGGCGCCGTGACCACCAGTGGCTTCGAGAACCCTGGTGGGCCAGTCCGGGTCGGAGCTCGAGAAGAGATGATCGGCGCCGTGGGCGCGGGCGAAGTCGAACTTGGCGGGGGAGCACAGGCCGATGACCGTGGCGCCGGCGGTTTTCGCGATCTGCGAGGACATGGCGCCGATGGCTCCGGCAGCTGAGTGCAGCAGGACAACGTCGTTCGAGCGGACTCGACCCGCAGTGTGAAGGACATGCCACGCCGAGTAGACACAGGTGTGAAAGACGGTGCCCAGGATCCAGTCGAATCCCTCGGGGATCGGCAGCAGGTTGTCCACGGGCGTTGTCGCATACTCGGCGCAGCCGCCCCAGTGTTTCTCGGACACGACGCGCTTGCCCAGCCAGGAGACGTCGACACCCTCCCCGATCGCCTCGACGAGGCCGCTGAACTCGATACCGGGAGTGAAGGGAAACTCCGGCGCCATGTACGCCACCCGCGCCGCACGGGCGTGGGTGTCGAGGGGGTTGAGCGCGGCGTAGGCGACCCGGAGCCGGACCTGACCGGGGCCCGGTTCGGGAATCGGAACGGTGCGTAACTCGAGGTTCTCCGGCGGCCCCGGCTCGTCGGCGATCATCGCTTTCATGGTGTCGGTCATCGTTCCTCCGGTCGGTGTCAGGGGTCGGACGTCAGACGTGAGGCGCTCGACGTTTGAGGAAACCTCGTTTCGGTCCTCAGGTCTCGCTTGAGGCCGCCTCCGGCGTCACTCTGGTGCTCGGTGCCTGCGACGATCCGATGCGGCAATAGACCTCGGCGGGCCGGCGTTATTCTGTCATCATCGCCTGAGCGTTTGGAGGCATCATGAGAAGACACGTCATCGTCGCAGCGTCGGTTGTCGGGTTCCTGATGTTGTCGGTTTCCACGGCTCCGGCACAGGATGTCGAAGTCAGCCGCGAGGGCAAGTGGCGGATCTGGTACACCTCGCCCGCTCTGCGCGCCGAACTCGACTTCCACTGGGCTGACCGCCATCCGGGGGACGAGTGGTTCATCCTCAAGCTGTCGGTGGCCGGGGGGCTGAAGGGTGTCACCTCGGTAAATCGAAAAGCTGTTCGGCTGCAGGCGCCGGATGGATCGATCTTCGAGCTCCCGACGGAGGCTGAATTCCGCGGGGTCCGAGGGTCGATGCAGATCGCGTTCCAACAGGAGAACATCTGGGGCCCGCCGGCCTCGCGGTTCACCGGCTCGTTGGAGCGGGTCGAGGACTGGTTCTTCAGCCCTTCGAGAAACGCCCCCTATCGCGAGACGATTCATCCGTCTTCGTTCCAGTACTGTACCGGGCCGCTGGTTTTCCATGTTCCCGACGGCGTTCAGACCGGGGGTTGGGTGCTCATCATCGACCTCGAGACGTCGCGGGCGGAGATTCCATTCGTCCTGGGTGCGGACGAGCAGCCGAAAACGGAGTGATTTCGGCGCGGGGCGGGACAATGTCCGGCCGCCGGTTATTCGAGCGCAGCCGCGAGCTGAGCCCGGCGCTCTTCCTCGCTGTCGATGTAGTTGATCCACTGGGCGGAGAGCTGACGGCTTCTCTGATCCGCCTGGGCCGCCTGGAACGCCTGCCGAGCCTCGTCGAATCGGTCCAGCTCGAAGAGCGCCTGCCCGAGCATGACCTGGGCCTGATCGGGTCGATCGAGACCGCCCTTGGCGAGCGCCCGCCGAATCGTCTCGACAGCCTCGCTCCAGCGGTTGAGGTTGATGTAACTCTGGGCGAGGATGACATCGAGCTTGCCGTCGGGTGAGAGCTCCGCCGCCCGGGTCAGCGCCGGGATCGCCTTTTCATTCTCCTGCGCCATGGTCCACGCCTGGGCGAGAAGCCGCCAGTGATCGAGGTTCGAGGTGATGACTCCGTCATTGAGGCCTTTTGCGAGGATCTTGCCGGCTCGGACGTAAAGCTCGTTGTTGAGGAGCAGGCTTGCGAGGGTCAGGATTTCGTTCTCGGTCGCGAGGAAACCCTGGAGATAGGCCAGCTCGAGGACGTTGAGCTGTTTCTGTTGTTGGTCGATCTCGCCGTAGATGCTCGCGAGCTGCATCCAGTACTGTTTTTTCGGATAGAGCTTGATGAGCTCCTCGAGGATGTCGATGACCTGTTGATACTCGCCTGCCTCGTAGTGGAGGACGCGGAGCAGCAGATAGCTCTGCTCCTTGATCGGTTCGCCGGCCGCCTTGGTCAGCTCGATGACCTTCCAGGCCGGCCGCAGCGCCTTGTCGTACTGTTCGAGCTGGTAGTACGCCTGGGCCATCATCTCGTATGCCGTCTTCTGCT
>JAHECW010000297.1 GCA_024641545.1 Acidobacteriota bacterium
TAACGGGGAAGTCTCGAGGCCGGCCCGACGGGCGCGCGCGTCGTAGATCGTCTGAAACACCGCCTTGCACACCTGTTTTTCGAGGAACACACCGCCCCTCCGAATCGCTTCGCCGTCCGGATCGAATTGCTCGATAAAGAGCGACTCCGAGAGCTCCCCCCCCTGCCATCGAGCGAGGACGCGTTCCCCTGCCCCCGCACCGCCGGTCGCCGCAACCATGAAAAGGGCGGTGGCGACCGCCGGCAGCACCGTGCTACGAATTGACCGGGTCAGCATATCCCTCCCAAACACACAAAAAAGAGAGCGGGAAGGGGCCGGGCCCGCTCCCCGCTCTCGATTGTAATCGAGCCCGCTCAGTTGACCTGGAAGCTCATGAGCTCCACGGGCAGACCGGGACCGTCGAGGGTGACGGCCCACTCTTGGAGGGTGCCGGTGTCGCTGCCGGCATCGTCACAGACCGAAATGGTCCAGGTGCCGGGGCTGGCTAGGGTATTGAAGGCGGACAGGGTCCCGTCCGGCTGGCAAGTCGGTCCGGGGGCGACGTCGCAACCGGATCCGCCGGTACCGCACAATGTCGCATCCGAACACGGCAAGGCCGCCTCGGAGTCGAAGGTGGCGTAATAGTTGTCCAGGCTGCCGTCATGACCAGCCGGCGCAACAAGGTTCACCGGCCCGCCGCCGACGCTGTAGTCGACGAAGAACTGAAGATCGCCGCGCCAGGTGTGGGTGATGGCCACGCGAACGTTGACATCGGTGATGGTCCCGGCCTCGGTGAAGACGATGTCGTCGGTCACATAGCCCCCGGTGGCGCAAGAATCATCGGTGATGGCGAGCGCCGGGGTCGAGGTGTTGGTGATCTGGGCGCTCGCGAAACCGGCGCACAAGGCCAGCGCGAACGCAATGACGAGAGTCTTTTTCATATTCCCCTCCAGAGGAAGTTCGTTGCATGAATCGTGACGCGGAGATCCGAACTCAGCATCCGATTCTTGGAGGGGGGACCGCGGGCTCCGGCCGATCCTTCAGCAGGACGACTCCGGCCGGTGGATTCAGATCAAAGGTCAGATCGGGTGGTTCCCACCCTGGGGCCAACATGGACAGGGCCGCCGGCGGGCCACCCGGTAACGACTGCATCACTGTGGAGATCTCGGTCCCGACGAGGAGCACGGTCGCGAGCACCGTCTCGGAACCATCGGCGGCGCGGTAGCGCAGTTGGAAGTACTCGCGATCGATCAGCGGCCGCGACGCCCGCCAACGGTAGGAGGTGATTCCAACCCGGGCCGGGGTCGAGTCCACGAATCCGAAGCTCGCCAGATCGTGGCCCCGGTAGATCCTCCACTCACCGCAATCGACCTTGCTCCCGGTCTTCCAGGCAAAAGCCACAGGCGATCCCGTCGGCCGGTAGAACACGCCCTCGAAGGCGCCACGGACTGCGGTTTCGTCGTTCGTCGCGCCGACGTCGCCGGGGGCGAGAAGAAGAACGGCAGAGAGGCAGAGCAGTACGGCGGTCAACGATCGACCGTCAGTTCTAAGCCCGCGACCGGGTCGTCGATGGAAGAATCGGGAGAAAAACGTTCCTATTACCACTGTTACAACGTGCAAAATAATATCACACCGCGTTGCCGATCAGCACCATACGGCCGCCACCGGATCCGTCGGTCTGTCGACCGACCCGAGGTCACCTCCCCGCCCACCGGGTGTTGTACTTCGACCTCAGGATCGCCGTGCTCGAACTGGCCCGCCCGGCGGCGGGCAACGGTTCGAGGGTGGCGCCGTCCTGGGTGTAGAGATCCATGTCCTTGCACCAGCCCTCGGTTTCGAGGACGAAGAATCGCGTCCAACCGTCTGGAGGGTCCTCGGTCGGCGTCTCGAACTCGAGGTGGATCTCCTCACCCGGGCCGAAGATCGCCAGGGCGTCGTCGGCCGCCGCCACGAGCTCGAGCGCCTCGCCGAACTCGGTGTAGAAGCCCGACTGCACCCGCGCGTCCCACAGGGGCGCCCGCCGATCGTAGTCGTAGCGGGGAAGCCGCTCGGGGCCGGTGGTCCGCCGCGCGAAGCCGCTCTGCGCGACCCTGGCGGCCACCAGATCGAGGTCGCGGCGGATGATCTGCCGGTTGACCTCTGCCGCGACGACGATGACCCGATCCCAGTAGATCTCCTGATTCGACCGCAGCCGCAGCGCCGTCGTCCCGGCGGGCAGCCTGGGCAGCGGCACCGAGATCTGCCTCGGCATCCCGGCGGGATAGCCGAACTGCTCCAGGACCACGGTCCAGGCCCCATCCCCGCCGCGCGCCTCGAGGGTCGGCGCCCGGGTGGCGGCGCCGGCCTGCCAGGCGGCGAAGCTGGTCGACGAGTAGGGGTACTCCACCCAACCGTCGGCGACCAGGACGAGCCGCCTCCCGAGCGGGTTGAGAGCCTCGGCGAACTGGAGGGTCAGGATGTGCTCGCCGTTCAACCGGCCGATGAAACGGCGATCGAGCTCACCGACGGGCGCCGCCCGCCGGTCGACCCCGACGATCGCAGCCGTCACATCGTCGCCCCGTTCGTTGAAGGCGGCAACCGGCGACGCCGAGCGACGGTACACGACCGGCCGACCGGTCGGCGCCGGCCCGAGGATCTGCATCCTTTCGTCGAGGGTCATGAACCACCCGGGGGGAACTTCGTACGCCACCATCCTGACGGCGTCGATGTAGGCCGCCTCTTCCATGGGTTCGGCGAGCTTGAGCAGAATCCTGCCGTCGCGCGGCCGGATCGACCCCTGCGGCAGGAGAACGCTCTCCCAGGGCCGTGGTTCGGCGTACTCGCCGGGTCCGACCGCATAGCCCATCCCGCCGACGCCGAGGAAATCGGTCACGAACGAGAAGTGCTCGCCATCCCA
>JAHECW010000029.1 GCA_024641545.1 Acidobacteriota bacterium
CGATGGCAGGGGGGGGAGCTCTCGGAGTCGCTCTATATCGAGCAATTCGACCCGGACGGCGAAGCGATTCGGAGGGGCGGTGTGTTCCTCGAAAAACAGGTGTGCAAGGCGGTGTTTCAGACGATCTACGACGCGCGCGCCCGTCGGGCCGGCCTCGAGACTTCCCCGTTATTTCTCGAGGCGCTGGCCGGGTGGCGGGAGCGAAGGCTTGCGGCCGCCTACGAACGGCAGCATCAGCCGCAGCCCGGTGAGCTGGTCGCCGAGTCCGATCTGCGTCGGCACTACGAGGACAACCTCGTCCGGCTCTACACATCATCCGGTAATGCCGACATCGAGGTGATCTTCATTCGCTGCGGTTCCAATGCTGCGAATCGTGAGGACTGCCGCGCGAGAATGGACGGCTACCGCGAGCGGATGGAGGCCTCCGGGGGTGCCTTTGCCGAGCTGGTCGCCGAGGAAAAGGTCGTCAGCGGCGCCGCCAACGGGAGCTTTCCCGACGTGCCGCTGACGAGCCTGGCGCCCGAGTTGCGCCGGGCGGTTCTCTCCACCCCGGCAGGGTTCACCTCGCCGGTCGTCGAGACCCCGGTCGGGCTCTTCTGGATCAGGGTCCTCCGCCGGACCGACCCGGCGCCGATCCCATTCGAGTCCGCAAAGCCGCATATCCGACAGATCCTCGTCAAGGAAGCCGGGTCAACGTGGCGTGCCGGCGGCGCCGCTCGCGCCCGCGCCGAGCTCGACCTCGGTCCGGCGCTCTCCGAGGACGCCTGCCTGGCGGCAGCGGCGGTCGCGGAGGGCCTCGACCGCGAGGCGGAGTTTCTCGCCGCCGAGCGGGAGTTCATTGCCTGGAAGCTCGCCGATCTCGGCTTCCTCGCGGATGACGAAATCCTCCCCGACGATGCCGAAATCGCGGCTCGGATCGCAGGTTCGGGCGTCGGCCCCAGCTTCCGACGATTCGACATCGACCTGGTGATCGTCGCCGTGGATGCCGATCGCTACGCGGCCCTGGACAAAGCAGAGGCCGTGCACCGCGCCCTCGAAGGGGGGGCGGATTCCGCCGATTTCGGCTCGATCGGCGGGGTTGAGCGAATCGCCATCTCGAGTGCGACCTCCGACGATCTTCAGCGGATCAGCCGGCAGCTGGCCGAGAAGGTCCTCGACCTCCCCGAAGGGGGTTTCGCGGGTCCTCTGGCCTATCCGAGAGGGTTCGTTCTTCCGGCGGCGGCGACCGGTCGCGAGGAGGACTCGGCCCTGCCGGCGTGCATGGTTTTCGTCCTCGTCCGCTCCTCGCGCATGGCGACCGTCGACGAGGTTCGGGCGAAGGTCCGGGAGTCGTTCCGCAACGAGATCACGACCGTCGACCGCTTCACCGAGGCCTTCGGGGCCCGGTGGGGCTTCGAGCTGCTGGTCGGGTCGGAGGGGATCGAACCCGTCGCTGAGGAGGCGGCCCAAGGGGAAGGTGTCCGTTGAGAACGGACCTTCGAAGCACCCTGTTTGCAAGCTCGCTCGTGGTGGTGGCGGCGGTGGTTTCGGCAGCGTCGCCTGCCGCCGCGGCAGAGCCGATCTTCGAGGAGGTCGCGATCGCGGTCGGCCTCGATTTCGTCCACTTCAACGGCATGAGCGGCGGGATCTACATGTCGGAGATGATGGGCTCCGGCGCCGCGTTCTTCGACTACGACAACGACGGCGACGTCGACGTCTACCTCGTTCAGGGCGCGATGCTCGAAAAGGACATGCCGCCTTCAGCGGCCGCTTTCCCGCCGATCGGGGACGCGGTCCCGTCCGACCGGTTGTTCCGCAACGACACCTCGGTCGGGCCGGATGGCGGGGTGAGACTGCGATTCACCGATGTGACGGCCGCCGCCGAGCTCGACGTCCGGGGCTACGGGATGGGTGTCGCCGCCGCCGACTACGACAACGACGGGTGGGTCGATCTCTATGTCACCAACCTCGGGTCCAACGTCCTGCTGCACAACGAAGGAGACGGGACGTTTTCCGACCGCACCGCCGCCGCAGGGGTCGACGACCCACGCTGGAGCGTCTCGTCCTCGTTCTTCGACGCCGACCGGGACGGCCGGCTCGACCTCTACGTCACCAACTATGTCGACTTCGGTCTCGACAACCACAAGGTCTGTCGCGACGGTTCGGGCGCCCGGGACTATTGCGGTCCCATGGCCTACGGGAAGCTCCCCGACCGGCTCTTCCGCAATCGCGGCGACGGGACCTTCGAGGACATCTCCGCCGCCGCGGGCATCGCCCGGGTGAAGGGCGCAGGTCTCGGAGTGGTCGCCGCAGATTTCGACAACGACGGTTGGCTCGACCTCTACGTCGCCAACGACCGCGACGAGAACCGACTGTGGGTCAACCAGAGGGACGGCACGTTCAAGGACAACGCCCTGCTCGCGGGGTGCGCGGTCAACCTCGACGGCCGCACCGAGTCGAGCATGGGAGTCGCGGCCGGCGACCTCGACGAGGACGGCGACGAGGACCTGTTCACCACCCACCTCGGCGGCGAAACCAACACCCTGTACGTCAACGACGGGAAGGGCAACTTCACCGACGGCACCATCGCCGCCGGGCTGGCCGGACCGAGCCTGCGGTTCACCAGCTTCGGCACCGATTTCCGCGACCTCGACAACGACGGCTGGCTCGACCTGCTGGTGGTCAACGGGGCGATGATCCGCAAACCCGAGCTCGTCCGCGCCGGCGACCCGTACCCGCTGCACGAACCCAACCAGTTCTTCCGGAACCTCGGTGGCGGCCGTTTCGACGATGCGACCGCCCTCGGCGGACCGGCCCTCGCCCTGTCCGAGGTCAGCCACGGCGCCGCCTTCGGTGACATCGACAACGACGGTGATGTCGACGTGGTTGTGACCAACAACAACGGACCGGTCAGACTGCTCGTCAACCGAAGCGCTCCCGCCCGCCCGTGGATCGGTCTCGAGGTGGTGGACCCCACCCTCAAGCGGTCCGCGCTCGGCGCCCGGCTACGAGTCATCCAGGGCGATGTCGTCCGTCACCGGCGGGTCGCCGCCGACGGCAGCTACGCCTCGGCGAGCGATCCGCGGGTGGTGGTCGGCCTCGCCGGCCGCACCGAGGCCGTCTCGGTGGTCGTGACCTGGCCGGACGGTCGGGTCGAGGGTTTCTCGAAGCTCGAGATCGGCGCGTACAACCAGCTGCGCCGCGGCGCCGGCCGGATCGAGGGCGTCGAGCTCGATGAGACCCCAGCTCCGGTTCTGTCGGGCGTCCCAGACACCGTGCTCGACCACGTCGCGGAACAGACCGCGGCGCTGGCCGCCGCCCGGGCGGATCGATCGGTCTCGTCGATCGAGCTGGCCGAGTCCTTCGGCGAGACCGGCAGGGTGTACCAGGCCTACGACCTTGTCGACGAGGCCGCGCCCTGCTACCGCAACGCCGGCCGGCTCGATCCGGAAGACAGCCGGTGGACCTACCTGCTCGGGACGGTCGAGCTCGAGCGCGGCCGGATGGCCGAGGCCCTCGATGCATACGACCGTTGTCGCAGGCTCGGTGAAGATGGGCCGATCGTCCTCACCCGACGCGCGGAAGCGCTCCTCCAGCTCGGTCGTTTCGACGAGGCGGAGGCCTCGGCCCGGGCAGCCCTCGAGCTCGATCCGGCGCTCGCAGCGGCGTATTCGCTCGCCGGGCAGGCGGCGGTGGCGAGAGGCGATCCCGCTACGGCGGCCGACCACCTGATGACGGCGTTGGAGCTGCAACCCCAGGCGACCAAGCTGGTGTACCCGCTGGTCGCCTCGCTGCGTCGGCTCGGACGGGACGAGGAGGCCGAGGCCTGGGCGGCGCGGCGGGGCGAGGGCAGTGTGGTCTTCCCCGACCCCGAGCTGGCGGCCATCGAGGACCTCAACCGCAGCTCGAGCCACCAGACCGATCGCTGTCTCGAGGCGTTGGATGCCGAGCGGCCGGATCGGGCGGCCGGCTACTGCCGCAGGGCGCTGGTAGTCGACGGGGCGAACCTCGAGGCGCGAATCAACCTCGCGGTGGCCTTCGCCCGGCTCGGGATGAGCGACCGGGCAATTGCGGAGAACCGCGAGGTGCTCCGCACCGCGCCCGCCAACCTCACCGCGCGGTTCAATCTTGCCGCGCTGCTCGGCGAGGCCGGCGACGACCGGGCGGCGCTCTTCCACCTCGACCGGCTGGTGTCGGACGACCCGGACCACGTCGACGGGAGGTTCAACCGGGCCAACGCCCTGCGCCGGCTCGGCCGGTGCGACGAGGCGGTCGGGGACTACCGGGTGGTGATCGGGATCGATCCCGGCAGATCCGCGGCCGCGATCGGCGAGGCGATGTGTCTCGTGACGCTCGGCCGGTTCGGCGAGGCGCGGTCGCGGCTCGAGCAGGCGCTCGACGCAGACCCGGACGATCTCGCGGTCGCCGACGCCCTCGCGCGGGTTCTTTCGACCGCCGCCGCCGACCAACTGAGGGACGGGGCGCGCGCGGTGGAGCTCGCGCACCGGGTCGTCGCCGCGGAGCGCGGCTGGCCTTCCCTCGAAACCCTCGCCATGGCGCTGGCCGAGACCGGCGACCTCGGAGCGGCGGCGGAGGTCCAGGCCGAAGCGGTCGAGGCGGCTCGGTCGGCGGACCTCCCCGGGAGCGTCGACGCCCTCGAGGCGCGGCGGCTGGAGTACCTCAGCGGGTCGCCGTGCCGGATCCCGTGGCGGTGACAGCTCCGACGGTCTGAGACAGCACCGGTCGCGCCGCCGTGTTGCCGCCGCCGGTGTCCCACGCGATGGTCCCGCTGGTTCCCGTGAACGGAGCGGTTTTGGCGATCCGGTCGACCAGCTCGACGCGGCCTGAAGCGCCGGATCGGATGGCGTCGATGAGGATGCGGGCGGCGTCGTAGCCGTAGACCGCCTCCTGCGTCGGCGCCTCGCCGTGGCGCTCGATGAACGCGCGGACGAGCTTGAGGGTGGGTCCGCAGGCGTGAGCGGTTTCGAAAGGCACCACCGAGATCACCGAGCCGGAATAGGCGAGGGGAAACTGGCGCAGGTCGAGGCCGGGGATCCACGGCAGGAAGAGCGGGATCTTGAGACCCGCCGTTCCGAGGGTGTCGGTCAGACGCCGGAGATCGGTGCGGGGCACCCGGATGACGAGGCCGTCCGGCTTGAAACCGGCGGCCCTCGATGCGAGATCGGCGAGATCCGCCGCATTCGGCGCGAGCTCGAGATGGAAGGCGGGCGGTACACCGGCTCGTTCGAGGGCGGCGGTCACCTCGGCGGCAACGGTGCGGCCGTCGTGGTCGGTCGAGGTCAGAAGCCCGATCCGCTCGAGTCCCCGGGGCCTGATTCCCTCCGAGACGAGCAGGGTCGCCTGGGCGCCGTCGTCGGGCGGCAGGCGGAAGATCCAGGGCACCCGGGTGCGGGTCAACGTGGGATCCGACGAAACGGGCGCGATGAGGGGGATGTGGGCCTTGGTGGCGACCTGCTGCGCGATGTGTGTGCTGGCGCCGTCGGGGCCGCCGATCATCGCCCATGCCTGGTCTTCGAAGACCAGTTTGATCACCTCGTTGGCGCCGGCGCCCCAGGGGTCGTCGGCCCAGCGCCGCACGAGACGGATCGGTCGGCCGCCGATGCCGCCCGCCGCGTTGGCCTGGTCGACGGCGAGGGCCGCGCCGCGGACCATAGCGCGTCCTACGGGGTGGTCGTCGTCATCGGGAGCGAAGATCCCGATGACGATCTCGCCGTTCGAGACTCCGCTGCCGGGCAGGGTCTCGGATCCGGTGAACTCGAGCGGATCGTCGAGCATCCGCTTGTAGGGCTCGTCGGCAGGGGCCACAACGGCACTGCCGAGCAACGCAGCTAGGGTGAAACCGATGGCCGGAAACCGGCGCCTTCGACGATCGTCAGGCGGGCGGCCTTTCACGAGTCTCCATGCACCTCGTCGAGGTGCCTGAAGACCCATCCGCCGTTCTCGATCAGGGCGAGCAGCGCGGGACTGCGGTTGGAGCAGACGGCGTCGTAGGTCTTCTCCCCGGTGACGCCGTGCCAGGCCTTGACCGACATCAGCTCGTCGCGGATGAGGGCGCGATTGAGACCGGCCTTCTCGATGGCGTCGATGAGCTGGGCCATGCCGTCGTAGGCGTGCGCGGCGTAGGCATCGGGAGGCCCGCCGAAACGGTCGGCGAAAGCCTTGACGAAGGCGGTGTGAGCGGGATCCGTGCTGGTCGGATCATAAGGATAGCCCGCCACCACCGGACCGGGATCGGGTCCGACCGTTTCGAGAAACTCGGCGGTCGCCATCCGGTCGGAACCGATGAAGAGCTGGTTCATCCCCATCGCGCGCATCTGGGAGAGGATGAGGGCCGACTCGGCGGCGTCGCCCCAGGTGATGACCGCGTCGGGCTTGAGGGCCTTGATCCGCTCGAGCTGGGGCGAGAAGTCGGTCGCTCCGAGGGGGTAGTTGAGCTCGGCGAGAAAGGGGTGGCCGAGACGGGTCGAGGCGTCGCGGAACTCGTCGATGCTGATCCGGCCGTAGCGGTTGTTCGCGCGCAGCGCCGCCACCCGTTTGAACCCGAGAGTGCCGTAGACGTATTCGGCCAGGGCGTAGCTCATCTGGCGGTCGTCGGTGATGTTGCGGCAGACCCACGGGATCCTGGTCTCGATGAAGGTCGGGTCGGTGTCGCCGGTGTTCATCATCGGGACCTCGGCCTTGAGGGCGACCCGGATGGCGATGTGGCTGTTGGCGCCGTCGATGGTGCCGAGGATGGCCCAGACCTTCGCGTTGTAGGCGAGATCGACGATCTCGTTGCCGCTCGAGCCCCAGAGGCCGTTGTCGTTGCGGACGACGAGCTCGTAGGGCACGGCCCGGGGCCGGTATCCGCCGCGCGCGTTGGCATGCTCGATGGCGAGCTCTGCGCCGTGCAGCATCATCACGCCGAGGGGCTCCTCGTGCGAGGCGCCGCCGGTGGCCACCGAGACGGTCGACTCGATGGGCCCGAGGAAGCCGATTCGGACGCTGTCGACCTGTTTCGGCTCCGCCAGCTCACGGCCGTAGCCGCGGTACTCGTTGGGCTCGAGAAAGAAGGTCTTGTAGGGCTCGGTGAAGCGGCCGTAGGGGACCAGTTCCTCGGGAGTGTCTCCGTAGACCTGGGGTTTCTCGGCCGCGGTCGTGCCCGGGTCCTCGGCGGCGACGGGTCCGGCCGCAACCGCCATCGCGGCCGCCAGCGCGACGGGGGCGATTCTCATGGCGTGTCCCCCTGCGGTTCGGCGGCGCTCGCCGGCGGTCGGACCCCGTCGTAGTAGCCGACGCCGCGGCCGCGGGCGAGCCCGTGGCCGGTGCCGATCCAGACATCGTCACCCTGGATCTCGGCGGCGATGACGAAGTGGTTGGGAAGATCGAGGTTGGTGGCGATCGTGGCGAGCTCGTCCGCCCCGGTCCAGACGTGGGCGGACCAGGTGGCGGCGTCCTCGGCGTCGCGCCGGTAGGAGACCCAGGTGTCGCTCGCGAAATCCACCAGCACCGAGAGCCCGAGGTCGGTCGCGTTGACCGAGCTCGTGGCGCTCCGACCGACGGTGAAGTTGATGAAGTTGCTCGCCAGGCCGCTGTCGTGGTCCATCCAGCCGCGCCAGTGGCGGCCGTCGTAGCGGCTGAGGCCGAAGTAGGTGGAGGCCCAGAGCACGCCGTCGACATAGGAGGCCGAGGTGGTGATGATGTGGATCAGCCCGTCGTCGCGGTAGAGGTCGATCTCCATCTCACGGTCGGGGTCACGGTGGGCGTTCCAGCGCCGGGTGGCGACGTCCCACTCGAGTATGCCGCCGCCCCAGACCGCGGCGAAGACCTTGCCGTCGGCGGCGTCGACGCTGTAGCACCAGATCTCCTCCATCGGCGCGTTCTTCTCGGTGTAGATCTCCCACTCGCCGGTGACGGTGTTGAGGGCGTTCATCCCGGCGGTGGTGGCGACCCACACCGTGTCGTCGAGCACCGCCACCCCGTAGACGACGTCGTTGACGAGCCCGCTGTTGAACTGGTTGAAGTGGTCGAAGCGGCCGCCCGAAAAGCGTGCGAGACCGCCGCCGAAGAGGCCGAGCCAGACATCGCCGGTCTTCGCGCTGACCGCGATGGCGCTCACCACCCGCCACGGCAGGCCGTCCTTTTCGCCCCAGCTCTTCCAGGTGCCGCCGTGGTAGAGGGCGAGCCCGTTTTCGGTGCCGACCCAGAGTCGATCGCCATCCGCGCGAAGCGCGAAGATGTGGTCGTTGGGCAGGCCGCCCTCCTCCGCGTAGAACGTCTCCCACAAAGTGTAGACAAACGGCGCGGCTTCGTCGCCCGGCGCCTCTCCATGTGCGTTCGAGACGACGACGGTCAACGGCAGACACGCAACGAGCACTGCGAAAACCAGGCCGCCCGGTAATCGGCGCGTCGATTTACAACGTCTTGAGGTATTCAACGAGGTCATTGAGCTGGTCCTTGGTCATGTCGTTGGTCACGCCGTGTCGGTCGGTGCGGTTGAACCGGGTCCAGATCTCCTCCAGGGTCTCGGCTCGGCCGTCGTGGAGATAGGGCGCCGATTCGTAGATGTTGTTGAGGTGCGGGACGTCGAAGACGTCCTGCGTGTCGAGCTCGGTTCCGGTGCCGACCGAGTTCTTCTCGCGGTTGGTGAAGTAGGGGCCGGTGTGGCAGCCGCTGCACCTCTGGTTGGCGGTCAGCGGTTCGCCCGAATTCGAAAACTCCCGTTCGAAGAGCCGTTTGCCGCGGCGTTGTGCCGGGGTCAGGGTGTCGCCCGTGCGGTGGCGGTTCGGGTTCCTCGGAATCGTCTGGATGTAGCGTTCGAGCGCCACCACCTGGTCGGGCGTGAAGGGATCGATCCGGGTGAAGAAGACCGCCAGCCGCGGACCGCACTGACGGCCGATGGTGCGGTTCTTGCCGGTCCACTTGAAGGGCGCGGTGTCGAGGATGCCGCGCAGCGAACGGTTGTCCACCGGGTTGAGTCCGATGCCGTCGGGCTCGATGTCGTAGGTGATGCCGTCGACCCCACCGTCGGGGTGGCAGGAGTGGCACGAGAACTGACCACCGAAGGTGACCTCGGCGGAGTGGAAGATCCGTTCGCCGGAGCGCGCGAGAGTGAGGTCCGAGGGCCCGCCCAGGTCGATGGTCGCAACGCGTTCACGACGCGACACGTCGATGACGCCGACGGCGTCGGCGAGAGCCTCGGCGACGTAGACGAAGCGGCCGTCGGGCGAAATCGCCAGACCGCGAGGATTGGTTCCGACGGGTATCCGTCGTTCCACGTACTCGGTCGAGACCCCCATGTGGTTCGGCAGGGTCTCGGCGCGGTCCCGGTCGGTGGCCGCGGCGAGGGTCGCGGCCATCCGGTCGAGATCGACCACCGCGACCGCATCGATCCCCCCGCCGCTCACGAAGGCGAGGCGCCCGTCAGGGGTGATCACCACGTCGGTGGGATCGGCGAAGTAGTTCTCCGGCTCGTCGAGGAGGAGTTGGTCGACCCGGCCGTCCCGCCACACGATGCCGAGGCCGTTGGTCATCACCCAACCCTGCATGACCCGGGTCATGGGCACCAGGTTTTTTGTCCGGATCAGGGTCACCAGCGCGTACTCGCCCGAGGGGGCGGTCGAGATCCCTTGAACGAGATTGGCCTCGGTGATCACGGCGCGGTCGAGGATCACCGACCGCTCGGTCTCGATCACCGTGACCTCGGACCGGGAAGGCGTCCTGAACGGCACGAAATGCGACAGGTTGTTGGTCACCAGGACCGCTGCGCCGTCGGCGGAACGGGCGACGTCCCACGCACCGCGTCCGGCCGCCAGCCGCTTGGTCTCCAGGCCGCGGGCGAGGTCGACGATCGAGACGTCGCCGGACCCGGCGTTGGCGACGTAGAGCGTGCCGCCGCTCGCGTCGGTGGTCAAGCCGTGCGGCTCGTCGCCGACGGCGATGGTCTGCTCAACCGTGAGCTTCGTCGTGTCGATCACCGACACCGTGTCCGAGCCCCGGTTGCTGACGTAGGCTCGAGCGCCGTCGGGCGACAGGCAGACCCCGTGCGGAAGCTGGCCGACCGCGACCTCGGCGACGACGGCCCGGGTCGTCGTGTCGATGACGACGAGGCTGCCCGACGCCTCGCACGCGACGAAGAGCCGTTCGCCGTCGGGACTGACCACCAGATTGAACGGGGTCTTGTACGGCGTCGCCGCCGCCACAGCCTGGGCCAGGGTGGGCAGACTGTGGTCGATCAGGGATTGCCGGTCGTCCCAGTCGGCGGTCGGCGGCATGCCGTGGATGCCGGGTGTGTGGCAGCGTTCGCAGGTTTCCCGGTTCGGTCTCGCCGGGGGCGCGGCGTCGATCCCGGCGGCGGCGTGGCCGGCGCCGGGTCCGTGGCAGCTTTCGCACTGGACTCCGAGCGTCGGGTCGAATCCGGGGCCGAGTCTCGAGCTCCCGGAAGCGGTGCTGTGGCACCGCAGACAGGCTTCGTCCCGCGCCGGATCTCCGGCGACGCCTTCGCTCGCGGCGATCCGACGGCCCCGCGGTCCGGTGAGAACCGCCCAGGCGTCGGCGTGCCCGGTCAGCCGCCAACCGCTGAAGATGTAGTTGCCCTTCCCGGCTTCGTGGCAGGCTGCGCAGGCGCGGGCGCCGACGAAGTCCGGATCGGATGATCGGGGCAGCGGTGGCGGCGGGTCGAGCTCGCCGCCGCGGCCGGTGTGGCTGATGCGGCCCAGAGCTTCGTCGGGGTCGAACGGTCGAACGTCGATGACCGCGGTGTGCGATCCCTTCTCCTTGTGGCAGATGAGGCAGGTCACGGCGGTCGGGCTCCGCAGACCGGCGGCCGCGGCCCGGTCGGGGTCGCTCATGACCTCCGCCGAGGAGTACTCGCTGCCGGGGCCGTGGCAGAGCTCGCACTGAACGCCGTCGGCGAGGTCGAAGGTCGCGTCCCGTTCCCACTCCTCGGTGTCGGCGGCGGTCGCGTGGCAGCCGAGGCAGACCGGGTTCGCGAACGGGTTCTCATGAATACCGGACAACCGGGCGATCTCGAGCGACTCGGGTCTGGCCAGAGCGGCCCAGGCGCGGGCGTGCGGCGAGCGCAGCCACGCGGCGTACTGGTCGCGGTGGCCGCCGCCGTGGCACTCGCGGCAGACCGCCGTGCCGACGTAGGTGCGATCCGCGCCGAGGGCGCCGGCAGCGACGGCGACCACGGCGACGACGAGGGCGAGCCGAGATCGGGGCACGGGTTACTTGACCGCTTTCTCGACCGGTGCGTCCACCGGTTCGGTGACGGTGAGCACCTGGTCCGCGGCGACGTTTTTCAGCGTCTGGGTCCGGCCGCCGGGCCAGCGGATCTCCACGGTGTCCGCGGTCGTCGAGGCTCCGAGCCCGAAATGGGCGCGCGGGTCCGACTGGGAGAGATAGCCCGAGCTCGATCTGATCTCGCGGGTCTGGCTGAGCTCGCCGACGGTGAGCCGGATGCGGGCGCCGATGGCGTCGCGGTTGGCGGTCGACCCGATGCAGCGGATCATCAGCCAGTGACGGCGGTTGCCGCCGTCGTTGCGGTAGAGCCGGGGCGGGCCGTTGAGGTTGAGGACCAGCAGGTCGAGATCGCCGTCGTTGTCGATATCGGCGACCGCCGAACCGCGGCCGACGCCCTTGGCCTGAAAGTCCTTTCCGCTGGTCGCCGAGACATCGACAAATTTCGTACCGCCGTCGTTGTGCAGGAGGATGTCCTCCTCGGCCTCGAGGTGGTGGGCATCACCGTTGGCGATGAAGATGTCGAGCCACCCGTCGTTGTCGAAGTCGGCGAAGTTGCCGGACCAACTGGTGTACTGGCCGAGGGCGCGGGCGACGCCGAGGGCGGCGCTCTTCTCCTCGAAGAAGCCGCGTGCGGTGTTGCGGTAGAGGCAGCCGTACCCCATGTCGGGGACGAGAAGGTCCATGAGACCGTCATTGTCGAAATCGCCGAACTCGGGCCCCATCGCCGAGGTCGCTTCGCCGTTCTGACCGAAGGCGGTGCCGGTCTCGAGCGCGATGTTCTTGAAGGTTCCCTTGCCGGTGTTGCGGTAGAGGTAGTTCTCCATCCCGTCGTTGGCGACAAAGAGATCCTGGTGGCCGTCGTCGTCGATGTCGCACGACGACACGCCCATGGCCCGGCCGGCGGCGGCGAGACCGGCCGACTTCGTCACGTTTTCGAAGCTGCCGTCGCCGCGGTTGCGGTACAGGATGTCGGTCTCGCCCGGGTAGGCGAGCGGGCCGGGAAACGCCTCGGCGGCGTAGTAGAAACGGTAGTCCGGGTCGAACTTGAGATAGCCGCCGACAAAGATGTCGAGGCGTCCGTCGCCGTCGGCGTCGAAGAACGTGGCGCCGACGCTCCACCGCTCGCTGCCGACTCCCGCGCTTGCCGTGACATCGGTGAAGGTGCCGTCGCCGTCGTTGCGGTAGAGGGTGTCGCGGCCGTAGTTGGTGATGAAGAGATCGGCGTCGCCGTCGTTGTCGACGTCGGCCGAAACCACGGCCATGCCGAAGCCCCTGTCTCCGACGCCCGCGGCCTCGGTCACGTCGGTGAACGTCCCGTCGCCGTCGTTGCGGTAGAGGGCGTTGCCGAGCTTGCCTTGGAGATGGCGGCCCTTGACCGAGCTGACGCCCTTGAAATAGCACCCGTTGACAAGGTAGATGTCGAGATCGCCGTCGCCGTCGTAATCGAAAAAGGCGCACCCCGCTCCGGTCGACTCGACGATGTTCGAGAGCTCGTCGTCGCCGATGCTGTGGACAAAGCCGATCCCGGCTGAGGCGGTGATGTCGACGAAGATCGGGCCGGCGGTCTGGTCGGCGCCGAATGCGGCAGCGGCGACGAACGCGGCGCTGGCAACGGCGATGACCATGAGCATGGATCGAGGCACGGTCACTCTCCTTCTCGGCTCCCGGGCGATGCGAGCCCGATTGGGATCGCGGGCCGGACGATGGCTTGACCAAGGGTGTTCGGGGCGACCATCTCGCGATCCTCGTGACAACCGATGCAGCCGCGCCACTCGCGCGGCATGACCCAGGTCCAGGACTGCTGTTCGGCCAGGGTGCCGCCGTCGGCGTCGAGGAGCTCGAACCGAAGCGGCGTCCGGGCGGGGACCTCGATGTGGAAGGAGCCGTCGGCCGCGATTTCAGCTTCACCGAGAATCGCTTCCTCGGGTTCGGAGCCGCCCGCGTCGTCCGTCGACCCCGCGATCACCCGCAGCCGCCGCGCCGCGCCGCCGGCGAGGTGCTCGAGCCCGGGCCGGTCGGTGATGTGCGAGCTGATGCAGAAAAAGACACCGCTGGCGCGCTCGAGGTCCACCACCGTGGAGCGACCCTTGACCCGAGGCCGGGGGACGAGTTCGTGGGCGTCGAGACAGTGGTCGCCCTCGGCGCTGAACAGGGTTGCTCCGATCGTGCCGTCGTCGGGATCCACTTGAACGAGATCGAAGGTCGACGAGCCGGACCGCCGGTAGGAGGCGAGGAGGCCGCCGTCCGCCAACGGCAGGGGATCGAGGAACGCGCCGTCGGCGGCGCCGGCAAGGACCGAGTACGAGCGTAGCGGTCGTCTCAGCGTCACGAACGCCAGGTCGCCGCCGGCCAGTGCCGGGGTGGCCGAGTCGATGAAGTAGACGCGGCCGTCGCCGCCGACCCGGACGGCGTGCGGATACGTCGGGCCGGAATGCGGGTCGGCGAAGGTCATGAGATCGGTTCCGTCGATGTTCAGCCCCATGAGGGAAAGCCCGGTCGGCCCCCACGACGGATAGACCAGCCGGCCGTTGGGCAGGACATCGGCATCAAGGTCCGGGGCCGGCGAAAACGAGATCCTCACCGGGTCGTTGCCGTCGAGTTCGGCGGTGTGGATGGAGGTCGCGCTGCGGTTCTCGAGAGTGGTCGCGAGGTAGGAGATCAGCGCTGTCGGCGCGTCGTCGTCGAGGTGAAAGATGGACCCGATCCACAGCGGCGCCGTCGCGTCACCGGTCTCGGCGGTAAGCCGAACGGCGCCGGTTCCGTCGGAGTTCATCCGCCAGATCTGCCACGCCTCCTCGCGCGCTTTCCTCGCGGAGAAGAGGATCCGGCTGCCGTCGAAGGACACGGCGGGGTCGCAGGCGCCGTCGAAGTCGGGCGTCAGCGTCCGGGAAGCGCCGGTTGCGTCGAGGCGGACGATCCGGCTGCCGGAGACGCAGCGGGAAAACTGCGGGGACCCGCCCCCATCCGGATCGGCCGGTCGGAGCACCAGCACGAGATCAACGGCGATGCAGGGGCCGGCGATGAGGGCGGCGATCACCGCGACGGCGAGCGTCCGGCGGCGGCGGGCGCAGCGGAGGCTAGCCATTGTCCGCTGAACGAAGTGGGATCACGGCGGTCGCGTCGATCTCGACCAGGAGATCCTCGCGACAGATGTCGTCGATGGTGCAGATGACCGGCAGGTCGGCGAGGCCGCGGGCCTTCAGGATCGATCTCAGACGCCCGATGTTGCCGCGCTCCTTGACGAAGGCGGTGGCCTGGCAGATGTTCTCCATCACCGCGCCGCGAGAGGCGAGCAGCGACTCGATGTTGTCGAGGGTGCGTCGGGTCTGACTCTCGAAATCGGCGGTGTGGACGGTCGCGCCGGTCTCATCGATGGATGCGGTGCCCGAGACCAGGAAGGTCCGGCAGCTCGCGGTCGCCACGGTGAGTCCGCGCGAGAACGCCGAGCCGTAGTCGGGGGCCTCGTTCTGCAGGGGGTTGTGGAGCATCTCGATGGTCAGCGGTCGTTCCGGACGGGGTCTGACGGCCAGGAGGTCCAGAGTGCATCGGTGTCCGCGTGGATTTCGGCCGCAAATGCCGGTGCTCGCCGGGATGGTCCCCGGGCGCGAACCGTTGAGCAGACCGAGGCCGGCGAAGAACTCGTTGCGGGACGCGTTGAACTCGTCGTACCAGGAGAGGATGTCGTCGAGGTAGAACCAGGTTCGGCAGACATCGTTGAAGGACCAGCTCTGGGTCTCGAGCAGCCGAGCGGCCAGCAGCAGCGTGTCCCGCGTCTCGTCGGCCGGCGTGTCGTGGTCGCCCGCGCCGAGCGCCCGCCCGACATCGGACAGACCGAGGTAGTCCGCTTCCGCTCCCGAAACCCGGACGCCGCACGCCCGCTCGTCCCAGGTGATGGTCGCGATCGGATCCCGGCCGGAGGGGCGGACGGCGATGACGTGGATGCCCGCGACGAGACCGCCGTGGCTCGGTGCGCCCTGAATCAAGGTCGGCGGGACCCGGCCGGCACCGGTGCGGCCGATAACATCGGCACGGATGCGAAGAATGTCGTTCTCGGCTTCGAGGTCGCAGAATACCCGTTCCTGAATCGCGACCGCGCCGTGGGCCTCGAGGTGTCGGGAGATCGCTTCGTAGGCACGATGCATGCTTGCTTCGAGGTCGTCATCCGCCTCGTCAGGGAGCCAGGTCAGGAAGACCAGATCTCCGGAGCTGTTGGAACCAATCATCATGATATCGGTGTTTCCCCCCCCAACCCGGATGATCACTGGATCGAAACAGTGGAAAATGTGAATCCCTGCCCGGTGGCCGCCTCAGGTTGAGGCTCATCTTAATCGAGATTGCCGGCGGTGCCAACGGGGCGGTTCCTGGAGCCGAGCCGCAAAATCACTGATTCTAAACAACATCCTTCTTTTGGAGTGGTTTTGATGCGCCGGCGTCCGGCGATGTTCGGGCGAAAGCCGCGGGTGGAAAGCCGGGGCTCAGATGGCGAAAAATGCGGCGATACTCACCGCCCCGAGGCCGGTGAGTACGGCGAGGGCGGTTTTCCCGGTGGTTCCCGATCCGAAGATGACGGCGTAGAACCCCTTCATGAGGTTGTTGGTGGCGGCGGCGAGGACCACCGCGAGGGCCGCGGTTTCGAGCGCCAGCGACGTCCCGACCTGCTGGGTGATGCCGAGGATGAAAGGGTCGACATCGGCGGCGCCCATGACGGCGGCCAGGATCAGCACCCCGGTGCCGCCGAAGCGTTCGGCGACCAGACGAGTGCCCACCAGGACCGCCAGGAAGATCCCGGCGAAGGTGACGGCCGAGCGGATCTCGAGGGGGTTGGAAGGAGCCGACTGGGTGTCTCCGTTGCCGCGGCCGCTGCGTCCGATCCGGGTCAGAATGAAACCGAGGATCAACGCGGTCGCGCTCAGCCCGCAGAAGAGAATCGCCAACTGTCTCCCCAACGCCGGTGCGAAGAGCGAGACCAGGACCCAGAGCCTGATGTACATCACCCCGGTGGCGGCGACGATGGCGCCGGAGTAGGAGAGGGCGGGGTGGCAGCCGCCGTTGGATTGGCGGGCGAGGACCACCGTCGTCACGGTCGAGGAGTAGGCGCCGCCGAGGATGCCGGACAGGAGCAGGGCCCGGTCGCCGAGCCTGAGTTGCAGCAGGTAGCTCGCGTAGGACACCCCGGAGACCGCCACCACCACCAACCAGATCGTGAACGGATTGATCTCGAAGGTGGTGAAGGATTGATTCGGCACCGCGGGCAGGATGACCGCGGTGAGGACCAGAAACCGCAACAGGGTCCGCAGCTCCTTCGGAGGGACCCTCAGGGCGAGCCCTTCGAGGCCCTGTTTTTCGTGCAGCAGGATGACGGCAACGATCCCGACGCTGAGTGCGAGCCAGTACATTTCGTGCGACGCGGCGGCGCCGAGCGAGAACGTCAGCAGGGCGGCGAACTCGGTGGTCAGGCCGAGGTCATTGGCCTGGACGCTGCCCCAGTGCGTGACCGCGAGCAGGAGTCCGAGGACCAGCAGCCCGACGGCAAACGGAATCGGCGTGTCGAAGACCCTGACCAGCAAGAAGCCGAGGAGTCCGATCATGGGGAAGGTGCGGATGCCGCCGAAGAAGCCCGCCGGGTCGTCGGGCCGCTGCTCCTCGCGCTCGAACCCGATCAGGAGCGAGAGCCCCAGGGTCACGGCAAAACCCGCCAGCTCCGGCGGCAGATGTTGGAACAGCGTGTCCATAGTGTAAGTTTATGCCATCAACGCTCTTCTTTCTTCAACATTGGAATCACGGGTGAATCGATGTCGCTGCTGCGATCGTGGTGATTCCAATGCCGAAGAAAGAAAGATGACCAGGTTCAGTCGAGCAGGCTCTCCAGGAACGCCTCGTCGGCGACTCTCGGGACCGTGACATGACCGCGCGCGTTGTTCGCCGCATTCCAGACATCGACAGTCTTGATCGCATTGGCGTTTCGCGCCCAGGCCCGGCGCGCGACGCCGCCCATGGCGTCCCACTCGAGGGCCGAGTCGAGGATTCGATCGACCCGGTCGGAGCCGTCAAGCACGAGACCGAATCCGCCGTTGACGGCCTTGCCGGTGCCGACGCCTCCGCCGTTGGACAGCACCGCCATCGTCATGCCGCGGGCGGCGTTGCCGGCCCAGCACTGGTGCGACATGTCGGCGACGGTGGAGGAACCGTCGTAGATGTTTGCGGTTTCCCGGTACGGCGAGTCGGTTCCGCCGGTGTCGTGGTGGTCGCGGCCCATCATCACGGGTCCGATCTCGCCGTCCCGGACCATCGTGTTGAAGCGGCGGGCGATCTCGGTCCGGCCCTCGGCGTCGGCGTAGAGGATCCGCGCCTGGGTGCCGACCACCAGGGCATTCATCCCGGCATCGTGGATCCACTGCCAGTTGTCGCGGTCCTGGCCGCGCCGGGTCGGGTCGATGCAGGCCATGGCGGCGGCATCGGTGGCGCGGAGATCTTCGGCCCTGCCCGACAGGCAGACCCAGCGGAAGGGGCCGTAGCCGTAGTCGAAACACATGGGGCCCATGATGTCCTCGACGTAGGACGGCCAGATGAACCCCTCGGAGGGATCGACCCCGTTCCGGGTGATCTCCGGGACCCCCGCGTCGTAGACGGCGCGAAGAAAGGCGTTGCCGTAGTCCCAGAAACGGGCGCCCTTTTCGGTCAGGCGTCTGAGGACCCGGTAGTGGCGGGCGAGGCTCTCATTCACCATGGCCTTGAAGCCTTCGCGGTCGCCGGCGAGGAGGGCGCGCATGGTGTCGAAGCTGACCCCGGCGGGGCAGTAGCCGCCGTCGTAGGGGACGTGGCACGAAGTCTGGTCGGAGATGAGATCGACGGCGATGTGTTTGCTGTCGATGTACTCGAGCAGGTCGACGATGTTGCCGTGGAAGGCGATGGACAGAGGCGAGCCTGCCGAGGCGGCGTCGAGCATCCAGCCGACCGCGGTGGCGAGGTCGTCGGTGACCTTGCCGACCCAACCCTGGGAGTGCCGCGTTTCGATGCGGGAGGCATCGACCTCGGCGACGATCCCCGCGCCGCCGGAGATCTCGAGCGCCTTGGGCTGGGCCCCCGACATTCCCCCGAGCCCCGATGTGATGAAGGTGTGGCCGGCGAGGTTGCCGTCTTCGGGAACCCCGAGATAGAGCCGGCCGGCGTTGAGCAGGGTGATGTAGGTGCCGTGAACGATGCCCTGGGGGCCGATGTACATCCAGCCGCCGGCGGTCATCTGACCGTAGTTGACGCAGCCGAGCGCGGCGAGGCGGTGGAAGTCCTCCGGGGTGTCGAACATCCCGACCATGAGTCCGTTGGTGATGATGGCGCGGGGCGCCTCGGGACGTGACGGGAAGAGCCCGAGAGGGTGGCCCGAGCTGACGACCAGGGTTTGGGTGTCGTCCATGATCTCGAGATAGCGCTTGATGAGCAGGTACTGCATCCAGTTCTGGCAGACCTGGCCGGACTCGCCGTAGGTGACGAGCTCGTAGGGGTAGAGCGCGACGTCGAAATCGAGGTTGTTGTCGATCATCACCTGCATCGCTCTGGCCTCGGTGATCATCCCGGTGTAGCTGTCGATGGGCCGGCCGGTGAGACGACCGTGCGGGCGGTAGCGGTAACCGTAGATCCGGCCGCGGGTCCGGAGCTCCTCGAGGAACTCGGGAGCGACGACGGCGTGGTGTTCCGAGGGAATGTAGCGCAGGGCATTGGCGAGGGCGATCTTGGTTTCGCGGCGGCCGAGGGTGCAGCCGCGGTCGGGCGCGCGGCGGATTCCGGGCTCGAAGGAACCGGGCTCGGGGAGCTCGGTCAACTCGACGGTGAGTCGTTCGGTCATGGCTACCTCCTACGGGAGTGCCATTCTAACCCGCGTCCGCGTCCGCGTCCGCGTCCGCGTCCGAGTCCGAGTCCGAGTCCGTTTCCGTGCCCGTGCCCGATGCTGGATACCGGATGAACGGTGAGCGTATTCGCCTGGCACACGGTTCAACAAAGGTCGAAGGGTTCCCGATGCTCGGAAGGCATCGTTTCCAAGATCGGTTGATCCAAAATCCAAGATCCAGCATCCAACACCGGGTCGATTTCGGGAGCTGATTTCGATTCTCAGTTGAGTCCTTGTTTCTGCAACAACATTGAATCACCATTCATTTTTGCGGAGAGCAGCTAAGTATATGAAAAATAGGACCCATGCGGATTGCTTTCCCGGCGAAACAAATCGTCCGGTCCTGAGGTATGATGCCGGGGCTGGGGGGAGGGGGCCGCCACTCGATGATGACGCTCGACGCCGTGGGGATCCATCGCGAAGCCCGGGTGATCATGATCGACGGGGGCCAGAAGATCCGTTCCTACCTCAATACTCTCGGCATCCACATCGGAGATTGGCTGACCGTCGTCCAGCGCGCACCCTTCAGGGGCCCGGTCCTGGTTGAAATCCACGGCACCCGCGTCGCGCTCGGCCGCGGCGTCGCCAGCAAGATCCAGGTCGACATGGACGGTGTCGTCAGACAGCTGTCCGGAACGATGGAGGCGGTCGGGGCCGGAAAGTGATGCGTTTTGTCCTCGCGGGTCAGCCCAACTCCGGCAAGAGTTCGATCTTCAACTCCATCGCCGGCTACCGCTCGGCGACGGCGAATTTTCCCAAGTCTTCGATTTCGTTCACCACGACCAAAGCGCTGATTGCCGGCCGCGAGGTGGAAGTCGTCGATCTTCCCGGCATCTACTCGCTGACCTCGTCCGACGCCGTCGCCGGTCCCGCGGAACGCTATCTTCTCGATGAGAAGTACGACCTCATCATCAACGTCGTCGATGCGAGCCGTCTCGGGCGCTCACTCGAGCTTACCTTCCAGTTGCTCGAGTTCAACCGGCCCATGATCGTCGCCCTCAATATGATGGACGAGGCTCGACGGCGGGGCAGCGAGATCGACCACCAGGAACTGTCGAGACAACTCGGCGTACCGGTGGTGACAACCACTTCCCGGCTGGGGATGGGCTTGAAGCAGCTGTTCCGCGAGGGTCTCCGGCACGCGGTTTTTGCCGTGCCCGCAGTATCGCCCACCTACGACAGGGAGGTCGAGGACGCGATCGGCAGAGTGGTGACGCTCATCGACAGTCGTGATTCGGTTCCCGGGGTCCCCGCCAGGTTGGTGGCGACCAAGCTCCTCGAGTCCGACCCGCACCTGTCCCTGCGCGCGTATCGCCTCGCCCCTGATCTGGAAGCCGGGGTGGCCGAGGTCGGCAGCCTCCTCGAATCGACGCACGGTTGGAGCGCCGACCAGGTCGTGTCGGGCAGCCGCCACGCCCTGGCCCATGCGGTGGAGGAGCGGGTGGTGACCCATCAGCGCCCGGATGTGGGATGGCGCGACCGGGTCGACCTGCTGCTCCTGAACCAGTGGACCGGCGGTCCGCTCATGGTCGCGATCCTCGCCGGGTTCTTCTGGGCCGTCTTTGGTGTCGGTCGGCGCGTCGAAGCGCCCCTGGGCGAGGCATTCAATTGGTTGCAGGGATCGGTGGCCGATCAGTTCGTTCCGGGAAGCCTCGCGGCCACGGTTGCCGACGGCCTGGTCATGGGCCTCGGCGGCGGCGTGGCCATCGTGCTGCCGTATCTGATTCCGTTTCTGATCGGTCTCGCCATCCTCGAGGACACCGGCTATCTTCCGCGGCTCGCCTACATCCTGGACAGCTTCATGCACCGGATCGGACTGCACGGCAAGTCCGTGCTGCCGCTGATTCTCGGTTATGGCTGCTCGGTGCCGGCCATCATGTCGACCAGGATCCTCGAGTCGGAGAAGGACCGGCGCATCACCGCGGCCCTGACCTCGTTCATCCCGTGCTCGGCTCGGACGGTGGTGATCTTCGGGTTGGTGGCGGCCTTCATGGGCCCGCTCTGGGCGCTGGCGATCTACCTTCTGAATATCTTCGTCGTCGTCGTCCTCGGCACGGTGATGGCGAAATGGATGAAGGGGGCGTCCCCGGGCCTGGTGCTCGAAATCCCCGAACTCAGCCTGCCGGATCTCAAAACTCTGTCGGCGAAGACCTGGCTCGCGCTGAAGGAGTTCATCGTCATCGCGTGGCCGCTGCTCATCGCATCGTCGATCGTTCTCGGTGTCCTCGAATGGGCCCACGCCGCCGACTCGATCAACGCGTTGCTGTCTCCCATTACTGTGTGGCTGCTCGGTCTGCCGGTGGCCGTGGGGATGACCCTGGTCTTCGGGGTCCTGCGCAAGGAGTTGACGCTGGTCATGCTCGTTCAGGCGCTCGGGACGACCGAGGTCAATACGGTGATGACGACCCAGCAGCTCTTGACCTTCACCCTCTTCGTCGTCTTCTATGTGCCCTGCATTGCCACCATCGCGGTGCTGGCCAAGCAGTTGGGCTGGCGGGGAGCGGCCATGATCTCAGGAATAACGGTCGTCGTGGCGATGATCGTGTCGGTGGCGGGGCGGATCGCGTACGGGCTGTTCAGCTGACTCGGCCGCGATCAGGTGAGAAGGTCAGCGCTCGCTCTGCTCGCTGTGAGGGGTTCGAAAGTCAGCGCTCCCTTCGGTCGCGGGTCTGTGCTCGTCTTCCCGCTGGTCAGGGGTGAGACACACTCTCCGCCTAACTCCTAACTCCTAACTCCTAACTCCCTCACCCATACCTCGTCGGATCGGGCACCCCGGCCTCCTCGAACCCGCGCTTCCTCAAGGTGCACGAATCACAGTCACCGCATGCGCGACCGGCGGCATCGGGGTCGTAGCAGGAGTGGGTGAGCCCGTAGTCCAGCCCGAGCTCGACGCCGCGAAGGATGATCTCGGCCTTGGTCAGCTCGATCAGCGGTGCGTGAACCTGAAAGCGTGCCCCGTGCTCGGCCCCGGCGACGGTGCCGAGATTGGCGAGTTGTGCAAAGGCGTCCAGGAACGCCGGTCGGCAATCGGGGTAACCGGAGTAGTCCACGGCGTTGGCGCCGATAAAGAGATCGACGGCGCCCGTGACCTCGGCGTGGCCGAGGAGCAGCGCGAGCAGCACGGTGTTCCGCGCCGGGACGTAGGTGACCGGAACGCCGCCAACGCCGGGGTCGCCACCGTGCGGAACATCGATTTCGTCGGTGAGAGCCGAACCGCCGATGGCGCGGAGGTCGAGACTGAGAACCCGGTGGGACGCAGCCCCGACGGCGGCGGCGACGCGCGCGGCGGCGGCGAGTTCCACCCGGTGCCGCTGGCCGTAGTCCACGGTCAGACAGTGGCATTCGAACCCATCGGCCCTGGCGATGGCCAGCACCGTCGCCGAATCGAGCCCCCCGGACAGCAATATCGAAGCTCGCCGCACTGTGTTCATCGGATCATTGCGCCGCTTCCGCCCGCGCCCGGTCCCAGAGCTGCTCGACGGTGGTGTCGTCGGGTGCCGGGATGGCGGCGGCGCCGCGGCAGAGCTCGCGCCTCAGGGTGCTCATGCAGGCGGCCATCTCGAGCAATCGGGTGCTGAGCGACGAATCGGTGGCCATGCGCTCGGCGAGGTGGGCGGCGATCTCCGGCAGCCGGTCGAACGCCTTGCAGACGAGAACCCCGTGGCTTCGCGCGGCGAGGGCGTCTTCGACCAGCTCGGGGAGGTCGCCGCAGCTCACGAGGGCGCCCATCTCGATGTCATCAGAGAGAATGACGGGCGAGCCCGGAAGCTGAGCCGCCAGCCGGATGAGCGCCGGCGACAGGGAAGCCGGGCGGGTGGTGTCACCGAGGCCGGGTGCGATGACGTGACCGACCATGACCAGGGGGATCTCGGCGGAGAGCATGGAAAACGCCTCGAGGTGCTGTCTGAAGCTGGATTGGGGGCCATCGAGCACCGGCAGTTCCTCGTGGGTGTCGAGTGCGACTTCGCCGAGGCCGGGAAAGTGCTTGAGACAGCCGCGGATTCCCCACGTCGCGAGACCCTGGTTGAAGACCCTCGCGAGGACCGCGACCCGCTCCGGATCGGCGGCGAAACAACGCCCCTGCTGGGTCAGGAGCGCGTGCGGCCGTTCGAGGTCGACCACCGGCGCGAGATCGAGGTGGATGCCGAGACAACGGCAGGCGGCGCCGGCTGCTTCGCCCAGAGCGTGCACCGCCCTTCGACCCGCCGCTGCGGCAGCCGCCGGGCTCGGGAGCTCACCCCAGATGGGTCGGAGTCGGTTGACCACGCCGCCTTCGAGATCGACCGCGACAAACGGTCGCGGATCGAGTTCGACGAGCTGGGAGACGAGCTCGCGGACCTGACCGGCGGACTCGATGTTGCGTTGGAAGAGGATCACACCGGCGGGTTGGATGTCTTCCAGAATGCGGAGTTCATCCGGCCCCAGGTCCGGCCCCGGCACTCCCACGATCAGGGGCATGCACTCAATCATCGCTCTCGGTCTTTCTCTTGAGCTCGGCGAGGGCGTTGAGGGCCCCGATGGGGGTCAGGGAATCGATGTCGATGCTGCGAAGCTCGCGGATGATTTCATCGGAGGGCGGCCGGAAGAGCTCGAGTTGATGGGTGCGTTCGGCGCTGCCGTCGGCGGGGGTGGAGATCACCGGGTCGCCGGTCACGTTGATCTCGTGGCGCTCGAGGTTGCTCAGGATCTGCTCGGCTCGGCGGCAGACCGCTTCGGGGACGCCGGCGAGTTCGGCGACATGGATTCCGTACGACCGGTCGGCGGGTCCATCGGTGACCCGGTGGAGGAAGAGGATCGAACCGCGCCATTCCTTGACCGCCATGGAGCGGTTGACGAGGATCGGCAGCAGACGGCTCAGCTCGGTCAGCTCGTGGTAGTGGGTCGCAAAGAGAACGAGCGCTGCGTGCTCGGCGCGGTCGTGGAGATGCTCGACGATGGCCCACGCCAGCGACAGCCCGTCGTAGGTTGCGGTGCCGCGGCCGACCTCGTCGAGAATCACCAGCGACCGGGGGGTGGCGTGGTTGAGGATGTTGGCGGTTTCGATCATTTCGACCATGAACGTCGACTCGCCGCGGGCAAGCGCATCGGAAGCCCCGACCCGGGTGAAGATCCGGTCGGTGAGACCGATCCGAGCCTCGGCGGCGGGCACGAAAGACCCGCAATGGGCCATCAGGGTGATGAGCGCCGTCTGCCGGAGATAGGTCGACTTGCCACCCATGTTGGGCCCTGTCAGCAGAACGATCCGACTCCGCTCCGGGGCGAGGTCGGTGTCGTTGGGGATGAACGGCGGGTCGCGCTGGGCCTGTTCGAGGACCGGGTGACGCCCTTCGCTGATGAAGATCCCGGTTTCTTCCTCGATCACGGGCCGGCAGTAGTTCCAGCGTCGGGCGCGGTCGGCGAATGCCGTGAGGACATCGAGTTGGGCGATGATCCCGGCGGTTTCGGCGATCCGTCTGGCGTGGTCCGAAAGGGTGTCGAGCAGTTCGCTGAAAAGCTCCCGTTCGCGGGCGAGGGAGGTCTCTTCGGCGGAAAGGATTTTCGACTCCAGCTCCTTGAGCTCGGGGGTGACGAAGCGCTCGGCGTTGGTCAGGGTCTGCCGTCGTTCATAGTCGGCGGGCACGCGGCTGAGCTGCGACTTGGAGACTTCCAGAAAATAACCGAAAACCCGGTTGTACTTGATCTTGAGAGTCGAGATTCCGGAACGGCTCCGTTCGCTCGCCTCGATGCCGGCGAGCAGCTCTTTGCCGCCGCGAGCGAGCTGCCGTTGTTCATCGAGCTCGGCGTCCCAACCGGTAGCGATCACCCCGGGTCCGACAACGTGCGGCGGTTCCGCGGCGAGCCGGGTGTGGAGGAGCTTCCGGAGGTCGGTGAGGGGGTCGAGGCCGGTGGCGAGCCGGCGCATGCGGGGTGACGTCGCCTGCCCGGCGGCGGCGGCCACCGCCGGGAGCATGTCGAGGGCGGCCCGCAGGGCGGCGAGCTCGCGCGGCGTGGCGAGGGCCATGCCGACCCGCCCGGCGAGCCGTTCCAGATCTGGGATCCCGTCAAGACTCGAAGCCATGGCGGTCAGGAGATCGGCATCCTCCACGAGTTCGGCCACGGCGCGTTGGCGTTCGCCGATCTCCTCGATGTCGATGCTCGGCACCGTGATCCAGTCGCGCAGCAGTCGAGACCCCATCCGGGTGGCCGAGTGGTCGAGGACCGACACCAGCGAGGTTGCTCGGGAACCATCCGCGCCCTGCTCGATCTCGAGATTCCTGAGACTGGCGCGGTCGATGACAAGGGCGTCGCCGGTTGATCGGCGGACGAACCGCCGCAGGTGATGGAGCGCCCCCTTCTGGGTCGACTCGACATATCCGAGGAGAGCGCCGGCCATCCCGACGAGCTTTTCGCCGGACTCGAGTCCGAAACCGCGCAACGAGGAGACCCCGAGCACCCGTCTGAGGCGCTGCTCCCCGGCTGACGGGGAGAAGAGCTCCGGCTCCATCGGCGACAGCGTCGGCAGCGGAAGATCGGCGGGCCAGAGGTTCTTCCAGTCGTCCCATCCCTCGGCCACGAGGAGTTCCCGCGGCCGGATTTGCGCGAGGTGCTCGGTCAGCACCCGAGGGTTGTCGCAGCGAAGGCCCTCGAAACTCCCGGTGGAAACCTCGATCCATGCCAGGGCCAGGCTTTCGCCATCGCCGCCGTACGCGGCGAGGTAGCAGCGCTCGGAGCCCTCCAGGAGGTCGGTTTCGGAAACCGTGCCGGGCGTGTGGGTGCGGATGATCTCCCGTCGAACCAGGCCCTTGGCGGTGGCCGGGTCTTCGACCTGTTCGGCAACCGCGACCCGGAAGCCGGCGTCGAGGAGCTTGCCGATGTAACTCCCGAAGGCGTGGTGGGGCACCCCGCACATGGGTGCCTCGACGGTGTCGTTGTGCCGTCTCTTGGTCAGCGCGATCCCGAGGACCGGCGCCGCGACCTGGGCGTCCTCGAAGAACAGCTCGTAGAAGTCGCCCATCCGATAGAACAGCAGAGCGGCGCCGGCCTGCTGCTTGAGATCCAGGTACTGTCGAAGCATGGGGGTCATCTTCACTCAGGCATTATCCCGCAGCTGAGAATTCTGTCCACTCCGGACGGCGGTTCTGCTCCGATCCCGAGGCAACCGGTTTTCCGGCGGCATCAGCCCTTGCCGCCCCGGATCCACCAGCTCGAGTCGCGGTCGAACCACCACCGCGAGCTGTCGCCTTCGAGGATCGACTGGGCCAGCTTCCGGCCGCCTTCGGTGCGCAGCCGTTTGAGAACAAAGGGCACCCAGCCCTCTGTCGACGGAACCCCGGCGTCGCGCTGCTCGACCAGTTGGAGCAGCAGCTCGAGCTGGTCGGCGTCGTGGGCCACCACGGACTCCAGGGTTTCTTCCCGTCGGTACTCCTCCAGCAGGGCCGCGAGTTCGTCGGCAAACGGCAGGCCGTCGACCATGTCCGCGGCGGCGCGCGCCTCGTCGACCCGGACGTACTTCTGGTTCATATAGTTGAGGTCGCCGGTGCGGGCCTCGGGAAGGTCGTGGAGCAGGGCGAGGCGGAGCACACGGTCGGCATCAAGCGCGTCGTCTTCGAGACGCGACAGCACAAAGGCGATCATGGCGACTCGGAACGAGTGGTCGGCCACGCTCTCGCCGTCGGCCCCGGCCAGGAACTGCCAGCCCGACCGCGGCGTCCGTTTGAGCATGCCGACCTCGAAGAGAAAATTCGCGATTCGATCCACGGGCACCTCCGGAGGGAGAGTGTAGCTCGGCCTGCGCCGGCCGCTGCAACGGACGCTGGTGCGCCCCCTGCCGCTGTCCCCGCCGCTGTCCCTGCCGCTGCGTTTCGGGAGCGGGCAAAGGAGAGGGAGAGGGTCATGCCGGAGACGGACGCGGACGCGGACGCGGTCTCGGACTCGGGCACGGACGCGGGAGGTGCGGGAAATACCCGCAGCCGCGTTTTCGTTTTCCCATCGACAGCCGTTTGGAGGACCACGCAATGGCCATCGATCTCGACACCCTCGATCCCGTTACCCGCGAAGCGTTTGAACGTCTGCGCAGCGTCAACATGTCCATGGGTGCGTATCTGAAGATCGTCGAGGGTGCGCTGCTCGCCGCCTGGACCGCCGGTGAAGGGCCGCGCAACACGCTGCTGGCAAGAAACGACAGCGAGCTCACCGTCGAGGAGAGAAAGACCCGCAGTGCCTGGGAGCTGGTTCGCGAGATCGTGATGAGGGTGCCGAACGAGCGCTGAGCCCGCGGCCGACGTGAGCCGTAAACCGTGAGTCGTTTCTCTGAAACCGACCTCGTTCGCCGCGACTACTGAAGTCTCTCTTCGCTCGCGACTTACGATTCACGACTCACGATCCCCCAAGCACCGGCAACCTCCCGGACTCGCGCTGCGGTTTCTCCGCGAAAGGCGGCCGCGAGACTCCGGGGACCGACCCGAGCACCGCGCCCGGAACACACGCCTCGAGATCGACCTCGGTGACCGTGTTGGTGAGATCCGTGCCGGCATCGGTTTCTGCGAGCACACGGATATAGTTGTCGGTCAAACCGCTCCAGCGAAGGTCGTCTCCGTGCGCCTCCGCATCCTCCCAGAGAACCCGCAGACGACGGCCGAGAAAACGCTCGTGGAAGGCGGACATGAGGTGCTGCCCGACGGCGTGCAGCCGCCGGCTCCGCTCCTGGGCGACCGATCCCGGAATCTGGTTCGGGAGTCCCGCCGCCCGAGTTCCATTGCGGCGGGAGAAGCGGAAGACGTGGAGCCGAGAAAAAGCGATGTCCTCGACCGCCGCGATGGACGCCTCGAACTCGGCGTCGGTTTCGCCCGGGAAGCCGACCATGATGTCGGTCGAGATCGAGATATCGGGGACGGTGGTTCGGGCGGAACCGACCAGATCGGCAAACTCGCGCATGGTGGTCCTGCGCGCCATGCGCGCCAAGGTGGCGTCGCAGCCGCTCTGCAGCGGGAGGTGGAGGTGGGGGAGGAGGCGACGGTTGCCGAAGATCTCGAAGAACCGGGAATCGAGGTCCCAGGGTTCGAGGGAAGACAGCCGGAGTCGTTGAATGTCGGTCTCGCCGAGAATCCGCCGGACGAGGGCCTCGAGACCGCGCGATTGTCCGAGGTCGTGACCGTAGGATCCGAGGTGGACCCCACTGAGGACGACTTCCCGGTATCCCAGAGATTCCAGGCTCCGAACCTCGGAGACGATGTCGTCGGCCCCCAGGCTGCGGCCGCGGCCGCGAGCGATGGTCACGACACAGAAGGCGCACTTGTTGTCGCAACCGTCCTGGACCTTGAGAAACGCCCGGGTCCGCCCGGAGAAAAGGGAATCGCCGGGTCCGGAGGATACGGCGTCGTCCGGTTTCGACTCCAGAACTCCGCGCTTTTCGAGAATCTCGGGAAGATGGTCCTTGTCGGCATTCCCGACGACCATGTCGACGTCGAGCGCTCGGAGACCCGCGGGCTCGAGTTCGGCCAGACAACCCGTGACCACGACCTTGGTCTTTGGGCTGCGTCGCCTGAGTTGGCGGATGAACTGGCGCGACTTGCTCGATGCGGCAGCCGTGACCGTGCAGGTATTGAAGACGCAGAGATCAGCTTCGTCGCCCTGGCCGACGATCCGATGTCCGCCGGCTGCAAAACGGCGGGCCATGGCTTCGATTTCACCGATATTGAGCCGGCAGCCGATGGAGTCGAGTCTGATTCGCAATGCGAATCAGCCCAATTATGAATTATGAATTATGAATGACATCGCACATGCCCAATGTCTCTGGGGCGGGTCCGGTGCGATGAAATTCATAATTCATAATTCTCAATTCATCATTTGTGACGTCAGCCGCCCTGCCCGTCGAGCAGCTTCCTGATCTTCTCGCGGATCTTTTCCTTTTCGATCTCGAGGTAGCTGGTGTAGTTCAGGACGACGCCGTCCTTGACGATGAACATCACCGGGTTGTGGCGAACATCGCCGTAGTCGTCGAACTGGATCGGACCGGTGACGCCGGGAAACTCTTTGATCTCGAACTGGAGGGCCCTGCGGATCTCGTTGGCATCCCAGGAACGAACGAGTTGCGGGATCTCCATGGCGACCCGCATCGCATCGTAGGCGTGGGCCGCGTAGATATCCGGGTCGTGACCGTACTTGGCGCGAAAGGCATCGACAAAGACGCGACTCACCTCGAGATCGGACTGGATCTCGAACGCCGGTTGCGGGAAGAAAACCCCGTCCACCAAATCGGGCTCCTGCTCGAGCACTTCACCCGAGTAGAACGCGGAGGTCGCGCAGATGGTGCCCGTGTAACCCTTGGACTTGAGGTGGCGGAGGACTTCGAGGGTCTTGTTGGCATAGGCGATGATGTAGACCGATTGCGGCTGACGGGCGGCGATGAGATCCGAGCACTTTTCTTGCCAGTTGTCGTCGCTGATGAGAACACGTCCGACGACGGTCCCCCCCATGGCGCCTTCGTAGACCTGACGGAAGAACGGCTCGATGCCGCGCGCCTGCTCGGAGTCCTGCGAGAAGATCAAGACGGTGCTCTTGTTCTGATCCTCGACGAGGAACCTGCCAGCGCGCTGGCCTTCGAGCTCATCGGAAGCAAACAGGCGGAAGAACCGCCTCGAGTCCTTTGTCAGGTTCGGCGCCGACGCCGACGGACTTAGGGCGATGACATCGCTGTCCTCGAGATCCGGGAGAAACGCCTTGGCGGTTCCGCTGGTCGTGCCGGCCACGATGAGCTTCGCTCCTTGGTCGGCAAGTCGTCGGACCTCGGTCCGGCCGGTTTGAGGGTCGGTCGCAGAGTCGGCCCACACCAGGGTGAGATTGGCCGGGAAGGTCCCGTCCGCCTTGGCCTGGGCGACGGCCAGGTCGATGGCTTCTTTCATCGATTCACCATAGCTGGCGGCCTCCCCGGTCATCGGGAGGAGGATGCCCACCACGGGTTTTCTGCCGCAGCCTACAAAGATGAGAAACGCAAAGAGCAGAACGATCAGCCTGGAAGCCAGGAAACGAGCGTGCACGATGGCACCTCCAAGTTACGCGATCGGCGCGGCTGCAATCATACAGAAGAATCCCCGTCGGTGGGAATTTCTCAGCTCTGGGCAGGCCGGGCGGGACCGGCTATAATTTCCCCACAACGATCACCTGGGGTGACTCCCAGTGACAACCCGCGTGAATGGAGGCTGATCAATGCTCGAACTCGGCAAGGGCACGGAAATCCTCGAAAACATCGGTGGCATTGAGACGATCGACGAAGCCTGGGAGCTTTTCCGGGCGAAGATGGGCCGGACCGAGATCGCCAAGCTCGAGAAGATCACCACCACGAAGGCGCTTCTCAAGATTGCCAACTCGATCGCGGTGTGCCGTCCGGATCGGGTGATGATCAACAGTGGGAGCGAGGCCGATCTGGAGACCCTCCGCGCGCTGAGCATCGCCAAGGGTGAAGAGCGCGCGCTGGCCATGCCCGATCACACCATTCACTTCGATCTCGCCCAGGAACAGGCGCGCATCGTCGACCGGACCTTCTACATCGTCAACCCGGATGAGAAGCTCAGCGTGCTCGCCAAGAAGATATTGCGCGACGACGCCCACGCCTACATCAAGGACAAGATGGTCGGCGTCATGGCAGGCAAGGTCATGCTCGTCGGCTTCTTCAATCGCGGGCCGGCGGGCGCTCCGGCCACCATTCCGGCGATCGAGATCACCAGCTCCGGCTATGTCATGCACAGCGCGGACATGCTCTACCGAAACTCGTACAACACCTTTGACCAGCAGGTCGAGGAGACCGGTTTCTTTTTCACCAACCTCCACTCCGAAGGTCCGTGGCGAGTCGAGGATCTCCCCTACGCCAGGGTCTTCATGGATCGTTCATGGCTGACGACCTACTCGATGTTCTGCACCTATGCGGGCAATACGTTGCTGATGAAGAAGGGCAATCATCGGTTCGCGGTTGATCTGGCGACCTACTTCAGGTCGGGCCAACAGCTTTCAGAGCACATGTTCATCACCGGGTTCAACGGACCCGGGGGGAGGGCGACCTATTTCTGCGGTGCCGCACCGAGCGGATGCGGCAAGACCACCACCGCCATGGCCGGCGACCGGTTCGTGGGAGACGATCTCGCCCAGATGTGGTTGGCGGACGATGGTTCGTTGCGAGCCATCAACCCGGAAAAGGGAATCTTCGGCATCGTCAATGATGTCAACCGGGATGGTGATCCCTACCTCATGAAAGTGCTGCGCGAGCGTGGGGAGGAAGTGATCTGGACCAACGTGCTGGTGGATGAGGATCGCAAACCGCACTGGGAAGGCAGCGGCGAGGAGCCGCCGGCGAAAGGACGCAACTTCCAGGGTGACTGGTGGGAAGGGATCGCCGACGCCGATGGCAAGAGAATTCCGATCTCCCACGGGAACGCCCGGATTACGGTGCGCAACGAAGCCATCGGGAACTACGATATCGCGGCGGCTGAATCGCCTCAGGGGGCTCACGTCAAAGTCATCACCTACAGCGGTCGTGATTCAGACACCATGCCACCGATTTGGGTCGCCAAGAATGCGGATCATGGTGTGGTCATCGGCGCCTCCATCGTCTCCGCCGCCACCGCGACCGAACTCGGCGTGACCGGGGTTCGCCGGCAACCCTGGGCCAACGCCCCGTTCATTCCGGGCGCCCTCGCCGACTACATGACCGCCCAGTTCAAGTTCTTCAACTCACCGGAGCTCACCGATCGGCCGATTCTCGCCGGATTGAACTACTTCCTCACCCACCAGGCGCGAGGAGGAGAGCGCCCGGGGCTGCTCGGCGAGAAGCGGGATGTCAAGGTCTGGCTCGGCTGGCTCGAGCGACGGAGCCACGGTGAGGTGGATGCCATCGAAACGCCCATCGGTTTTCTCCCGAAGTACGACGACCTCAAGACCCTGTTCCGCAAGATCATCGACAAGGACTACCCGCGCGAGCTCTACGACATGCAGTTCTCGCTTCACATCGACAAGATCCTCGCCCGGATCGAGCTTCAGGAAGAGGCCTACGGCAAGGAGGAGAACCTGCCGGCCAAGCTCTTCGAGGTCTATGCCGAGCAGCGCGAGGGCCTGCTCGCCATGAAGGCCGAGTTCGGTTCAGTGGTCAAGCCGGAACAGCTCGGCGGGTAACGGCCGTCGGATTGCGATGGGAGGGGACGTCAGGGACTCCAATAGAGCTGGAGCTGACGGAACTCAGCAACCGTGACCGCGTCCGGGACAGCGCTCGGGGAAGCCGCGGCCGGGGGCCCCGCGTCCCAGCCCCCACGGCCGCACGCCCTCACTCCCGAGACCGGGCGATGTGGATCCCCACCAGGGCGGCGACGGTGATCGCGAGATAGAGCTGTCCGAGGACGGCCTGAATCCAGGCGACGGTGCGGGCCATTTCCGAGACCGGCGCGATGTCGCCGTATCCCAGTGTCGACATGGTGACAAAGCTGAAATAGGTGAAGACGCCGAAGCTCCGGCCTTGCTGTTCGGCCGTCAGAGATGCCGCCAGCGGATCGCTGTAGGCGAAGGCGCCGGGATCCATCAGAGAGATGAAGCCGTAGATGCTCGAGAACATCAGCCCGATCAGGAGGTAGGCGCTGACCGCGCCGGCGATCTGCTCGGATGTCGTTCTGGTTCCGGCGAGGACGTCCTTCAGGATTCTCCAGATCAGAAACCCGAGAAACAGGGCGCCGAGTATGGTCGGGACCGCATTCATCGTCGGCGTGTCTGGGGTGGCGGCGTCGACGATCCCGCCCGCAACAGCCGGAATCCCGAGCACCAGGCCGATGACCACGTCGGCGGGCCGACGGGTGATCTGGTAGAGGGCAAAGAGCAGGAAACCGGCGATCAGATAGCTGTCGATCTTCGCCGATCCGACGATGAAATCGAGTATCGGAGCGGCGACGAAGAGGAGCACCAGGGCGACGGCCAGATCGCGATGGACGTTGTCTTTGGACGGGACCCCTCGTTCTCTTGCGGTCATGACGGTTGCTCCCCTTCATGTGGTGGACGCGTTCGATGGCGTTCTCGTCGAGCAGGTCGGGCGTATCGAAGGGTCTGAGATGGCTGCCGCAGGTGCCGTCCTTGAGGTCCCGGCGGAGTACGTATCCCGCCACCGAGCCCGCCACCCGGACTCCGGCCGCGTCGAAGTCGAAGTCGGCCATGAGGTGACCGGCATGAAAGGCGGAGGACTCGAAGTCGAAGGAGATGAGCGACTCGGCCACATCGAGAGCGGAGAAGCCGTCGAGGAACAGCTGTTTGAGCCGGGTGCGGTTGGAGGGGATCATCCGGACGATTATGAATGATGAATCTCGTTCCTGGATCTCGGTTGGTGACTCAAGAATGGCGTCCCGATTCTACCCGGGGCGCCTGCGACCCGATTCAAGGTTCATGATCATTGTGATCTCAGTGCTTCTTGAATACCTGCGACAGCTGGGCTCTGGTGTGCGATGCGGCAACCTGCTGCATGTGTTGAATGGCAGACGGACGCTCGTGACCCGAAGTCGTATTGAGCCGCAACTCGCGCTCGCGGTCGATGGCGGTGGCCCAGCCGTCGATGGCCTTGAGTACTTCGTGGCGGTGGATGAACCCGACGAGACGGTCGTTTTCGGTGACCGGCAAGCACGAGAAATTGCACTCGAGGAACGCTCGAGCTGCGTTCAACAGGTCCATCTCGGGTGTGATCCGGACCTCGATGTCGGACATGTGATCGCCGACGGTGCCGCCCGAGACCCCCTCGTACGCCCATTGGCTGACGGTGCGGAGGCAGTCCTTTTCGGTGAGCATGCCGACAACGACCCCGAGATCATCCACAACGGGGAGGGCCGGAAACGGGGACCGGGCCAGGTCGTGCATGGCCACCTTCATTGGGTCGCCGACCTTGAATGATCGGGATGATCGTCCCATCGCATTTCGAACAATCGGTGTCGTCGCCATCCGGTTCCTCCAAGCGGACCGTCGGAAATCCTGTTTAGCAACCTCAGAGTAATCGACTCCGAGTCATGATTTGAACATCTTCTTTAACGAAGACGAATTCCGGTTTATTCTTGGTCGGCGTTTTTCGCAGGGATCGGGGCCGTCGATCGACGGCGACCTCGGTTCGATTCGATGAGGCGGGAGGTGAAAGAACCGAGATGGCCGTTCACACGATCAAGAGAGGGCTCGACCTCCCGATTTCAGGGGAGCCAATCCAGGTCGTCGAGACTGGGCCGCCGACGACGTCGGTGGCTCTGCTCGCACACGACTATCACTTCATGAAGCCGAGGATGCACGTCGCGGTGGGCGACCGGGTCAAACGCGGCCAACTGCTCTTCGAAGATCGAAAGACCGATGGAGTCCGATTCACCGCTCCCGGGGCCGGGATCGTGGTTGCGATCAACCGCGGTGACCGTCGAGCTTTACAGTCGCTCGTGATCGAGCTGAGCGATGGCGAGCGCGCCGGCGAACCTACCGACGATGACTTCATGCCGTTTGCCAGCTTCACCGGCAATGATGTTGCCACCCTCGACGCCGATCAGGTGCGGGCGTTGCTGGTGGAATCCGGACAGTGGGTTTCGCTTCGGACCCGCCCGTTCTCCAAGGTGCCGGGCCCGACGGAGAGCTGCCACTCGGTTTTCGTGACAGCGATGGATACGAGTCCGCTCTCGCCCGATCCCGAGGTTGTCATCGCCGGCAGGCTGGAGGATTTCAGCCGCGGTGTCGAGGCCCTGACGAAGTTGACCGATGGACCGGTCTATGTCTGTTGCTCACCGGGTTCAGCGCTCGGTGGCGGCCACGTTGCCGGCGCCCAGGTCGAGAATTTTCAGGGCAGACATCCCGCCGGCCTCGCCGGCACTCACATCCACACCCTCGATCCCGTCCACCGTGAAAAGACCGTCTGGTATGTCGGTTACCAGGATGTCGCCGCCATCGGAGCGCTCTTCTCGACGGGAAGGCTCGATGTCGCCCGGGTGGTCGCACTCGCCGGACCGGTTGTGAAGCGCCCGCGACTGCTGGCAACCCGTCTCGGCGCTGCGACGGCGCCGCTGGTCGACGGTGAGCTCGACGCGGGCGTCAATCGAGTCGTCGCCGGATCGGTGCTGCACGGGTTCCCTGCCGCCGGTGAGGTTTTCGGCTACCTCGGCCGTTATTCGAATCAGATTTCGTGCCTGGCGGAAGACCACGAGCGGAAGTTCTTCGGCTGGATCTGGCCCGGGTTCGACCGTTTCTCGTTGAGCCGAGCATTCGGTTCGGCCTTCCGCGGCCGATCGGCACGATACGACTTCACCACAACAACCAACGGAGCACACCGAGCCATGGTCCCGATCGGGCTCTTCGAGAAGGTCATGCCGCTTGACATCATGCCGACCTTTCTCCTGCGAGCGCTGCTGATGGATGATCTCGAGCGTTCGGAGGCGCTGGGTTGTCTGGAGCTCGACGAAGAGGATCTCTCGTTGTGTGCATTCGTCAGCCCGGGCAAGGAGGACTATGGACCGGCGCTGCGGCGGAATCTCCTCGAGATTTGGAAGGAGGGCTGATGCGGTTCCTTCGCACTCTCCTCGATAAGTTGGAGCCGCATTTCGATCGCGGCGGGAAGCTCGAGTTCTTCTACCCGCTCTACGAGTCGGCAGACACCCTGTTCTACACGCCTGGAAAGGTCAACCGCGGCACCGTCCACGTCCGCGACGGTCTCGATCTGAAGCGGATGATGATCACGGTCGTCATCGCTCTGATGCCCATCGTGTTCATGGCGATGTACAACACCGGCCTGCAGGCCGTGCGGGCCATCGCGGCCGGCGCCACGCCGCTGGACAACTGGCAGACCGGGCTCTTCCACGCCATGGGCTTCGACTTCACCAGCGATTTCGTGGCCTGTTTTGTCTACGGCTCGCTTTATTTCATCCCGGTGTTTGTGACCGGATTCGCGGTCGGCATCGGCATCGAGGTGCTCTTCTGCATGATCCGCGGCCACGAGGTCAACGAAGGGTTCTTCGTCACCGGCTTCCTGCTGCCGCTGACATTGCCGCCGACCATTCCCTTGTGGCAGGTCGCCACCGGCGTCGCCTTCGGTGTGATCATCGGCAAGGAGGTTTTCGGCGGAACCGGGATGAACTTCCTCAACCCGGCGCTCACCGCGCGGGCTTTTCTCTTCTTCGCCTATCCGGCCCAGATCTCCGGCGACGCGCCGTGGATCGCCGCGAACTTCGTCGGCGTCGACGGTTTCTCGGGCGCGACCTGGCTGGCACGGGCGGTGGGCAATGGGCCGCAGGCTCTGGGTCCGGTTGGGTCCGATGCGTGGTGGCAGGCCTTCAACGGTCTGATTCCCGGTTCCATGGGTGAGACTTCGACGCTGTTGTGCCTGGTCGGCGCGTTCATCCTGATCGCGACCGGCATGGGTTCCTGGCGGACCATGGCCGGGGTCACGCTCGGCACTCTGGGAATGGCGAGCCTGCTCAATGTCGTCTCTTCGACGACCAACCCGGCCTTCGCGATCCCCTTCGGTTGGCACGTGGTGCTCGGCGGCTGGGCCTTCGGTACGGTCTTCATGGCCACCGACCCGGTGTCGTCGGCCTTCACCAACACGGGACGGTGGATGTACGGCTTCGGTATCGGCGTGATGGTGATTCTCGTCCGGGTTGTCAACCCGGCCTATCCCGAGGGAATGATGCTGGCCATTCTGTTCATGAACATGTTCGCCCCGTTCATCGACTATTTCTTTGTCCAGGCGAACATCAAAAGGAGGTTGGCGCGAAATGCAGCAGCAAAGTAACGCCTATATCGTCGGTTTTGCCGCGGTGGTGTGCCTTGCTTGCTCCATCGTCGTTTCGAGCTCGGCGGTAGCCCTGCGCCCGCGCCAGAACCAAAACAAGGAGCTCGATCGGCAGAAGCAGGTGCTCACGGTGGCAGGCCTGATCACGGCCGACCAGACTGTCGACGCGCCCGAGGTCAAACGACTTTTCGACGAGAACATCGTCGCGAGATTGGTCGAGCTCGAAACCGGCGCCTACGTCGACTCGGAATCGGCCGCGGGCTACGACCAGCGCAAGGCGACCAAGGATCCTGCCCTGAGTCGACCGGCCGGCCCGAACAGCGCCGGCCTGCGACGGCTGCCGAAAAAGGCGGTGGTCTACGAGAGGGTGACCGACGGCGCCGTCGAGATGTTGATTCTGCCCATCGAGGGCAAGGGCCTGTGGTCGACGCTCTACGGTTTCATCGCTCTGGCGCCCGATACCACGACCATCGAGGGCATCACCTTTTACGAGCACGGGGAGACCCCGGGTCTCGGCGGCGAGATCGACAACCCGTCCTGGAAGGCGCTGTGGCCGGGACGGCGGGCTTTCGACGATCGCGGTGAAACGGCCATCGAGGTCATCAAAGGCCACGCGGGACCGCCCGCCGAGGACCCCTACAAGGTCGATGGCCTGTCGGGCGCGACCCTCACCGGTCGCGGCGTATCCCACCTGGTTCGTTTCTGGCTCTCCGAGGATGGATTCGGTCCATTCCTCGCCCAGGTCCGCGCCGCCGAGGGGGGTGTGTGATGAACCAGAAGCAGCAGCGGGCGCTTCTTGACCCGGTCTTCAAGAACAACCCGATCGCGACCCAGGTTCTCGGGATCTGTTCGGCGTTGGCGGTCACCACCAAGCTCGAGACCTCGGTGGTGATGTCCATCGCGGTGATCGCGGTGGTGGCCCTGTCGAATTTCTCCGTGTCGCTGGTCCGCAATCTGATCCCTTCCTCGATCCGGATCATCGTCCAGTTGACGATCATCGCGTCGTTGGTGATCGTCACCGATCAGATCCTCCAGGCTTTTGTCTACGACATCTCGAAACAGTTGTCGGTCTTTGTCGGCCTGATCATCACCAACTGCATCGTCATGGGTCGGGCGGAGGCCTTCGCCATGCAGAACCCGCCCCTGGACAGCCTGCTCGACGGGATCGGCAACGGGCTCGGCTACAGCGTGATCCTCATCGTCGTGGGCTTTTTCCGGGAGTTGGTGGGCTCGGGCAAGCTCTTCGGCCACCAGGTTCTTCCGTTGATCACCGACGGCGGTTGGTATCAGCCCAACGGTCTCTTCGTTCTCTCGCCGGGGGCTTTCTTCCTGATCGGCGGTTTGATCTGGTGGCTTCGAACCTGGAAGCCGGAATTGCAGGAGGACTGAGATGCTCGAACACTACCTCAGCCTCGCCGTCAAGGCCATTTTCGTCGAGAACATGGCCCTCGCATTTTTCCTCGGTATGTGCTCGTTCCTCGCGGTTTCAAAAAAGGTGGAAACCGCGGTCGGCCTGGGCGCCGCCGTGACCTTCGTGCTGACGGTGACGACGCCGCTCAACAACCTGCTCTACAAGTACCTCCTCGCCGAGGGCGCCTTGACCTGGCTCAATCCGGCGTGGGGCTCGGTGGATCTGAGTTTCATCCGTTTCCTCGCCTTTATCGGGTCGATTGCGGCTTCGGTGCAGGTCGTCGAGATGGCCCTCGATCGCTACGCACCCGGACTCTACTCCGCGCTCGGCGTCTTTCTGCCGCTGATCGCGGTGAACTGCGCCATTCTCGGCGCCTCGCTCTTCATGGTCGAGCGTGACTACAACGTCGGCGAAAGTGCGGTCTTCGGTTTCGGTTCGGGAGTCGGTTTCTGGCTCGCCATCGTCGCCCTCGCCGCTATCAGGGAGAAAATGATTTACTCCGATGTGCCCCCCGCCCTGCGTGGTCTCGGGATCACGTTTCTCGTCACCGGTCTGATGGCCATCGCCTTCATGGCCTTTGCCGGCATCCAACTGTAGGTGGGGGCGCCGATGGTCACCATCATCCTCGGAGTCGCCGTCTTCGTCATCGTCATCGTGGCCCTCGTGGTCGTGTTGATGTTCGCGAAATCAAAACTCGTCGCCTCGGCCGATGTCACGATTACGGTGAACGATGATCCCGACAAGGCCATCGTTGCCGCGGCCGGAGGCACGCTGCTCAACACCCTCGCGGCGCAGAAGATCTTCATCCCCTCGGCCTGCGGCGGCAAGGGGACCTGCGGGGTGTGCAAGGTCGAGGTCCACGCGGGCGGCGGCGCGCTGCTCCCCACCGAGACCTCGCACATCAACCGCGGCGAAGCGCGTCGCGGAACCCGCCTGTCATGCCAGGTCAAGGTCAAGCAGGACATGAAGATCGAGCTCGAGCCCGAGATCTTCAACGTGCGCAAGTGGCGGTGTCGGGTCCGGTCGAACCGGAACGTCGCCACCTTCATCAAAGAGCTGGTCCTGGAGCTGCCCGAGGGCGACGCGGTGCCGTTCCGCGCCGGTGGTTACATCCAGATCGAGTGCCCGCCGCACGAGGTCCGCTACAAGGACTTCGTCATCGAAAAGGAGTACCGGGCGGACTGGGACAAGTACAACGTCTGGCAATACACCTCCAAGGTGTCCGATGGCGTCACCCGCGCCTACTCAATGGCGAACTACCCGGAGGAAGCGGGCATCATCATGCTCAACGTGAGGATTGCCTCGCCGCCCCCGAACATGCCCAACGTGCCGCCGGGGATCATGTCGTCCTACATCTTCAGCCTCAAACCCGGCGACGAGGTGACGATCTCCGGGCCCTTCGGCGAGTTTTTCGCCAGGGAAACCGACAACGAGATGGTCTTCATCGGCGGCGGCGCCGGAATGGCGCCGATGCGGTCGCACATCTTCGACCAGTTTCGACGTCTGCACACCGATCGCAAGGTGTCGTACTGGTATGGTGCGCGGAGTCTCTGCGAAGCCTTCTACCAGGAGGATTTCGATTCCATCGCCGCCGAGAACGACAACTTCCAGTGGCACCTCGCGCTCTCCGAACCCCTGCCCGAGGACAACTGGACCGGAGATACCGGGTTCATCCACCAGGTGGTCTACGACAACTACCTCAAGGATCACCCGGCGCCGGAGGATTGCGAGTACTACATGTGCGGGCCGCCGATGATGAACTCGGCCGTCATCCGGATGCTGACCGAGCTCGGTGTTGAGCCCGAGAACATCATGTTGGACGACTTCGGCGGATAGCCTCGGCCGCGCGGAGAAAAGAATGAGCCCACCGAAGTCCGGACCGCCGCGTCTTCGGCGGATGATCGTGCCGGCGCTCTTCGTCGGCGCGCTCTTCGCCGTCGTCTTTCTTCGCCAACCCAACGGTCCCGAGTTCCCGGATCAGTGGGTGCTGACCGGGCGAACCATGGGCACCGTCTTCACCGTCAAGGTCGTGGTCGCGCCGGGATCCGACGTCAGCCGGAACACGGTTGAAAGCGCCATCCGCGATGCGGTCGATGGTGTCGATTCATCCATGTCGACCTATCGGGAGGACTCGGAGCTGAGCCGGTTCAACCGGGCCGGCACGGAACCGTTCGAGGTCTCCGACTCCATGCTCGAGGTCATCGCGGAAGCGCAGCGCGTCGCCGAGCTCTCGGCCGGCGCGTTCGATATCACCGTGGGTCCGCTGGTGGACGCCTGGGGTTTCGGGCCCGATTCGAGGACGGAGCCGCCGGATGACCAGACCATCGCGGCGTTGCTGGCCGTCAGCGGGCACCGGTACCTCGTGCTGGATCGCGTCCGCCGCACATTGAGCAAGGAACATCCCGGGCTGGCCTGCGATCTCTCCGCCATCGCCAAGGGTTACGCCGTCGACAAGGTGGTGTCGAGCTTGAGCGATCTCGGGTTGGCCGACATCATGGTCGAGATCGGTGGTGAGGTCAGGGCGACGGGAAGGAACGCCGCCGGAGAGTCGTGGCGGATCGGGATCGAGCGGCCGGAGATCGAACGGGGCGGCCTGTGGTCGGCGGTTGAGTTGGTCGAGAGCGCCATGGCCACGTCCGGCGACTATCGAAACTACTACGAGCGCGACGGCGTGCGGATCTCGCACACCATCGATCCGCGAACCG
>JAHECW010000180.1 GCA_024641545.1 Acidobacteriota bacterium
TCGTGCGAGGGCCTTGTCGAGGCGTTCCTTGAGGTGCGAGGTCGACGGGCGGCGCGGCTCGTGAAGTCGCACCGATGTCCAGAGATCGCGGTCGGGGTCCTCGAGGACGTCGGTGCGCAAGGTGATTCCGTGACGGGCGAGTACCGGTTCGAGGCGGCGGCGGTTGCGCAGGAGTTTTTGCCGGGTGCTCTGGTATGCGTGCTCGCAGACCGCCTTGCGATTCGAGTAGGAAAAGACGTTGGAGAAGAACATCGAGTAGTCGTCGCGGCGAGGCTCGAAGACCAGAACATCTCGATCGGAGTACCGCTTCTCGTATGCTGAGAGGCCGGCGTCCATCCGCGAGTGAATGATCGTCCTGAAGGTCTGCGCGAGCACCGTCGGCAGGCCGCGGTCGGTGAGCCTGCCGCGCTTCATGATGCCGAGCTCGACGGTGCGGATCGTGTCCACCGGGACGATGGGATTCACGCAGATGACCAGGTCGGCGCCGGCGTCGAGCGCCACCGAGGCGTGGACCGTCTTCAAGAGCACTCCGTCGACATAGTGCCGACCGTCGATCTCGACGGGTGGGTAGAGCCCGGGCAGCGCGGTCGATGCCTGGACCGCCCTTGAGATCGGGACGTGATCGAGGCCGGGTTCTCCGAATCGGATCGGCCGCCCGGAATCGAGATCGGTGGCAACGACGACGAGCTTTCTGCGGAGTTTTCGGAAGTCATCGCTGCGACCCGGTTTTGAAAAGATCTTTTCGAGATAGACCCGCAGGGGCTCGCTGCGGAAAAGACCGACCGGGAGGGCGCGGCTGAGGCGACCGAGCGTATCGAGGAGTTGTCGCTCCCGGGGGTGCCGCATGACCTCCCAGAGTCCTTCGACGAAGAGCTTCGGGATCTTGATACCGCCGCGGACGAACTCGCCGACGGCGGGAGACATGAATGTCTCGGGCACGAACGGATGCTCGCCCGGTTCGTGTTTGATGATGGCGCGGCACATCTGTGCGGTGGAGAGGTTGTTCACGAGGCACGAGGAAATGAATGCGCCCGCGCTGACCCCGACATAGATGTGGAGGTCGTTGAAGTCGATTCCGTCGAGGGCCTCATCGAGGGCTCGGACGGCGCCGATCTCGTAAATGGATCCTTCGGGACCGCCGCCGGCCAGGGCGAGGCCGATCTTGGATGAGCTGCGGGAAGATTCGATCACCCATTACTCCCGGATGGTCTCAGGACGTCATCGGAACTCGGGACAGCCAGATGAAGCTCCGCAGCGGTCACTTGTCATTGGATTTCGGTGTCGATTCCTGACGTTCACCCTCGAAGGCCGCCAGGGAGACCTCGAGTTCCTCGAGACGTTCCCTGAGCAGACCCATCTCCTCGCGAGCGCGGCGGACGGGGCCGATGCGATCCATCGATGCCTGAACCAGGCGATCCATCCGATGTTGCAGTTGCTCGACTCCGTTTGACACCGCCTTCTCGCCGGCCCTGATCAGATCGTGGAGCAACTCGTTGGGCAGCAGCGACGTGCCCTTGCGACCTTCCTCGGAGATGATCTGGGTGAGCGTCTGGGCGGTGACGTCGTCGGACGTCTTGTTGTCGATGACCTTGATCTGTTGGCCGTTTCGAATCCAGCCCGCAAGTTCGTCGAGGGCGACATAGCGGCTTTCCTCGGTGTCGTAGAGCTTGCGGCTCCCGTATCGTTTGATGAGTCGGATCATCATTGACTCCCGTGGGTAAATGACATTGACGGCGTCTCGCGCCGATGGCATCGTTGTACCGCAGTGCGGCATTTTTGTCAACTCAATCTGCTCCCGGAAGTCTCTTGGCGGCAATGACTATTTCGCTGATAGGCAAGGGCTTCTGCCGGAGTCCATCGAATTGCTTGGTGACGTTGCCGGGTCGGGTTTGGGTCGTGGCGGCGCGAGCAGAGCTGCCGCGATGCGGCATTGATCTGCTGCTCGGTCGGCCGCGGCAGGGTCGCAGGGGAATGCGGGCCCGTCCTCCCCGTCGGGTTTCGCCGCGCGGGCGGCGAAACGCAGGGGCCGGGTGGATTTCTCAGCTCGTGGCGCGGAGGCGCACTCTGCCCGACGTCGAGCACCTCGAGCTGAGAAGGCGCGTCTCGTCGCCGCGCATCGCCGGCCGCGGTCGAACAGCTGGTGAGGAGGTTGGGCTAAGGTAATGCCTATGAAAGACGAGACCTTTCCCGACCTCAGAAGTTTTCTCGATCGGCTGCGTTCGAACGGCGATCTCCGGATCGTCGACGCTCCGGCGGATCCGCGTCTGGAGATTCCGGAGATCCACCGGCGGGTGATCGCCGCGGGTGGTCCCGCCCTGCTCTTTGCTCGGCCGGTGGGTTCGAAGATCCCGGTGGTCACCAACCTGTTCGGCACCGCAGCCCGCGCCCGGCGCGCATTCGGCGACCGCCCGTCGCGTTTGGTCGGTTCTCTCGTCGATCTCGTTCAGGGCGGATTGCCGCCCTCGGCATCCACGCTCTGGGCCAAGCGCGGCCTGGTTGGGGCAGGGCTGAAGCTCGGAACCCGCAGGGTCCGGAGCGGCCCGATCCTCGATCAGATTTCGGACGATGTCGATCTCGGCGCCCTGCCGGCCCTCACGTCGTGGCCGGAGGACGGCGGTCCATTCGTGACCCTGCCGCTGGTGGCGACCAACCACCCGAAGACCGGTGGATCGAACCTGGGAATGTACCGGCTCCAGATCCACGATCGCCGGCGGACAGGGATGCACTGGCAGATCGGCAAGGGCGGCGGGTTTCACTATTCGGTGGCGGAGGAGGTCGGCGAAGACCTCCCCGCAACCGTGTTTCTGGGCGGTCCACCGGCGCTGATTCTCGCCGCGGTCGCGCCGTTGCCGGAAAACGTGCCCGAGTTGGTGCTGGCATCGCTGATCGCCGGCGGAAGGATCGGTCAGTGCCGGGGGCCTGACGGTCGTTGGCTCATCGCCGACGCCGAGATCGCCCTCTGCGGCACGGTGGCGGCCGGCGTTCGCCGGCCGGAGGGGCCGTTCGGTGACCACTACGGCTACTACTCGCTGCGTCACGACTATCCGGTCTTTACCGTCGAGTACACCGCCCGCCGGCGCGACGCCGTCTATCCGGCGACGGTTGTCGGCAAGCCTCGGCAGGAGGATTTTTTCATCGGCGACGAGCTCCAGGATCTGCTCTCCCCGCTGTTCCCGCTGGTCATGCCCGGCGTCAGGTCGGTCTGGTCTTACGGCGAGACCGGGTACCACGCACTGGCCGGCGCGGTGGTGCAGAATCGCTATCGCCGCGAGGCCATGGCGTCGGCGTTCCGGATCCTGGGCGAGGGCCAGCTGAGTCTGACCAAGTTCCTGCTGGTGACGGACCGGCCGGTGGACCTCCGGGACTTCCGCCGGACCCTGACCCACATCCTCGCTCGGACTCGTTTCGAGACCGACCTCTACGTGCTGTCGAATCTCTCCATGGACACCCTCGACTACACCGGGCCGGATCTGAACCTCGGCTCGAAGGGGGTGTTGCTGGGCGTGGGAGATCCGGTCCGGGACCTGCCCGGCGGATTCTCGGCTGCGGCGATGCCCGCCGGCGTCGAGCATGCGGCGGTGTTCTGTCCGGGGTGCCTGGTCGTGGATGGCCCGAGTTTCGCGGCCGAACCGGCTGCGGCCGAGCGTCTTGCCGCCGCATCGGCGTTTTCGGAGTGGCCGCTCGTGGTCCTCACCGATGACGCGAAACGGGCGACGGCGAGCCCGATGAACTTCCTCTGGACGACCTTCACGCGCTTCGAGCCGGCCGCCGATATCCATTCCGCGGCGCAGCGCGTGGTGCGCCATCACGTGTCCTATACGGCGCCCATCGTGATCGATGCGAGGATGAAGCCGCCGTATCCCAAGGAACTCTTCTGCGATGAGGAAACCGCGGCTCTGGTGGATCGACGCTGGAAGGAGTATTTCCCCGACGGCGGCGTCGAGATGGGGGACTCCGACCGCGGGCATCTGGATTGAAAGGGTTCGATGGCGACCCCTTCCTTCCGATGAGAAACCAATCATCTCGAAAATAGCCGCAGTTTCTCAGTGCATTTCGAGGCGCCGAGAAACTTCGGCTATTTTCGAGAAGTTCCGAGAACTCTCACCGTTCCCTTTGCTTACCTCAACCCGGTGAAGAAACGCTTCCAGCGCGGCCAGAAGTGATTGTCGGGATTCACCGATCCGGCGACCGCGAGGGCCCGGCCGTAGATCCGGGTCCGTCCGACGAGACCGAAGTGGCGGGAATCGAAGCTCTCGTCGCGATTGTCGCCCATGAGGAAGTACTGGCCGTCGGGAACCGCGATGGGACCGAAGGACCGCAGCGTGTGCGCGCCCGGAGTGATCATCATGGCGTGCGGATTGCCGTCGAGGTCTTCGGCGGCGAGGACCCGGTTGTTGCCCTGCGGGTCGAAGGCGATGACGAGATCGGGATCGATGGGGGAGTAGGTGACCAGCTCGGAGTTGACGACGAGTCGATTGTGGCTCATGGCGATGGTGTCGCCCGGGAGGCCGATGACTCGTTTGACCAACCGCTTGCCGTCGGCGGGAGAGGTGAGAACGACGATGTCGCCGCGTCCCGGATCGCCCCACCGCGCAATCTGCCAGTGGGTGTACGGGATCTTGAGGTCGTACGCCAGCTTGTTGACGACGATCCGATCACCCTCGAGGATCGTGGGTTTCATGGATCCTGTCGGGACATCGTTCCAATCGGCGACCGCCGAGCGGAAGGTCGTCACGGCGAGGACGATGAAGACGATGGACCGCAGCCAGTCGCGCCAGGCGCGAACGAGCCATTGCGTGGTCTTTGACTGCATCGAACCTCCATGCTCTCGTTTGATGTACGTCGCTGCAGGATATGAGTTGCAGCGGGCTACTCCGGTTTTGACGGCTTGCTCGGGCCCATCACGGTCATCGGGAACGGAGCGACCTTGCCGGATCCTGCTGTGATCCGCCCGCGTCCGGCCTTTTCCACTTCGTCGACTCGGAGCACGGAGTGCATGGGGATGAAGGTCCGCTGCACGCCCTCGAACTCGGTCTTGAGGCGTTCCTCGGATGAGTCGATGAGCAGCTTCGATCGTTCGCCGAAGAGAATCCCCTCGACTTCGATGAAGCCGAAGAGGCCGCCCTGACCGACGTTGGCGGCGTAGATCTCGTAGACCTCACCGGCGCTGAGGAAGCTGATGCGGTAGATGTTCTTTTCGCTCACCGTCGGAGGCTACCACAGTGGTTCGTCATTCCGATTCGTATCCGGGACGCGCGTTTCCTACTTCCCGCTGTAGAAGTCGATTCTCGACGCGACCGCCCGCCGGCACACCGGACACAACTCCTTGACCCCGCGGCTGAACATCAGGCAGTCGATGGCCGGGCGGTAGAGTCCCTCGGAGACGTAGCCGGCGCCCTCGAAGGCCCCGACGATCCCCATCGACCCGCTCGATTCCATGAACGCGTCCACCGCGGCGACCCTGTCGGCGGCGTGCGCCCCGGCGGCTTCTTGAAGCGCGTCGAGTTCGAATTCAAAGAACGCGGTACGGGTGGCCAGGGCGATGGCGGCGTCGATCTCGCGTCGCTCGACTTGATACGCGAGGTCGGTCGTGTCGAAGTCATTCTTGTCCCAGGGTGTCGGCATCGGCGTGTCCGCCGCGACGAGATCGGCCCACTTGATCGCCGCCCGATCGGTGGACGCGGTGATGTTCGGACTCACCGGCTCGGCGCCTTCGGGGTAGAAGTCGTTGTAGGCCGTGCTCGAGGTGTAGTACTCGTCGGCGAGTCCGCCGAAGGAGTGTCCGAACTCGTGCAGCAGCAGGTATGGCGAGAACGCGCCGTGAGCCGTGAAGACGCAATAGCGGTTGTAGATTCCGCCGCCGCCGTAGCGCTCGTGGTTGACCATGATCACGAGGGTGTCGTAGGGAACGTTGGCGGCGATATCGCGAAGATCGCGGTTGAATTCGGTGAGGAGGTAGCGCGGGGAGCCGAGAGCGTTGAAGCTGGCGTTGACGGCGGTGGAGCGCCAGATTCCCCGGGTCGGTTCGTCACAGCCCTGGTCGCGGGACGGGAGCACGACGCCTCGGATGCTGATCGCGGCGCCCCGGCTCGAGTAGGGTTCTTCCGCCAGCAGAAGGTCCGAGAAACGCTCCAGATCGGCGCGAAAGAGCTTGATCTGGTCGGCGGTGTAGCCCTCTCCGATGATGGCGATGTCGAGGGTCGAGTGGGGGTCTCCGCCGATGTGGGCATCGACCACCGTTGCTCCCGTCCTCGGGTGCTCGACCGCGATCGCGACCGATCCCGGTTCGATCTCGGTCTCGGACAGGACGGTCTCCTCACCCTCCCTCGAACTGCGGCTCAAGATGAGCCTGACGGTTTTCCTGGGGTAGGGCAGGAGGACCGTCTCGTGGAAGACGCGGACCACGCCCTGCGCCGCGGGTTCGGTCGTCCGGTACTCGCCGAAGAGGCTGTCGAAGCCCAGCTTGAAGAGCGTCTCGCCCGACACGGGATCAACCGCGCGGGCGACGTAGCCGCCGTACGGGTGAGGATCGAGGAGATCGCCGGTCGGGCCGGCCCAGGACCCCTGCCTGACCAACCGGTCGACGGCGATGTGGTCGCTGCCGGCATCGCCGTACTGATAGAAATCGACCCTGAGGGTGGCGTCCTCGAAATCTTCGTCGAAGCCGGCGGCCGAGATCGAGAACGCCGGGAACAAGACGAGGCAGAAGATGAGTTGGACAAGTCGATGCATGTGCGGGTTCCTCTCAGTAATCGGCGAACGAGATCGTTCCGAGGTGTAACGGTCCCGGTCATCGTACCTGAGCATCAGGTAACCCGATCGGCTTGCGGGCGTATTTGATGATCATGAAACGGTCTCCATTCCGGGTCGTGTTGGCCTCGTTTTTCCTGGTCGCCGCAACCGGGGAGGGTGCAGCGCCGAAGCCGCGACCGGCGTTCAGTTACGCGAGATGGGCGGACGAGGTCGCCGCCAGGGGCCTCGATCCCACGGCGGTGGTCTACCCCTTTGAAACGTCGCCGGAGATGGTCGCCTGGGCTTCAGCCGTGATCGACAGCGCCCCCGGATTGGGAGAACGTGAGCGGCTCGCGCGCCTCCAGCAGGCCATGTTCGAGGATGACGCCTTTGACTTCGCGTACGACGATTCCCGAACCCTGACCGCCCGGGGCGCGTTCTCGGCCCGCAGCGGCAACTGCCTCTCGTTCACCGCCCTCTTTGTGGCGATGTCGCGGAGCGTCGGAATTCAGACCTTCCTCATCGAGGCACGGCGCGCGCCCGAGGTCGGCCGGGAAAACGGCCTGGTGGTCATCAGCCGGCATGTGGTTGCTGCGTATCGGTCCGGTGGGCAGGTTTCCATCTTCGACTTCTATCTCAGCTCGGCGGGACCGTTTTTCAGCGGAGCGGTGATCGACGATGTCCGGGCGTCGGCCATGTACCACACCAATATGGGCGGCGCCGCTCTTCGCGAGGACGATCTCGACGAGGCCCTCCGGAATCTCGAGATCACGACCATCCTCGCCCCCGACTGGGCGGTCGGGTGGGTCAACCTGGGGGTGACCCGGGCCCACCTCGGCGATGTCGACGGGGCGTTCTCGGCCTACCGGAGGGCGCTCGAGATCGATCTCGGCAACTCGTCGGCCCTCAACAACCTGTCGTTTCTCTACTCGAGCCTCGGTCGCGACGCCGAAGCGCGGGTTGCGCTCCGCGCGGCGGCGCAAGAGACCGAGAGTCCCTTCACCCTCGTCGCCGTGGCGGACTCGGAGATGCAGCTGGGTCGGAATTCCGAGGCCGCCAGGTATCTGAAGGAGGCCAGGAGACGGTACCCCCGGGAACCCGAGGTCTACCGGGGGCTGGCCCGTTTCTCGCAGCGGACCGACAGGACCCGCCGGGTCGAACGATATCTCAGGAAGGCCGAGAAGCTCGCCCGGGCCGCTGACGGCGATCGCTGAGGACGGCCGCTCTCGGTGCGTACGCGCCGCCGGTTCCCCGCCGCAACCCGGTTTGAATTGCATTCGCCCTCGAGAGGAGTTATCACTGAAGGGATGAAACACCTCTTCCTGGCTGGCCTTCTGGTTGTCGCGGCATCTGCGACGGCCGACGTCCGGCGTCCGGTCGCTGCCGGCAGTTTTTACACCGGCGACGGTGTCGCGCTGCGGACCCAGGTGGAGGCGCTGCTCGAGGAGGCCCGCACGAGATCCTCCGGCCCGCCTGCGAGGGCGTTGATCGTGCCGCACGCCGGTTATGCGTTTTCCGGACCGACGGCGGCGCTGGCGTTTTCGAGGCTTCCCGAAGACGGTGTCCGGCGCGTGATTTTGCTCGGTCCGTCCCACCACCTCAACTTCGACGGCGGTGCGCTGCCTGCGGAAGGCGTCGAGGCCTTCGAAACCCCTCTCGGGAAGATGACCTTGGACGTGAATGCACTCGCGGCGCTCCGCAAACACCCCGGATTCTCCGGTCCGCCCGGCGCGCATGACCCCGAACATTCTCTCGAGGTGGAGCTGCCGTTTCTCCAGGTCATCGCTCCAGGGGCCAAGCTGGTTCCCGTCGCGGTCGGATCCGACACCGACCTCGAGGCCTGCACCCGGATGGCCGAGGCGCTTGCCGGTCTGCTCGACCGGGGGACCATCGTCATCGCCTCGTCGGACTTCACCCACCACGGGAAGCGGTACGGGTGGTCGCCCTTCGATGGTCCCGCCCTGGCGGACACGCTGCTGGCGGTCGGGCGGACCACCGCGGGTCGTGCGGCGGCGATGGATCCGCGTGGCTTCACCTTCCAGGTCGAGGTCAGCGGTGACACGGTGTGCGGCGTCCGTCCCATCGGGGTTCTCACCTCACTTCTCGCGCACGCCTTCGAGGGAACCGGTCAGGTGCTCGATGTCACGACCTCCGGGCACGCGACCGGCAGCTTCGATTTCTCGGTGACCTATGCCGCCATCGCCTTCAACGGAGAGTGGCGGCCCTGGAAGGACCGGGCTCAACCGGATGCCGGCGATCTCCAGCCTCGGGAGGGGCGCGAGCTGATCTCGTTGGCCCGCGCCGTCCTGGAAACCCGGTTGACCCACGATACCGCGCTGGCCTCCTGGTTCGCCGCGGCCGGCGTCCGTGACCGGCTTCTCATGCCGGCCGGGGCGTTCGTGACCCTCAACAACACCGGCCGCAGGGCGCGCCAGGAAGGCCGCCTCCGAGCCTGCATGGGTGTGATCGAGGCGCGGCAGCCGTTGCTGGACGCGGTGGTTCAGGCGGCCGTCTGGGCGACGCGGGACCCACGATTCCCTCCTCTTGACATCGCCGAGCTCGACGGGATCGAAATCGAGGTCTCGGCGCTGTCTCCGATGCGCGAGATCCCATCGTTCCAGCTCATCGAGGTCGGCACCCACGGGGTGCTCATGACCAAGGACGGCCGGCGGGCGGTCTTCCTGCCGCAGGTCGCCACCGAGCAGGGTTGGGACCGCGACACCATGCTCGGACACCTGTCGGTCAAAGCGGGCCTGCCCGGAGACGCCTGGCGCCACGGTGCGACCTTCGAGGTCTTCACCGCCCAGGTTTTCACGGAGCAGCAATGACGCGTCGCTGGACGCGGCGCGAGCTCGGTGCGCTGGTGGGCGGCGCCGCGATGGCCCGGGTCGCCGGATCGGCGACGGGGGCCGTTGACCCTCGACCGAAAGGCGTGGTGGCTCTGGCTCCTTTGTCGGCGGATGCCGGGGACCGCGTCGATGCCGGCGCCGCCGCCGCCGCGATGGCGTCCGTGCTCACCGGCGCCACCGGGAGCGCAGACGGTGTTTCGGCCGTGCGGGTGCTCTTCAAACCGGCCGACGTCGTCGGGATCAAGCTCAACTGTCTCGGCGGCCGGAGACTTGCACCGCGTCCGGTGGTCGTGGATGCGCTGGTGGACCTTCTGGTCGCGGGCGGGGTGGCGGCCGACAGGATCATTCTCTTCGACCGATCGAGCCGTGAGCTCGAGGGGGCCGGGTTCCCGATTCGTCACGACGGCGCCGGGCCGCGATGCTACGGAACCGACAACGACTACGATCGCGAGCCTCGGGTCTCGGGCGCCATCGGATCGTGTTTTGCGCGGCTGGTTTCCGAGACCTGCAGCGCCCTGATCTCGTTCGGAGTGGTCAAGGACCACGATCTCGCGGGTGTCTCGGCAGGGCTCAAGAACTGGTACGGTGTGATCCACAACCCGAACAAGTACCACGACCACCAATGCGATCCCTATGTCGCCGATGTCGTCAGGCATCCTCTGATCCGGGACAAGCTCAAACTCACCGTGCTCGACGGGGTCGCGGCCCAGTGCCACGGCGGACCCGCGTTCCGGGCGTCGGGGGTCTTCCCACTGCGCCGCCTGGCGGCCAGTACCGACCCGGTGGCCGCGGATCTGTGGGCATGGAAGGTGATCGACGCCGAACGACTCAGGCGGGGGCTGCCTTCGCTGGAAGTAGCAGGAAGGCCTCCCCGGTTCATCGCGACGGCGGCGGGGTACGGACTCGGTGTCGGGGATCCCGCCGGTCTGGTCGAGGTGGG
>JAHECW010000298.1 GCA_024641545.1 Acidobacteriota bacterium
TGAGCTCAAAGCTCGGAGCGACCTGCCTCCTGCTCGGGGTCGATGTCCCCGAGGGGCGCATCCACGGCCCCAACGAAATGCTCATCGTGGACAACTTCCACCGCGGCGCCGAGATGATCGCGCATCTGATCGAGCTGATCTGACGACGCGTCACCCGGATGTGGAGATCCAGTCATGCGCTAACCGACGAAATCAGGACATCTGGCTTCTGGCACTGTCGATCTCGGTTCTCGGCTGTTCGACCGAGCCCTGCATCGAGGATATTGAGCGGCAGAACATGGCCATCGTCCGCGCTTCGCACGCCGCGCTGGCGAGCGGAGACTTCGACGGCTTCAAGGCGGTGCTGGCGCCGAATTATGTGCGCCATTGCCAGGCGATGCCACCGGGTTTTCAGGAGCTCGAGGGAACCGACGAGTTTCTGGCATTCATCCAGGAGTTCAAACCCGCGGTGCCCGAGTACGAGGACACGATTACGCAGATGATCGCCCAAGGTGACAAGGTCGCCTACGTGTCGACGATGAAGGGCATTCAAACGGGCCCGATGGGTGACCTGCCGGCGACCGGCAGAGAGTTCACCCTGGTCGACATCATCATTCAACGGCTGGAAGATGGGAAGGTGGCGGAGACCTGGGTCAGCTGGGACAACGTCGCGTTCCTCAGCCAACTCGGACACCTTCCACCGCCGGTTTCCTAGCCTGCTCTTCTCACCGGGCCTTGGGTTCTCCGGTGCTACTCGATACCGTCAAGCGCCTCGAGAAGCTCCGTTGTCAATCTCCTCCTGATTTCATGCCGCCGGGTGCGCGAGCGGTTACTCGGCACCAAAGAAGTACAGCCGGGCGCCTCCCGGTCGCGGTCGTGACCCGCTCCTCGCCTCCATCGACACCGCCGGGCGGCCCATGATGAGATCAACCGCATCGGGCAAGTTGAGAAACTGCGCTAGAATTATGGTGCTCATCTTCGCAGAAAAGATGTGATCGTGAAGGCTGCCGCCGCCGGCGGCTTGAGCGATCACGGAAAGTGGGGACCCATGTTTCACCGATCGACGAGTCTCGTTGTTTCTCTTTTTGTGTTCATCACGGGAGTGTCGACCGTCGTTTCGGCAGGGTATTCGGGCACCGAGGTCTACCTGCCGTCGGTCGGTCGCGGCGCCGGGGTCGGCACCTCGGTCTGGCGAACCACCCTCTGGATCCACAATCCATCCGTGGCCGCGGCAGACTGCGAAATTCAGTTACTTCTGCGAGACCAGGCCAATCCCAGCCCCGACAACTATCAAACGACAATCCCGGCCGGCGAGACCCTCAAGATCGAGGATGCGACCTGGACCCTCTTCGGCATCGAGGGCTTCGGCGCCCTGCGTGTGCTCTCGACCGAGGAGGTCATCGTCAACTCGAGGATCTACAACCTCGAGGGCGCCGATCTCTCGGACACCCAGGGTCAGTTCTTCGGAGGCGTGCCTGCGAGCTTTGCGTTGGGAAGTGGCGAAAGCACCGAGATCCTCGGCGTCAACCAGGCCTCCGACAGCGCCTTTCGCTACAATTTCGGCTTTGTCGAAACCAGTGGGAACACGGCCGACATCTTCGTGGAACTGCTCGACGGAGGAGGATTGACCCTCGGCTCCGCCCAGCTTTCTCTGTCGGCCTTCGAGGCCCGTCAGCTCAATATCTCGGCCCTGGGCGCCGGGCAGACGCCGACCGACAACGGACGCCTCCACATCTCGGTCACCGGCGGCGCCGGCCGCGTCATCGCCTTTGGTTCGGGCATCGCCAACACCTCGCAGGACCCCTCGACCTTCGAGATGCTCTTCCAGCAGACCACCACGGTCGGCGGCGACATCACGGCCGTGAATGCCGGTGCGGGCCTGACCGGCGGCGGGACCACGGGCGACGTGACCCTGTCCATCGCCGACGGCGGCGTCACCACCACAATGATCGGCGACGACTCGGTCACGGCGTACAAGCTCCAGAACGGCTCGGTGTCGTCGGTCAAGCTGGCCGCAGGTGCGCCGGCCGCCGGGAAGATCCTCAGATTCAACGGCTCCATGTTCTGGGGCGACGACGAGGTGGGTGGCCTGACTCTCCCCTACGCCGGCGCCGTCTCCAGCGGCAGTGGCAACGCGTTTCAGATCCATCAAAACTCGGATACCAACGGCGTGGCGGCGATCAGCGGAACCGCGAGCAACACCACAAACCAGAACTTCGGCGTCGTGGGCATTTCCAACTCGACGAACTATGGAAGCATCGGTGTGCGGGGCCTGGGGTACTACTGCGGGACTTTCGGCATTGCTCGGAACTACCCGGGCTTCGGGTACGGCGTCATCGCCATCAATCAGGCGGACCAAGGCGCGGGATTGCAGGCCTCCTCCTCGAAGACCACAGGAAAACTCTATGGGGCCGAAGGCAGTGTGAGCTCCACCACGGCTGAGTCGGCCGGAGTCTACGGAAAAGCGAACGCCACCTCCGGCAAGACCTATGGTGTTTTCGGAGAGAGCAAATCGACCTCGACGGACGCGGCCGGTGTTTACGGACTCGCTTCCGCTACCCAGGGGATCACCTATGGTGTCCTCGGGATCAGCGAAGGCAACAGTGGAACCGGTGTTCACGGCTCGGCGCCGCTCGAAGGAGTCTCGGGTGCGGCGACGGCGACTTCGGGATCAACCAACGGCGTACGAGGTTGGGCGAGGTCCGCCGCCGGCACCGGAGTGTTGGGCTTCAACGCATCAACCGGTACCGGCGCCCACGGCATCAAGGGAGAAACTAACGGAAACTCCGGCTGGGCGTCGGGTGTCTACGGTGTGGCCCACACCCCCAGCGCCATCGGCGTGACCGGCTGGAACAC
>JAHECW010000030.1 GCA_024641545.1 Acidobacteriota bacterium
GAGGCCGGAGAGGAGATCCTCGCGCTCGCGTTCGAGCGGGACGAGAGCTTCCCGCAGCCCCTGCTCGAGGCGCGCCCCACGGACCTGCCGAGCGGCCGCTTCCACCGCGTTGGCGGTCGCCGCGGCCAGATCGGGGTCCTCGTCGCGGACGAGAACGAAGACGGTGTCCTGGCCGTTGCCGACGGCGGTGACCTGGTCGGCCGTCCATCGGGTCTCGTCGGCGACCGCCGGGGAAGATGCAAAGGCGGCTGCGGCGCGCCGGGTTTCGGAGCCCAGGAGAAGGGGGATCACATCGTTCGCGCCGAGTTGGAGACCGACGGTGGCGAGCAGGGGTTCCCGGGCGACGGCGAGCCGCAGCTCCAACGTGCTCTGAAAGCGCACCGGCATCAAGCTGAGAACGGTCGTGGTGGCCAGCGCCGCGAGGACGAAGGTGGCGCCGATCCAACGCCACCCGCGCAGCAACGATCGCAGCACCTCAGCGAAGTCGAGGGTGTCGGGCGGCGCCTCTGTCATGTGATTCCCTTCCGGCCGTTTGAACGGCGGCTGCCGTCGGACGAGTCGACGATCTCGAGCAGCGGGTGGGTCGCCTGCCGCCACTGGAACGAACGAAGGACGAGCTCGCGGCCCTTCCGCCCGAGCTCCCGCGCAGCCTCGGGGTCGCTCAAGAGGTGCTCGACCGCGTCGGCGAACTCGCGTGGCGTTTGAGCCAGAATCACCTCGTCCGGCCCCGCCCCGAGCGCCTGATTGGCGAGGCTGGTGGTCACGCAGGGGAGCCCCGAAGCCATGGCCTGCAGCAACTTGTTCTGGATGCCGGTGGCGGCCATCATGGGTGCGACGAAGACTCTCGACCGAGCGTAGCACCCGGCGATGTCGTCGATCCATCCGGTGACCGTCACCGAGGCACTCCGGAGCCGCAGCACGGCACGTGTCGGTGTGGTTCCGGCAATCAGCAGGCGGCATCCGGGCCGGGTCTCCTGCACCCTGGGCAGGATCTCCCTCGCGAGGATCGTCGCCGCCGTGACGTTGGGGCTGTACGACATGTTGCCGACAAACAGGAGATCCGCTTTCGCCGGCTCGGATCGGGGCGCGAATGCTACGAGATCGACGCCGTTCGGCACCAACCGGATCGAGTCGCGCTTGTCATGGTCGATGACCTGCCGATCCCGTTCGGAGATGATCGTGTGGTGATCGAATTCGTCGAAAACCGCGCGTTCGTAGTTGCGGACGGCCCGCCGTTCCCGACCGAGCATCAGCCGAACCGGCGCCGAGCTCATTTCCTCGCGTTGTCGAAGCCCGCGGGAAAAGGCATCCATGTAGTCGAGGGTCCGTGTGACGGGAAGGTCGCGGACGTAGCGGGCGGTCCGGATCAATTGGGCGATGACGTGATCGGGCTCGAACTCACCGACCAGTTCGTGCACCCTCTTCCCGGCTTTGGGCGATGAAAAGTACCCGACCTGAAACGGTTCGTTCAACAATCCGGCGACGGCGGTTCGAAACCAGGACCACGCGCGTGACAACGGGACGATCTCGATTCTGCAGCAGTAGGGCTCCAGCGCCGCCAGGTTCTCGCGTGAGACCGGTTCGTGGCTCAGCGCGCACAGACAAACGTCGTGGTGCTCGGACAGAACCCTGATCTGGTGGAACGCACGAAGTTTGTCACCCTTGTCCAAGGGATGCGGAAAGCGCGGTGTGAGATAAAGAACTTTCGCCATGGGACTCGCAGCGATCGATTATCACCGATGTTGAAGCACCGTCAACAACGCACAGCTCCGGAGTGTGGTAGAAAGGGCCGCACTTTGGATTTTGATTCTCCTGTCGCGAGCCCTTGGGATCAGCGGTCGCCGTACCTGCTCTTCGTTGTTCTTCTTCTCGGGTCGCTCTGCACCGAGGTGAAGATGCCGTTCGTGCATCTCGGGCTCTCGAATCTCCTGATTCCCCTTGCCGCAGTCGGCATCGTGGCTTTGTGCCGGGACTCGATCCGCCCGGTCTGGGCCGGGCAGAAACAGCTGCTGACGGCTCTTGTGGTCTTTTCCGCATGGGCGTTGGCGGCGTCGCTTCTCGGTTTGATGCCGGCAACCAGTTCGTATTATTGGGTCAAGTACAACCTGCTCGGTCTTGCCGCGCCGGCATTTCTCCTCTTGGCGGCCGGCGAGCACCGACGGTGGGTGGCGACCAGGCTGGCGCACGTGTTCCTGCTCGTGCTCGCGTTGTTCGGGATCATCGAGGTCGTCTTTCCCCAAAGCGCCGTATTCGCCGCATTTCGAACCGAGGGCTCGCTGTCGATCTATCCCCGCGTGGCGTCCCTCCTGGGCTGGCCGAATCAGATCGGGGTGCTGATGGCGGTGGGAGTGGTGCTGACCGAACTGCTCCGGCGCAGGGGTTTCATCGAACGCCGCTTCGGTCTGCTCTGCACCTTTGTCTTCCTCACCCAGGTCGCCCAGTCGGGATCGCGGAACGCCTGGCTCACCCTGGTTGGGGCACTGTTCTGGATGGCGGCGCGGCGTATGCTGCCGGCGAAGCGTGCGGCCGCGCTGGGGGCCCTCTTCATCGCCATCGTCCTGATTCTCCCGGTTTCCGCGCGTCAGACCGGTCTGTGGGATCTTCCCTGGGCGCCGGATCGATTCGACGACCAGCCGTGGACGCCGTCGCTGTCGCGTCCCGGCCTGTCGTTGACGCTCCGGACACGGCTTTGGCGGGAGGCCGCCCGCGAGATCCGAAACCACCCGGTCTCGGGCCTTGGACTCGAGGTCTTCGAGATCGAGGTCGGTCCCCGGGTCATGGGCCGCAGAGGTTTCAACGCCCACAACCTCGCGCTCAACATCACCGCCGAGCTCGGGTTCGTCGGGCTCGCGTTCGCCCTGGCGATCGGCGTGCAGCTGTTTCGCTCGCGATCGCGGGACTCCGATGCGGCCGAGGCGGCGCTCGTCACGATGCTGGGCGGGCAGATGCTCGACTGCTTCGTCCACGACGCGACCTTCATGAGTCTGCTTTACTTTTTTGCCGCCTCGTTCGTCTGGCAGGGGCGCAACCCATGATCCGCAATCTCGCTTGGGTCAGCCTGCACCACGGCGTCGGGCGCGCCGCGGTTTTCGTGTTCTTTCTCGCCATGCCGCGCCTGCTGGGCATCGAGACGACGGGCCGGTTCACCCTCTGGTACACCGTGATCCTGATGGTCTGTCAGCCGCTGCTGGATTTCTCGCTCAACATGGTGGTGGTCAAGTACACCGCCCGCGATGAACCGGCGGTGGTGCGCCGGGCCTTCGTCTTCGCGCTGGGTTTTCTGCCGCTGCTGCTGGTGTGCCTGTATCTGGTCGCGCTGGTCGGGCCCTGGCCGCACGACCTGGTGGGTCTGTTGTTAGGCGCGTTCGGCTTGAGCCTCTCGCTCAACCTGGTGTTCAGCTATTTCCGCGGACTCGAAGATCTCCAGGTCGAGGGCGTGGTCGGTGGAGCGTCCAAACTGCTGGGCCCGCTCCTGCTGTTTTCTCTGGTCGCACTCGGCGCCGGCGGTCCGGACCCCGGTCCGTGGTTGCCGGCGCTGGCGCTCGTGGGAACGGGAGTCGGCGGGTGGCTGCTGCTCGCAGCGCTCTATCCCGGCAGGCTTCGCGCCATGGTCGCGACGCTGCGAGCCGCCGCGGCGACCGCGAGGAGCGGGTTGTCTCTCGTGCGGGAGGGTCTCGCCCTCGGCGCCGTGGGCCTTGTCGGCGTGCTCTATCTCAGGGTTGACGTGGTGATGCTCGGGGCCATGGTCGGCGAGGCGGAGGTGGGGTTCTACTCCACCGCCTCGAAGATCGTCGAGGCGGCCTTCATCGTACCGCACGTTCTAATGCTGGTGGTCTTTCCGCGGTTGGTCAAAGCACCCGACACGGCCCCCCTCCTGCGGCGATTCTCGTGGCTCCTCGGCGGTCTTTCCGTGGTTGCCGCCGCCGGAGTGGTCGCCCTCGGCGCCTGGGCGGTGCCGCTTGCGTACGGCAGTTCGCTGAGTCGGATTTCAACCATGGTCTTCGCCCTGGCGCCCACCGTCGTGCCGGTGTATCTCGGCTACCTCTTCACCCAGGTGCTGGTCGTCAGAGATCTGCAGGGCCGCTACCTGGCCATCGCCGCCGCGGGTCTGGCGCTCAACCTGCTGCTCAACGCGCTGCTGATTCCGCTCTACCAGGGCATCGGCGCCGCGGCCGCCACCGTGGCGACGGAGCTTCTGATCACCGTGGCGGCGGCCGTGACGATTCTGCGGGCGCCGCCATTCACCGGATCGAGCCGATGACGCCGGCGGGATCGGAACCGGTGCCCGGCGTGCCCGGCGGGGGCGGATGGCGCGGCAGGTTGATCTTCGGTCTGCTGGCGGTCTTCATCCTCGGGTTCTATCTGCTGCCATCCAACCGGGAACTGGGTTCGACCCCGCACGACCTGCTCTTTTATCTCGGCATGCTGCCGGCCTTCGTGGTGTTTGGCGCGAGCGGGTTGCGAAAGGGGTTCCGACCGGAGGATGGCGGCGGGCGGTTGCTCCGCCTCGCGCTCGCCTTCGTGCTCTACCTCGGAGTCTCGGGGCTGTGGACCCGAGGTGATCGCGAGCTCTCGATGCCGACGGTGGTGCTGTACACCGTCGCCACTGCGGTCTTTCTTGTCGGTTCGTCGCAGGTCTTGAACCACCGGCGCTGGCGGCAGCTCGGCGCCATGGTGGTCGGCGCCGCAACCGGCATCGCCGGGGTGTCGATGATCGCCTTCCTGGCGGCAGGCCACTCCTACCTGGGTCGACTCAGCAGCCTGATCCACTTCGAACACCCCAACCTCTTTGCCCACTACATCGGATTTGCCGCTTTGATCTGCCTGCTTCGAATCCTCGAAACGCGGCGATCCGGTGCGGGACGCACCGCACCTTGGGCGGCGGCCGGACTGGTTCTTGTCGGCGCGCTGGTCCTCACCGCCGGCCGCTCGGCAATGGTGGCATTCGTGCTGGCGGCGGCGTTGGCGGTCCTTTCGCAACGCGACCGGCGGGTCGCGGCGGTCTTAGCCCTGGTGCTGATGGCGGTCGTCCTCGGATTCCTCATCGTCGGCGGTGACTGGGGTCCCTCGTTGCTTCACCGGGGCGACGCCGGACGCGGTTTCATCTACCGGACGCTGGTCGAAAGGATGGATGGGCGGTGGCTGACCGGCGTCGGCCTCGCGGCCCGCGACGACGTCGAGTTTCCGGTCGGTTCCTGGGACTTCCCGCAGGGCTTCACCATGCCCCACAGCCACAGCGCATTCGTCGCCACTTTCTTCCACGGCGGCGTCATCGGGATCGCCCTGTTGCTGGTCGTGGTGGGTTCGTCGGGCCGCACGGCGTGGCGGTACGCCCGCGAGCGGGGTGACCCCACGGGATTGGTGCTGCTCGCCTTCGGCGTGGCCTGTCTGGTCCCCGATGGGCACCGGCTGGTGTCGAACCCGCACCTGTCATCGTGGTTGATCTTCTGGCTGCCCGTGGCCTTGATCATCGCGGCGAGGCGGTGGGACGATCCGGGGCCGGGGCGCGCCGAGGTTGACGAGCGCTTCCCGGCGCCGCGGGCGGCGGCGCTGCCCTCACCGTTGTTCTGGGGTCTGGTTGTCCTCTTTCTCGGTCTTCGCCTGCTCCACTTCGGCGCCGAGATCGACATGCCGAACATGTGGCGGCAGTGCGACACCGCACAGTACGCCCGCGCGTTTTTTCAGGACGGAATCGATCTCCTCGAGCCGTCAGTCTGCTGGCTGGCCGACCACAAGACGACGATCCTCGAGTTTCCCCTGCCCGAAGCCGTGGTCGCGGTGGCGTACCGCATCTTCGGGTGCCACCACGTGGTCGCGAGGGCGGTCTTTCTGCTCTTCTTCGTCGGGTCGGTCTTCTTCCTCCACCGTTTCGTCCGCGAGATCCTCGATCGGCGGCTGGCCGGCATGACGGTCCTGGTCTATCTCGTCATGCCCCTCTCGCTTTATTACTCCCGGGCCATCCACGTCGATTTCAGCGCCCTTTTCTTCGTCCATGCGATGGCCGTGTTCTTCGCCGTCGGCCTGCGGCTCGAGTCGCCGCGGTGGATGTGGGCGGGCGCCTGCTTCGCCGGTGTGGCGCTGATGATCAAGGCCCCCTACGTGGTGCCCGTGATTCCGCCGCTGGCGGTGCTGGTGATCCGTGACCGCAAGTGGCGCTTCGTCCTGCGCAGCCTGCCGCAGCTCCTGCTCCCGCTGCTGGCCTTCGGATTCTGGGAGGCTCATGTTCACGCCGTGAACTCGCTGGCGCCGGACTGGGACTTCATTCCCCACTACCGCAAGATGGTCCAGAACTGGGGGTGGTACTTCGGCACGTCGGCCCAGCGTCTCGACCCCCGCAGCTGGTTCATCCTGGGGCAACGGTTCTGGAGCGAAGTCGTCGGCGCCCTCGGCGTCGTGCCGCTGCTGATCGGCGCGGTGGCGGCGCTTCGGCGGAGATCGTGGTTGCTCCTGTCGTGGTGCGCGGGCGCGGCGCTGATGCTGCTGATCTTCTTCAACCTGTGCGTGGTCCACAACTACTATCTGATCCCGTTTCTGGCGCCGCTGGCCTGTCTGGTCGCCGCGGGCATCCTATGGCTCGCCGACGAGGTCGGGGTTGGTCGAATCGGGGGTGCGGTCCTGGCTGTCGGACTGTTGCTCCTGGTCGCCGGGGAGCACCTCCGGTATTCCGAGAACCACTACTACGGAAGGCTCCCGGACATCGTCGAGGGCGGCCGTGAAATCGGGTTGCACACCCCGGACGGCTCGCTGGTTGTGGTCTCGAGGGGCGGTCTCGACTGCCGCAGCCCGCATCTGCTGTACCACGCCGGACGATACGGCTGGTCCATCGCCGAGCGCGATCTGCAGCCGGATCTGATCGAGCGGCTGCGGAGCCTCGGTGCGGACCACCTGGCGATCGTCCGGATCGGGGAACCGGAGGGCGATCTCGCGCTCTGGTTGGCCGCATTCGACAAGCTGGTGATCGATCTGCGCTCGAACGAGGCCAAGCTGTATCTCTACGACCTGCGGTCGGTTCGAACCCGGCCGTAGACGGCTTCGAGGGCCCTCGCCATGTCGCCCCAGCCGGGCATGGTCTGCGACAGCTCCCGGGCGGCGGCGCCCATGCGCGCCGCGCGGTCGGGATCGTCGAGGAGCCGGCAGACGGCCTGGGCCAACGCGGAAGCGTTGCCCGGCTCGACAACCTCGCCGCAGCCGGCGGTTCCGACGAGCGTCGGGAAATCGCCGGCCCGGCTGGCGATGATCGGTCGGCCGAGCTGCAGCACCTGCGACAGAACTCCCGACGCGTCCGACTCGCGGTAGGGCAGGAGAAAGATCGACGCCGAGCCCAGCAGCGCCGGCAGCTCATCGCGGGTCACGTAGCGGTCGATCCACTCGACGCCGGCTGCCACCCCCACGTCCCTGGCGAGGGCCCTGAGGCCTTCCAACGGCATCGCAGGTCTGCCCGCGACCACCAGGCGCACCCGTTTCCGATGCCGATCGGGCAGCAGGGCGAGGGCCTCGATGGCGAGATCGACGCCCTTGTACGGTTTGATCTCGCCGAAGATCAGCAGCACCGGTTGGTCGGGGTCGGGCTTCGTCGCCGTCGTCGGCGCGGGCAGCGGAAGCGGAGGGTGGGGCAGGATCTCGATCGACGCGTCGGCGACGCCGAGGTCGAGCAGAGCCCGCCGCCCCGCCTCGTTGTGGACGATGAGCGCGCTGAAGTGCCTGAGCGCAGCCCGTAAACCCACGGTCTGCATTGTCGCGAACCCCCGGCCCCCGCGTGCGGTGGCGTCGTGGACGGTGAGCACAAGCGGGCAGCGGCGCGCCATGGCTGCGAGAAAGTGGCGGTCGGCCCAGGGCAGCGGGAGCCATTGAAAGTGGACCACGTCCGGTTGGTTCCGGCGCACCGCGGCGGCGAGGCGGGCGGCGCCGAGCAGGTGTTCGAACCCCTTGCCGAGGCGGCCCGGGCCGTGCTTCGAGTCCCGGTTCCGGTCTTCGCTACGGCGGTAGAAGAGGGGATCGAAGACGTAGCGGGGGGGTGACATGGTCGTCTCGCTCGCCCGCAGAGGGCGGCCGACCAGACGAACCCGGAAGCCGGCCGCGGTCAGGGCCTGGCAGAGCTCGTGATCATAGGGCAGGGTGAAGAGGGAGGGGTCGACCACCCAGACGTCATGGTCGGCTCCGGTCGTTTCGGTCACGGCGCAGGATCCTCGGCGACGATCACGTTCCGCTCGTTGTGCGTCATCCCTGGCCCTTTCCGGGATCCGAGACCTCGACCCCGTTTGCGATCGCCGCCGATGACCGCATTGTAGCTCCCGCGTTTCCCGGGCGTCGTCCTCCTGGATGCAGGCAGCCGAGGAACCCCGACGTGCGCGAGAGAACGGCCATCATGGTACAGATCGCGTGGTTTACAACCGCGGCGGAGAAGACAGCTTTCCAGTGTGACCCGCGAGGCTCCCGGATGTTGTGATAATCTGCAGCAGAGTGGGGGATTCTCCTATTCGTCACGATTCTGAGAACAAACGGCGTTCGACGGCACGTGGGTCGTTGTGGCTCCACGGTGCGGTTGCGGCGATCGTGTTGCTCTTGCCACACACGCTGCCCGCTGAGGATCCTGGAACTCTTCCCGATAGGATGCTTACGTTGCCCGACCGCATCGGCAGTGCGCATACGGTGCATTGGACGGCCCAGACCTTCGAAGAGGGTGGGACCTTCACGCTGTATCGAGGCAACCGGCTCGATCAACTCGAACCCACTCTGAGTACAACCGCTGTCCGCGGTGTCGAAACATACTCGGTGAGGGACGATGCGCCTTTTTCGGTCTGGCTGTTTTATCAACTCCGGTATGTACGAAAATCCGGTCACGAGGTGGTTCTCACCACGATCGCGGTGAATCAACAACGACTCGATCGGGATGTTTCCGGCGTTGAACTTCCGCCGCCAAGCGGCAAGGCTCTGGTCCGCTTGGAGTGGGCTGGGCCGGTGCTTTCCGAATCCATCAGCGCGCCCAAAGACGGCGGACTGCCATGGGACACGTCACCATCACCGGAAGTGCCGCCTCCACGGCCGGCTGCCGTTCGGAGGGGGACCTCGGTCGCAGAGGCCGACATGGGTGTGTAGGCTCTGCAGCCGGGGGAGACATAGGATTTCACCGAGATTCAAAGTAAGGGGGAGAGTATGAGGAAGGTTGCATTTGTGGCATTTTTGTTTGTGGTGTTCGGGATTGCAGGGACGCTGGTTGCGGCCGGCGGTCCGGTCGATCCGGCAGGATTCTCCGCGGGAATGAGCATTGACAAGGCGGCGCCGGTGCCCCATCCCGATGGTTGGGTGCCGCTCGGACGCACCGGTGGCGAAACATGCGCAACCGCGACGGTGATCCCCTCCGTGCCGTACACCGATGATGGTTCAACCGCCGCCGCAGTCAACGACTACGATGAGGTTTGTCCATACTCGGGAAGCACCTCTCCTGACGTGGTCTACTCATACACGCCGGCCGCCACCATCACGGTAGACGTCACCCTGTGCGCCGGGATAACGGATTACGATACGAAGCTCTACGTCTATGAAAACACCTGTCCGGGTGGCGGCCCGTTCGCGTGTAACGATGACTCGTGCACCGCTCCGTTAGGACAGAGTTACGTCTCTTCATTGAGCGCTCTCACATTGACAGCCGGCAACACTTATTATTTTGTTGTTGATGGTTATGGTGGTGCTTCCGGCAACTACACGATTGACATCAGCGAGAGCGTGCCCCTTGCGCCCCTCGATTGTGACCCGGCAGGCCTCCTGTACGGACAGAATTCCGATCCTGATACCGCCAGTTGGTCATTCTCAACGAGCACTGCCGCGGCGTGGGCCGGTTCAGGATATGCCGTATACGATGACTTCCAAACGGACTATTTCGAGGTTTGTGACCTGCATTTCTGGGGATTGAGCCTGTTCAACAACGGCGCATGGAGTGCGTGTGATCCCACCGCCGATGGTGGCATGCCGTTTACAGTGGCCTTCTACAATGACAACGGTGCGGGACAGCCGGACACCGCCGCTTCGATCTGCGAATACACCGGCGTGGTCCCGGATGGCATCGCTGCCGCCGCGGGCTCGTATTCCGGTTTTACAAGCTATAAGTTCGACATCAGCTCGCTACCGTCGTGCTGCCAGCTTCCTGCAACGGGAACGGTCTGGGTGATGATTCGCAACGAGGCGATGACAACTGTGGATTGTGCGTTCCTTTGGGCGAGCAGCGGCAACGGCCCGACGGGTAACTCGTGGCAGTATGACTATAGTGCGGGGACCTGGACAAACACCACGTACGAGCGAGGCATGTGCCTGACCGGTACGACGTGGCCGGTTGAACTGCAGACCTTCTCGATCGAGTAGGCCTCTCATTGAAACCACCCGAGGCCTCGGCATTGCCGGGGCCTCCTTTTTTTAATCAGGGACGGCCAACCGGGGTCTCTGATTGCCATGGCCAGACGCTCGAAACGGAAACGGTGATTCTCCTACGAGATCGGGGATAGGGCTGGGTCGGAAATCGTTCCGGCTCCCCGGTCGATCGAGAAAGAGGGCGAGGTTCCGCGCGCCCGGAGCAACAGGAGACAGACAGTGAATCTTGCAGATTTCGGATGGAACGACCGTCTCGAATCGCTCTTCAACACTGATCTCAACACCAATTTCGTTCCCGCCCGGGTGATCCGGGTGGATCGCGGCGCCGTGACCGTACAGAGCGCCGCCGATGCCGTCGCCGCAGTGGTCGCAGGTACCCTCGACCCTTCGGGAGAATCCGTTGCACCGGCTGTCGGCGACTGGGTTGTGCTTGATCTCGCCACCGACACTGCGGTGATCCGTGCCGTCCTGCCCCGCTCCGGAGCACTGTCGCGCCGGCGGCCGGGCTCGGCCGATCACGCGCAGGCGGTGGCCGCGAATGTCGATGTCGTGTTCATCGTGGAGTCGGTCGAACGCGGCCCCAGTCCGCGCCGGATCGAGCGTGCCGTCGCCCTCGCGTGGGATGCCGGAGCAACCCCGGTGATTGTGCTGACCAAAACAGATCTCTGTGAGGATCTCGATGCCGCAGTTGCCGTTGCACGCAGGGGCGCGCCGTTTTCGGATGTCCTGCCTCTGTCGGCGGTGGCGGGTGACGGCATCGGTGACCTGGTTGCCCGTCTGCCGTTCGGATCCACCGCGGTCCTCCTCGGGCCGTCGGGAGTCGGGAAGTCGACGTTGGCCAATGCCCTGCTGGGAGAGCAGCGCCTGGCGGTGTCGCCCGTCCGCAAAGGAGATTCCAAGGGACGCCACACGACCACCCACCGCGAGTTGGTGCTGCTGCCTTCGGGAGGTTGCCTCATCGACACCCCGGGGATCCGTGAACTCGGTCTGTGGCTCGATCCGGGATCGGTGACATCGACCTTCCCCGAAATCGAGACGGCCGCCGAGCGCTGTCGTTTTCGGGACTGCCGACACCAGGACGAGCCCGGTTGTGCGGTGGTGGCCGAGGTCGAGGGGGGTCGGCTCGACGAAGCCCGTCTGGCCAGCTACCACCGCCTGCTCCGCGAGGCCGAGCACCTCGATCAGCGACTCGACGCCTCGCGGCGACACGAGATCCGGGCCCGCGAACGCAGCTTCGGCAAGATGGTGCGGGAGGTGATTCGGTTGAAGAACAAACGGTAGAATCGGATTCGGTGGCACGCCTCGGACCCATTCGCACCTCCGCCGTCAAGATCTCCGTCGGCCTCGTCACCGCCGTGCTGGGCAGCGCGGCGGTGATTGCGGGTCTCGTGTCGCAGCGTGCCGCCGCCCGGGTGACCCATCTCTGGGGAGTGGCGTGTCTCCGGATCACGGGGGTGCCGGTCGTGGTCGAGGGGCTCGGCCACCTGGCCGAGGGACAGCGCTACGTGATCATGGCCAACCACGAGTCGAGCCTGGACATCCCGGTCCTTCTCGCCGCGCTGCCGCCGTCGCTGGAGCTGCGGTTTCTGGCCAAGAAAAGCCTCTTCGGGATTCCATTCCTCGGTTGGGCCATGACCAGCGCCGGCTTCATCCCGGTGGATCGGGAGGATCGGAGCACCGCCGCGGCGACCCTGAAACAGACCCTCGACGAGGTCAAGCGCGGCGGTTCTCCGCTCGTCTTCCCCGAGGAGACCTGGACCACCGACGGCCGGCTCCTGCGGTTTGCCCGCGGCGGCTTTCTGGTTGCCATCAAATCGGGTCTGGAGATTCTCCCCGTCGGGCTCGAGGGGCCGCGGATGGTGCTGCCGCCGGGCGAGGGGGTGATCCGGCCGCGGCGGGTGGCGGTGCGGATCGGCGAGCCCATCGCCACCGCCGGTGTCGGGGTTTCGCGGCTGCGTGAGCTCATGCGATCGACACGCTGCGAGATCGACCGCCTGCGCGGGCCGAAAGGGCACGTCACCGACGCCGAAGGGGATGACTCGCGGCCAGCGGGTTGGTGAAACCTGCGGGCTACTCCCGGGCCCGCGCGGCAACCTTGCGGTAGTGGGTGCTCCAGTCCTCGATCTGCTCCGCGGACGGGCAGGTCAACGACAGAACGACGGCGGTGATGACGAAGGCCACCGATGAGGCGGCGACGAACCACGAGGGAATGATGCCGCCGATGGCGAGGCGCGAGTAGAGCTCAGCGACGGAGTGCGGTCGCGCCGGGTGGATGATCAGCTTGATGACCCAGACGCCGGTGATGAAGAGCAGCAGCATGAGGTAGTTCCGCCGCAGCCGCACCCGAACCGCGGTGAACGTGGTGATCAGAAAGTGGGTGCGCCGCAGATCCGCGGCCAGCAGCCGGCGCCAGTCGGGGATGGCCCTGCGGTCCTCCGTGGGGTGGAGATGTTCCGCGAAAAAGCCGAGCTGGAGGAGGTAGACCCGCCACTTGCTGTGGTGGAGGTGGCGGTACCGCCGGCCCTCGATGAGGAGCGAGAACGAGAACAGTGCGAGTCCGAGAAGCAGGGTGTAGTGAGGAACATCCGGGTGGCCGAGGGTGAAGGTCGCGAGACCGGTGGCCAGGACAATGGCCCAGTTCGAGGTGACGTCGAGGCGCTGGCGCCAAACCGTGAGGCGGTTCATTTCCCCGCGATAGAGATGGGCGATCGCGGCCGAGCACGATGGAGAGTCGAGGGAGGGGAGTTCGGATTCGGGCTGTTGCATGGCGCCTCAATCTAGCACGAACCGCGGCTGGTGCCACGCCGTGAGATCCCCCGACTCGAAGCCGTCGGCGAACAGGGGCGCGCCGTACTCGACGGCGCCGATGTCTGGGGCGGCGCCTCCGAAGCCGTCGTTGATGCCCGGGATGGTGAGGCCGCGGTTAATCAACGGGCTCGCCGCCAGCGGGGCGAAGTCGCCGCCTGAGGGATCGCGCAGCAGGGGAGGAGCGGACAAGCCGTTGGGCTCCTGGCCGGCGAAGAGTTGCAGCGCCTGGAGATCGGCGAGAACGGCGCCATCCCAGCGGACGAAACGGCCGGCGTCGGCGGTGTGGAGGTCGTCCCAGTCGAGATCGAGGGTGATCGGGTTGACCTTGTAGATCGCGTACTGGGTTCCGGCGAAGACGTTGTTGCGCGCGACAAGATAGGTGCTTTCGCCGGGGTTGAGCAGGGCGAGGGCGTCGGTCCCCGGCGCCTCGGTGAGGAAGGTGTTGTGGTAGAGAAAGAGCGGGCCGATGGGCGTTGCGTAGCCGCTGTTGATCTTGAGCGCGCTCGCGGTGTAGCCATCGGTCTGGCTGGTGCGGCTGTTGCCGAAGTTGTACGCCACGTTTCGGATGATCCAGGTCGGCCCCGGCGCCGCCGGCGCGACGGCAAAGGCCATGTGGACGTCCTCGATGCGGTTGCCCCAGATCCGGACATTGCTGCAGTAGCCCTCGGGCTCGATGGCGTCGTCGGTGTGCTCGGAGAATTTGTTTTCATAGACATCGGTCTCGGTGGTGAACCCGGTGGGAGGCGGTGACGAACCGCACGGGCCCATGCCGTTGAAGAACCCCCGGATCGCGTTGCGGCGGATGACGTTGCCGCGGCCCGGGTTGTCGGTGAGCGCCACCGCGTTGTTCTCGGCGCTCGAGGCCTTGGTGTAGGGCCACGGCCAGTCGAAGATCGAGGTGTCCCAGAACTCGTTGTTCTCGACGGTGTTGCGCTCGCCGCCCTTGATCCAGACTCCGGCTGAGCCGATCTCGTGGATCCGCGATGTGCGAATCACGCAGTCCGACGAGAAGCGCAGATAGACACCCTTGCCGTAGTCCCCGGCGCCGAAGTGGCGAATCTCGAGATTCTCGATCCGGACATGGCTGCGGCCGTCGAGGTAGAAGCCGTTTTCGAGACGCGCCACGTGCATCTGGCGGGTCGCCGGCGAGCTGCCGTCGGCGTTCTTGACGAAAAGGGTTGAGCCGTCGAAGAAAAAGCCGCCCGGGGCTCCGGCGCCCAGGGCTCCCAGGTCGGCGAGACTCGAGTAGCGGAAGAGCCGTCCCTGGTCGGTGACGACGTGGCCCGTGGAGAACCCGAGGCTGTGGGAGTGGACACCGGTTCCGACCGGGGTCCATGCGACCCCGCCGAGTACGGTTTCGTCCGCGCCGTCGAGCACCGCCCCGGCGGCCGCGCCGCGGAAGACGATGGGTTGTGCGGCCGTGCCCGAGGTCGGGACGGTCACCGATTCGCGGTAGGTCCCCGGCTGGATCAGGATGAGATCGCCGGGTTGCGAGAGATCGGCTGCGTGCTGGATGGTCTCGAGGGGAGCGCCGGGGTCGGTGCCGAGGTTCGAGTTGTTGCCCGACGGCGAGACGTAGAGGGTTCGGACCGAGGGCTCGGGGAAGATGTCCGACCGGGTGTCGACGACGAACTCGACCTGCGAGACCCCGGTCACGCCGTCAGGATCGGTGAGATTCAACCGGACCGCGTACCCGGTGGAAGGTTCGAGATCAAACAGGCTACCGACAAAGTGGGTCGCGTCGATCCGCACCGCCGGATGGGCGGGAACGAACGTCTGGCCTGAGGGCGATCGCCGTTCGAGGCTCACCGAGGCGTCGAAATCGTCGTCACCGTCAACGACGACAACGATACCGGCGGCGTGGAAGTTCGCATGGCCGCTTGCATCGACCAACGAAACGGTGTTCTGAGCCACGCCGGGAAGGGCGGTGGCAAGAAACAACCAGACCACCGGGAAGAAGCACCGGTATTTCATGTCGACCTCATTCTCATCGTCGTCCTGGATGATCGGTTCGGGCGGTGACGATCATCACCCACCGTGGGGATTGACAAAGGAGATTTAAATCAGGTATCATTACGAACGCCATGTTACCCCAACAACTCAAGAGTCCCTGAAGCGAGGCCTTTCCGCCGGCCGATGGCGGCGGTCCGCTCTTCGCCCGACGAGGCAGGCGCGACCCGTGGCGACCGGGAGGGTGATTCAGATGTGTGACGCAGCGAGACCGAGATCGGGCTGGATTCGCACGGTGTTGATGGTGATGCTCGGTTGGGCGCTCGCGGTCGTTCAATCGGCGGCGGGGAGCGTCGAGGCGACGAAACAGCTCGAGCGCCTCGCCGCGGTTGTCGGTCGAGACGCCGCCCGCCTCGAGCTGGGATCGATCGAGTCGGAGGTCCTGTCCGACGGCCGCCGGATCGTGACCGTCAAGGCGGTCGACAGGGCGACCGGCGAGGTCGTCGGCGCCTCGTTCGACGGCGACGTGCCGGTGGACAGAGTTCTCGAGAAGCAGGCGGCAGCCGCCGAGTGGCGTTCCCTCCACGGGGCGCTCACGCCGGCGATGGTGGCCGCCCTCGAGACCAAGAGCGACGACGACCGGATGACCGTCGCGGTGTGGCTGACCGCCGACATCGACGGACTGCCCAGACCGGACGAGAACGACCAGGGTCGCGCCCCCGGAGGATCTGCTGCCGGTCCGGGAGTACAGAACGAGCGCGCAGCGTCGGCGGCCAAGACGCCGAGCGTGCCTGTCGCCGATGACCAGGTGCCGGACGACATCCGCGCCCGGGTTCGGAATGCCGCCTGGACGCCGACCTCCCGCCCCGAAGATTCAAAGCCGGTCCCATCCGTCGAGGAGGAACGCGCGCTCGACGAGTCCGAGCTGGAGTGGCGGCGTGTGGAAATGGATTCGGTACGCGATTTCGACTCCCGGAACCTGGACCAGCTGCGGGCCCGCGTGAGGCCGCTGCGGGACCACCTCGTCGAGCGCCTCGAGCGCGCCGGGATCGAGGTGCTGTACGCCAGCGATCTGGTGCCGATGGCGGTTCTCGCGACGACCAGGGCGCAGATCGAGAGCCTCGCCTTCTGGCCCGAGCTCGACGCCGTCGATCCTGCCGACGGACCCCGGGGACCGGCGCTGGCGACCGCGCGGCCGACTCAGAACGCCGACCTGGTGAACACGGCCGGTTACGACGGGGCCGGAGTCACGGTCTCGGTCACGGAGGGCGACCGGGTCTTTCCGTCGAACCCCTACCTCGCCGTGACCGCCTCCTTCGACGTCACCCAGCTCTACCAGGGGCACCCGACGGCGGTCGGCGGCATCATCGCCAGCACCCATGGCACCTATCACGGGCTGGCGAGCGGCGTCGACCTGTACAGTGCCAACGGCAGCTACTCCACGTATGCAACGATGTCCGCGGCGATGGATTGGGGTTCGGCCAACGCACAGGTGCTCAACAACAGCTGGTTCTGGGACACGGCGTCCAACAACCCTGTGTTCTGGGAGGCCGATCGGCACCAGGACTACTTCGTGCGCTACGGGTACGACTTCGTGAGTGTGGCGGCCGGCAACTTCGGCAACGGTTGCACCTCTCCGGGGGGGTTTTCGAGCACCTACGTCGTGTCCCCGGCGAAGGGCTACAACGTCACGTCGGTGGGGAACTACGATGACTTCGACACCCTCGGTTGGCCGGGCGACGCCATGGATGTCTGCAGCAGCTTTGGCGATCCCGGCGGCGACTCGAGCTCGACCCACGGCAAACCCGAGGTCTCAGGCGTCGGCAGCGGGATCACCAGCACGACGACATCGAGCGTACCCGGCACCGCGGTCGGTTCGGTCGGCAGCGGCACGAGCTTCGCGTCGCCGATGATCGCGGCGACCGCGGCAACGCTGATCCAGGCCGATCCGACCCTGGGAAACAAGCCTGAAGCGGTCAAGGCGGTGCTGATGGCGACGGCGTTGCACAACATCGAGGGCGGCACGCGGTTCAGCGACGTCGACGGCGCGGGTGGGATGGTGTCGAGTGCCGCGGTGGCCGTGGTCGAGCGGGGGGATTGGAGCGACCAATCGGTCAGCAGCGGAACGACCTTTCCTCTGAGCTTCCAGGCCTTCGCCTATGCCGGGGAGGTGGTCCGCTTCGCCATCGTCTGGCTGTCGAATCCGGATGTCGGCTACACCGCGGACCAGCTGCCGGCGGATCTCGATCTCACGGCCTACCGGGCCGACGGGACGACGTTCATCACCAACTCGACCAGCAGCTTCAACGGGTTCGAGTTGGTTGAGTTCGTCGCGCCGGCGACCGAGACCTACCATTTCAAGGTGACGCGCTTCGGTGCGTGGACCGGCAACGGCACGTGGCTCGGCGCAGGATGGTGGCGAGGCGTCTGGCGCATCGGGGAGGAGATCGGCTACGGCGACCCACAAGCGACGCCGCTCGGGACCCACCTCGCCGTTCACCCGGGCGACGGGTCTCCGTCGAACTACTGGCGCGTCCTCGGCATTCGGCCGGATGCGACAAGCGATCACGATCTCACCCTGAGGAGTGCGTCGTATTTCGAAGACCCTGCAACCCGTCAATCCCTTGCTGCCTCGGCCTGGGGGACCGGGGTTCTTGACTTCGTGGTCGTCGACGGCAACCACTGGTCGTCAGCGGCTCCTGAGAACTATCGCATTCACAGATTCGGTGGATCGGGCGGTTACCGGGTCAGCCGGTCCAACCTCGGCGAGCTTTTTTCGAGCGACTTGGGGGGGACGTACGGGCCGTTCAGCATGACCTCCACTGAGGTCGTCAAGGTCTTCGACGTGTCGTTCCTGGCCGGCAAGGAGCAGAGGTTGACGGCGGTGCCGGCCGCGGCAACGCCGAACGGTGACATCCAGCTTTCGCTCTTCAAGTCCGATCCGGGCATCTCTGCGACGTGGGCTCAGCCGAGGAGCGCCTCCGTGGCTTTTGCCGACGCCCACGGCGTCGGCATCGATCCCGAATCGTTGACCTACCGGAACACCACTACCAGCAGCGACTTTCTCGGTCTGGTTGTGGCGAACAAGAAGGACGCGCCGATCACGTTCTACATCGTGGTCGAGAACACGACGATCTTCAATGACGGGTTCGAGTCCAACTCGACCGGCGCCTGGTCATCGACCTCGCCCTGATCCCGCCGGCCGCGATGGCCGGGAGCCGAGCCGGGCGCAGGAATCGGACGCGTCATCCCGGACACCGTGGAGGGGATCAACCGGCCGACGGCGGCAGAAGACAACCGGCGGCGTGCGCACCGGGCTGGTTTCCTCCGGTCGGCGCAGGGAGCCGGTCACGCTGACGACGGGCGCCCGTTGCCAAGGTGAATCCGAATTCCGGTATTCTCGTTCCTCCACCCAATGTTGCGTGGCGTTGTCGCCGAGCATCAGACATCGGAATTCTGAGGTTCAATCCCTTTCGTTCTCGCCCGGTCGTTCGGTCACGCGCCCTTTCGCCAACCTCCCCTCCTTCTGCAACGCCCGTCTGAGGAGAAACTCCACCTGGGCGTTGACCGAGCGCAGGTCGTCCCGGGCCCAGCGCCTGACGGCGTCGAGGACCTCGGGATCGACCCGCACGAGGAACGGCTCGCGTTTGCCCACGTCAGGTGTAGAGCGAGCCGGTGTTGACCACGGGCTGAGTGTGGCGGTCGCTGCACAGCACAACCAGGAGGTTGGAGACCATGGCGGCGCGGCGCTCGTCGTCGAGCTCGACGATGTGGTTCTCGGCCAGTTGGTCGAGGGCCATCTCGACCATCCCGACCGCACCCTCGACGATCTTGGTCCGGGCGGCGACGACGGCCTGGGCCTGCTGGCGTTGGAGCATGGCGGCGGCGATCTCCGGGGCGTAGGCGAGATGGCTGATCCGCGCCTCGATGACCTCGACGCCGGCCTTGTCCAGCCGTTCCTGGATGTCGCTTTCGAGCTGGTGGCAGACATCGTCCGGATTGCCCCGCAGCGAGACCTCGTGGTCGTGGCTGTCGTAAGGATGGCGGCTCGCCAGGTTGCGCAGCGCGGACTCACTCTGGACCTGAACAAAATCCTCGAAGTCGTCGACCTCGAAGAGGGCCTCGGCGGTGTTGACGACCCGCCAGACGACGACTGCCGAAATCTCGATGGGGTTGCCGTCGCGGTCGTTGACCTTGGACGGCCGACCGTGGGTTCGGCTGGCCTGCTGCAGCACCTTTCCCTGGGCGTCCTTCTGTTCGGGCGTTTGCGTCGATCCGGTCTCGAAATTGCGGATTCTCAATGAGATTCTCTTCTTCGAGTAGAAGGGATTGACCCAGAAGAACCCGGACGTCAGCGCCGAGCCCTTGTAGCTGCCGAAGAGGAGCAGGGCCCGGGCCTGGTTGGGCGCGATGGCCATGAAGCCGAAGAGCGAAACAAAGGCCATCAGGAAGAGCAGGACTCCGAGAACGGCCCTGAGGACGAAGCCGGCGCCGCCGGGGTAGTTGATCCCCATGAGGCCTGTGATGAAGAGAAACGGTCCCGCGAGGGCCAGGGCGATGGTCATGATGAGTGGGAACCAGCCTACGAGGGGGGAGAATGTCTTTTCGGCGACCATGGGAAACCTCCAAGTTTGATTTCACTATGATATCACGTTGAAATCAGAAAAAGGTTTCATTGGAAAGTGAGGAAGTGAGGAAGTGAGAAGGTTGGACGGTTAGAAAGTTAAGAGTTAGGAGTTGGGAGTTGGGAGTGAACCCCCCACGTCTTGCCCCTGACTTCTGACGTCGGACACCTCACCCCTACGGGACCTCGGTCGCGGGGCTCGAGTGGACGAGGTTGCGGCCCTCGTTCTTGGCGGCATAGAGGTTGGCGTCGGCGCTGCGAACGAGGTCCCCCTCCGATCGGTCCTCGGTGGGCACTCCGGTGGCGACGCCGATGCTGATGGTGAAACCCGCAGCCGGACCGAGGTCCTTCAGTTCGAGTTTCCCGATCTTCATCCGGAGCTCGTTGGCGAGCCTGACGGCCTCGTCCGGGGTGGTTTCAGGCAGGATGGCGCCGAACTCGTCGCCGCCGTATCGCGCGACGAGGTCGGCGGCGCGGGTGAGGGTATCGGTGAGGGTCGCCGCGACGGCTCGCAGGCATTCGTCGCCGGCGACGTGGCCGTGGAGGTCGTTGAATCGTTTGAAACGGTCGATGTCGATCATGAGGATCGAGAGTGGTTGCGAGTTCCTTCGGCACCGGCGCCACTCGATTTCGAGGCGCTCGTCGAAGACGCGGCGGTTGGCGATTCCGGTGAGGGCGTCGGTCGAAGCCGCGCGCTCGAGACGTTGGTTGGCCTCTTCGAGCAGTTTCGTTGTCTCGAGGAGGCGGTCGTAGAGTCTGCTCTTTTCGATGGCCAGGGAGAGCTGACCGGAGATTCTCGCGAGGAGGCGGGCGTGCTTCTCGGTGTAGATGTCGGGGGTCTGGCTGGAAAAGAAGAGAAAGCCGACCTCGTGCCCCATCGCCTTGAGGGGAACCGTCATGCTTGCCCGCATGCCCTCCTCGACCACGGCCCGGGTCGCGTCGGATTGCGGGCGCCGTTCGAGGTAGTCCACCAGGTCGTTGATGATCCGCGGCCGCCCGGTTTCGAGAATCCGCCCGAGGCTGGTTGAACCGAGGGACGCCGAGTAACCTTTCCCGATCTTGATCTCCGAGGCGTCGCTGCGGGCCCAGACCGCGCGCACGGTCTCCGTCGCGCCGTCGACCTCCGCAAAACCGATCCGGTTGTACGGGACCACCATGCGAAAGGAACCCCAGACGTGCTCGAGGACCTCTTCGAGACCAACGGCGGTGTTGATCTTTTCGGTGAGACTGCCGAGGCTGCGGACCTCCTGGGTGCGGAGATCGACCATGTGCTGGAGCACCCGCTCGCGCCGCTGCGCGGCTGCGAACCGGTAGCGGAGCACGGCCCAGATGAGGACGGTCGAGCTCGCGGCAAGGAGCCCGATGAACCACCATGTCTCGAAGAACATCGCAACAATCATACGACGACATCGCCAGGGTCAGCCATCGAGTCGAGTTGGGACCCTTGGCGGGATCGTCAGGGCACGGTGTTCGACCACGCCGTGGCGGAGCCGTTCTCGAAGCCGTCCATGAAGATCCCCTCGCGCCACCTGATGAGAGCCTGGCCCGAGCGCAGCGGACCGCCGCGGGCGGTGGGCCACATGACGCAGTTGGGTGCCGACCCGGGGATCGTGAACACATCGAGGCCGTGATCGAAGGTTTGGACAAAGACCTCGAGCTGCCCGTCGCCGTCGAGATCGCCCACCGCCGGCGCCGCCGGCGCACCGTTGCCGTTGCCGTTGTGGCCGGGGTTGGGAAGCGGGACGTCGCGGAGCACGGCGCCGGTGGCTGCCGAGAGGATCATCAGGCGCCCCGAGGTCTGAACATCGGGGTCGCCGAAGGTGGCGAGCAGGAGCTCGGGCGAACCGTCCTGATTGAGGTCGGCGACCGTCGTCTCGGAGTTGAAGGCGATGGCGAGTCCGTGACGGGTGTTGGTCCGCCACAGCCTTTGACCCGTGCTGCCGAAGGCATAGACATAGCCGTCGTTGAGCGAGACCACGATCTCGGGACGAGCGTCCCCGACGATGTTGACGATGGTGGCGGCGGGGACGCCCGAGGGCGGGTACCAACCATCGACATCGATGGGCGGGTCTCCCCGGGGCAGGGTCTCCCAGCCCGCTTTGCGGCGGGCCGATCGGCTGCCGTCGCCGTGCGCTCCCTCGAGCACCATGACCGCATAGGCCTGGGTGACGTAGGGCACGTGCATCTCGACGTTGGGCACGCCGATGACCTCGTTGCGGCCGTCGAGATCGAGGTCCGCCACCGCCGGCGGCGACGCGGTCCACTGGAGCCACTCGGTCCAGTCGGGGTGCGGCCAGGTGCCGGTGTGGAGGTGGTAGTGGTCGTGCTCGACCGCGGGATCGGCCCAGCGGATGAACTGGCCCCAGGTCAGCCGATTGCCGACCCACGGCGAGGTCCGGTTCGTGTAGTAGTCGGAGGCGTCGACGGCGACGCCGTCGTGGTCGAAGACCTGGATGTGGTGGTTGTCGTAGGTCGCGATGACCTCGAGCTCGTCGTCGTCGTCGACGTTGCCGACCGCGGCGTTGAGCCCGTAGCAACCGAAGCCGCTGTGGCCCGGTCCGTTGCGGTCGGCGTCGTTGCCGGGTCCGGGGAGGTTGTTGTATCGCGGCCAGGCCGGGTGGTGACCGCCGGCCGGCTGGTACGGGTTCCCGTTCGCGTCGAAGACAAAGACCTGGGCGCCGCCGCTCGAGGTCGGGACGGTCTGGGTGGTGGTGACGACGATTTCGATGGTTCCGTCGCCGTCGAGATCGCCGCTCGCCATGCCGCGGACCTCGGGCGAGCTGCCGCCGGTGGTGGTGTCGGCGGGCCAGCCGTTCTTGACCGTCAGCGCCGAACCGTTCCACTCCCAGGCCCAGACCTGGTGGCCGCGGCCGGCGACGACCTCGGTGGTGCCGTCGCCGTCGAGATCGGCGACGACGTGCGGCGCGTAGACCCGGCCGTCGCCTTCCTGCGCGCGGTGGAGCAACGCGCCGTTACTGCCGAAGACGAAGACATCGTAGTAGGCCGCCACCAGCTCGTTCGACCCGTTTCCGTCGAGGTCGTAGACCACCGGAGAAGCGAACCAGCTGGTCTGACCCGCGAGGTTGGTGACGAAGACCGGAGCCTGGACCGGCCCGGTGGGCGAGCCGGCCGGACAGACCTGCTGGGCGTTCGAGCTCGGGCCTGCCGCCAGGAACACCGCGATCGCGAGCCACCCGAGCCGCATGCCTCGACGGTTGATGGTCACCCCACGATTGTCGCGCGAAACCCGATGAACCGGCGTGATACCGGCCACAGGAGGCGGCGAAATGCGGGTTACTCGGTTGTGAGGGCGGTTTCCACCTGCGCGAGGACGAACTCCCACGCCTTGTCGAAGTACGACATGGTCTCGTCCCAGCTCGGGCCTTCGCCGAAGCCGAGATGGGTGAGCCGGACGCGGGTGTGGTCGTCGTCCAGCGCCTCGGTCTCGACCACCACCCAGGTGCGGGCGAGGCGGCTGTCGGGCTGCGATGGCGGGGCGTTCCACGAGAAGCTGATCATCCGGCCGGGGATGTAGCTCAGGATCTGGCTGCCGTTGCCGCCGATGGCCCCGTCGAAGAGCCACTCGTAGCGGCCTCCGACGGCGAGATCGATGCGGCTCGCGGCGGGGGGTGGAAAGACGGCGGTCCACCCCTCGTCGCTGGCCCAGGCGGACCAGACCCGGTCCGCCGACGCGGGGATGACGCGTTCTTTGGTGAACGATCGCAGATCGGCGCCCGCCGCGGCGAACCGGTCCGGGTCGATGGGCGCCGTCGCGTCGCCGGGTCGTCCGCCCTGGCGCCACCACGTGCCGTCCATGAGCTCGGTCCAGGTCGACCCGGGGTTGTCGCGAACCCGCACCCGCCAGCGGAAGGAGGTCGCCGATAGCATCTCGGCCGTCTGCTCGAGTCGGCCGCCGGACGGCGTCGGCCGCTCGATGGTCAGGACGCCGTCGGCGTCGCTGCTCACGGTGGACGTGGAGACCGACCCGTCTTCGCCGAAGGTCACCAGCGTCGGGCGGCCCTTTGTGCCGGCCGCACCGACAACCACGAGAATCGAGCGCCGAGCGCCCATGCCGGCCGGTTCGAGGACCCAGGAGTCGGCGTCGACGAATCGGCCCGCGAGACCGGCCCGGAGCTCAATCCGCGACCAGGTCGGCGAACCGTCGCCGCGCACGGCGCCGGTTTCCCAGCCGCCGAGCCAGGGCTCGAGGACGGCGACGCCGGCATCGAGCTCCTCAACCAGGGGAAGAACGACGGGATCGGCGGCGACCTTCTTCCAGACACCGTCCATGATGAGGTTCCGGCCGCCGCCGGCCGCGATCGCCCAGACCTGCCAGCGCATCGCATCCGCCGACTCGAGCTCCATCCGCTCGGCGATGGTCACCTCGCCCGCGGGCCACTCGCCGGTGATCACCGGGCCATCCACCTCGAGCCGGCTTTCGGCGTAGGAGCCGTCGGCGCTGAAGGTGTGGGCGGCGACCTCGCCGGCCTCGTTCGAGCCGACGAACAGGGTCCGGTAGCGCTGATAGAGCGGCCCGTCTCCGTCCCGAACGAAGACCCTGCCCTCGACAAACGAGCCGCCGAGCACCGGACGGTACTCCGCCTGCGCCCACAACGCGGTGCCGTCGGACCAGACGGCATCGATCCGCCAGCTGCCGATGAGATTGTCGACGGGAGTGTCGGCGCGGCCGGTCGCGGCGAATACGGTGGCCAGGGCGAAGAACACGCAGACGTCCTTGATTCGAGTCATCGGGCTCTCCTCGGTCGCTTCGGAATCGAACGTTCCGCCAATATCGAGCGACGGGTCCTCAGTGTCAAGGTCGGGTTCGGCCTCGTCGCGGACGACATCGACGGCATGGACCGCAGCGGCGTGCGCTCCGTCACCCTCATCGGCGGCCACGGCCGGCGCGGGCCTGTTTCGATCGGCGGCCGCAGGCCCCGTCGACGGTTTGCGTGGTACGATTGAGGGTATGCCGCTCTGGCGAAGACTCGTCCTCCTCGAGGGGGTCCGCGGGTGGGGTTCTCCCCGCCCGGGAGGGGTCCGATGAGCGCGCAACGGCGGCTCAGGCGCCGGCTTTTCGAGGGGATCGCCGAGGAGAACCTCGAGCTCATCCACAACCAGCCGAGGGGGACGATCCGGCGCAAGCGGCTGGCGAGGCTCGAACGACTCAAGCGGCTTCGGCGCGCGCTGCTGGCGGGCGGATCGCTGGTTCTCGTAGCCGGGGTCGTGCTGACCCTCGGCCTTCGCACCGATGCGAGGGCGGACCGAAGCGAGCCGTTGCCGGTCGCCGCGGCGGTCGAGATGGCAGTGGATGCGCCACCCGTGACGCGGTCGGCGGATCCGTCCACGAGCCTGAGCGATGTCATCACCGGCCAGCAGATGCAGCCCATCGAGCGCGGCGTGATCCCGCTCGCGGTCAGAACCATCGTGGTCGATCCCGGTCACGGCGGGAAGGACAGCGGCACCCTCCTGCCCCAGTTCGGGATCCTGGAAAAAGAGATCACGTGGGACATTGCGAAGCGCCTCAGCGACCTGCTCGGCAACGAGTTTACGGTGATCATGACCAGGAGCGGCGATGAGACCGTCGCCCTCAAGGACCGCACCGAGATCGCCAACAACGCCAACGCCGATCTCTTCGTCTCCATCCATGTGAACTGGCTCCCGGATCGCGAAGCGCGGGGTTTCGAGACCTATTTCGCCGGGGCGACCGTGGATCCGTTCCTCAAACAACTGGCCGCGGAGGAAAACCGCGATTCGGGTTTTTCCATGGCCGACACTCGCCGGCTGCTCGATGGAATCTACTCCGGGGTGCGGCTCGATGAGAGCCGGCGCGTGGCCGACTGGGTCAGCCAATCACTCTTCGACACCCTGCGGATGAGAAATCCCGACGTCGTCGATCGTGGCGTGATGCGCGCCCCTTTCGTCGTCCTGGTGGCCACCGAGATGCCGGCGGTGCTGGCCGAGGTGGCGTGCATCTCCAACGACCGCGAAGCACGGATGCTCGGGTTCCCGTGGTACCGACAAAGCATTGCCCAGGCGCTGTACTCCGGCATCAAGGGGTATGCGCGTGAGTTGAATGAAACAGACAAGGGAGAATCTACATGACCGAAAAAGCCCAACACCTTCTCGTCGGCATCGACCTCGGAACCTCGCAGAGCGCCATCGTGACTTCGGCGGGTGTTCGCAAGGTCGTCGACAGCTATGTCGGCTGGCCGGTGGATGCCGTCGCCCGCAAGATCCTCAAAAAGGAAGTGCTCTTCGGTCAGGATGCCGTCGAAAACCGGACCATGCTCGAGGTTCACCGCCCCCTCGAGCGGGGCCTGCTCAAGGAAGGTTCCGACAAGGACCAGCAGGCGATCCGCGAGCTCCTGTCGCACCTGCTCGATCTCGCCGGCGTGCCCGAGGTGCGCAAGAGCGGAGGCAAGGTCCGGGCGGTGGTGGGCGTGCCTGCCGAGGCGCTCCGGGTGAACAAACAGCACGTCCGAAAGGCCATGCACGGGCTCGTCGACGGTCTGATCATCGTCTCGGAGCCGTTTGCGGTGGCCTACGGGTTGGACGCGCTGCTCCACGCCATGGTCGTCGATGTCGGCGCCGGCACCACCGATTTCTGCGTCATGAAGGGCCGCTACCCCACCGAGGAGGACCAGCGCACCCTGATCAACGCCGGCGATTGGGTCGACGACCAGCTCTTTACCCTGCTCGGCGAGCGCCACCCGGGGATGAGCGTGTCGATTCACACGGTCCGCGATTGGAAGGAAAAGCACAGTTTCATCGGCAAAGCGCCGGGGAAGGTGACGGTCTCCATCCCCATCGAGGGCAAGCCGTCGGAGATCGACATCACCGACGAGATCAAGCAGGCCTGCGAGAGCCTGGGACCGCCGGTTGCGGAAGCCATGCTCGATCTCATCGCCAGCGGCGAATCGGAGTACCAGGAGAAGGTCCGCCAGAACATCATCCTCGCCGGGGGCTGTTCGCGGATTCCGGGGTTCGGCCAGTACCTCGAGAAGGCCATGGACCCGTTCGGCGGCGGCAAGGTGCGGGTTGTCAAGGACCCGGTCTATGCCGGCGCCAACGGCGGCCTCGCGCTGGCGGAGGATGCGCCCAAGTCGGACTGGGAGAAGCTTCCGGATTAGTTTCGTCCTCATCCGACCCACAGCCACCGGCCCACGCATGGGCCGGTGGCTTTTCGTATTCGCCCATTGCCGCCATCGAGAGCCAGCTCTCGCTGACGGCGAGTGGCCGAATCCGAGCCGCGCCACCAGCGCGGCTGTGGGTCTTGCATGCGAGTGATCCGTGCCCTTGACCCAATTTCATCCCGCCCCCCACCCCCCACCCGCCCGCCCTCAGAAATCCCCAGGGCCTTCGCCCTGCGGTTTTCTGGGGGTGGGGGAGGCAGCCGTTTCCTGTCATTCTGAGCGAGCGTAGCGAGTCGAAGAATCCCCCGAATCTCAGAGCGGCGATGAGGGAAGCAGCGCGCGTCCGACCCGATGGGGACCCTTCGACTCGGTCGTAGAACTCCCTCGCTCAGGGTGAACAGTGTGTCATCGGGAGTCCCGGAGACCCGAGAGGGGAAATGCAAATAGGTCTCAAGTGCGTTAGAGTGGGAGAGAACGAGCAATGTGAGCGCAGGTGAGTCGGGGCCGCCCTGTGGTGTGCCCCGCGATTGAGGGGAATGATGATCGGCAGCACTCTGGCCCACTTCGAAATCAAGTCCAAGCTCGGCGAGGGCGGGATGGGCGAGGTCTGGCTCGCCGGGGACACCAAGCTCGGACGGGATGTCGCGCTCAAGCTGCTGCCCGCCGATGTCGCGGGAGACCCCGACCGGCTTGCGCGATTCGAACGCGAGGCCAAGGTCCTGGCCTCGATGAACCACCCGAACATCGCGCACCTGTACGGGTTGGAGACGATCGAATCGGGAGAGGGAGAGGAAGCGACCTCACGACCTCAAGACCTCAAGGCCTCAGGCCCTGTGACGTTTCTCGTCATGGAACTCGTCGAAGGAGAAGATCTCTCCGAGCGCATCTCGCGCGGGCCGGTCCCGGTGGACGAAGCCGTCGCCATCGCCCTCCAGATCGCCGAGGCCCTCGAAGCGGCGCACGAGCGCGGCATCGTCCACCGCGATCTCAAACCCGCCAACATCAAGATCCGACCCGACGGCACGGTCAAGGTGCTCGATTTCGGACTCGCCAAGGCGTGGGACGCCCGGAACAGCAACGCCTCGCTCTCGCTTTCGCCGACCCTGACCCAGCACGCCACCGCCGCCGGGGTCATTCTCGGCACCGCGGCCTACATGTCGCCGGAGCAGGCGGCCGGGATCGCGGCCGACCAGCGCGCCGACATCTGGGCCTTCGGCGTCGTGCTCTGGGAAATGCTCACCGGTCACAAGCTCTTCGCCGGCGAGACCGTGTCCCACGTCCTCGCGTCGGTGCTCAAGGACGAGATCGATCTCGACGAGTTGCCGTCGGAAACCCCGCCGCACGTCAGGAAGCTCATCGCCAGGTGCCTGCGCAAGAAACCGAAGATGCGGCTGCAGGCCATCGGCGACGCCCGCATCGCGCTGATTGAGCCGGACGATGCGGCTGAGCTCGAGGTTCTCGATTCGGCTGCGCCGCAGGGCCGAACCATGTTCGGGTGGATCGCCGCCGCCGCGGCCGGTCTGGCGGCGATCGTGTTCGCCGCCATGTGGCTGCTCGACGGCACCGGCGAGTTGCCGGTGGTCCGGGCGGCGATCCCGGCGCCCCCGGGAACCGCCTTTCACCTCGATCCACTCAACCCCGGCGCCGCTGCGCTGTCCCCCGACGGGCGCAAGATGGTCTTCAGCGCCCGGAACGAGTCGGGCGGTTTCATGTTGTACCTCCGCTCCATCGACGAAGGCGAAGCGCACGCCCTCGCAGGGACCGAACTCGGCCACTACCCGTTCTGGTCGCCGGACAGCCAGTGGATCGGTTTCGTGGCTAACGGCAAGCTCAGGAAGATCAAGGCGACGGGTGGTCCCGCGTTGACCATCTGCGACGCGCCCGACGGCAAGGGCGGGAGCTGGAACGCCGACGGCGTCATCGTTTTCGCGCCGGATTCCGGAACGTCGCTGCACCGGGTTGCGGCGGTGGGCGGCGAGTCGACTCCCATCACCGAACTCAACCGCGAGGTCGGGGACAACTCGCACCGTCTGCCGCGCTTTCTCCCGGACGGGAAGCATCTTCTCTACTACGCCCGCAGCTCGGCCGGCGATCACAAGAGCGTCGTAAGGGTCGTCGGGCTCGACGAGGGAGGAACCGGCAAGGACATCGTCAGCTCGCCGGCGTCGGCCTGGTACTCCTCCGGTCACCTCCTGTATGTCAGGGAGAACATGTTGATGGCGCAACCATTCGACCCGGATGGTCTCGAATTCTCCGGTGAGGCGGTTCCGCTCGCCGAGGACATCGTCGTCCGACCGCTCACCGGCGCGGGGGTCTTTTCGGCCACCGACAACGGTGTGCTCCTCTACATGACCGGGAGTCAGAACGCGGAAGACGTGCTGCAGTTCTTCGATCGGACCGGACGGCCGCTGGAAGGGCTGGGCGGGGACAAGGCCTATTACGACCAGGTCACGCTCTCGCCCGACGGCAGGACCGCCGCCGTCGTCGTCCTCGACCCGGCGCAGGGCACCCAGGACATCTGGCTCGTCGATCTCGAGCGCGGCCTGCGCACCCGGTTCACCTTCGACAAGGCGAGCGACAACTACCCGGTCTGGTCGCCCGACGGCGAGAGCCTGATCTTTGCCTCGCGGCGGGGCGCGACCCGGGCCATCTACCGCAAGTCGGTGGGCGGCACCGGCGAGGTCGAGCTGATCTTCGCCTCGACGGTGGACATCATTCCGAACAGTTGGTCGCCCGACGGGCGCTACGTGCTCTTCGACCAGCCCGGCCAGGACACCGGCTCGGATCTCTGGGTTCTCGACCTCGAGGGCGGACCGAGCGCCGAGGTCTTCTATCAAACCGAGTACGAGGAGGGCGCCGGGGTCTTTTCGCCCGACGGACGGTGGATCGCCTACTGGTCGCAGGAGTCGGGCCGCGGCGAGGTCTACGTCACGCCGTTTCCCGGTCCGGGCCGCCGGTTCCAGGTTTCCGACAACTCCGGCACCTGGTCGCAGTGGCGGTCCGACGGCAGCGAGCTCTTCTACCAGGAGGAGAACGGGCCGCTCAAGGTCGCTGCGGTGGACGGCCGGGGCGAGACTTTCACCGTCGGCAAGATCGACGATGTGATGGAGCTCGCGAGCTCGAACATCAGCGGTCCGTTGTTCTCGGTCGCGCCCGACGGCCAGTCGATCCTCGCCGGGGTCTCCACCTCCGGCGAGCAGTCGGACTACCTCGATCTCGTGGTGGGGTGGGTGGAGAGCTTGGGGGAGAGATGACGACACGAAGGACGGTTGACCAGGACGCGATCGCGCTCTTCGACGAGTTCACCCACGGGACCATGAGCCGCAGGTCGTTCATGGAGCGTCTTGCCGGGCTCGCGGGGGGCGCGGCGGCAGCCGCGGCGCTCGTGCCCTTCCTGCAGAACAACTACGCCGAGGCCGCCGTCGTCGCCGAGGACGACGACCGGTTGGCCGCGGAGACCGCGACCTTCGAGGTCGGTGGGACGGCCGTTTCCGGTTACCTCGCCCGGCCGAAGGACGGCGGGAAGCACCCCGCGGTCCTCGTCATCCACGAGAACCGCGGTCTCAACCCGCACATCAAGGATGTCGCGCGACGGATGGCCCTCGAGGGTTTCTTGACCTTCGCGCCCGATGCTCTCTCACCGGTGGGTGGGACCCCCGAAGATCCGGATCGCGCGCGCGACATGATCTACGACCTCGACGCCGATGAAAATCTCGCGCGGTTCGCCGCCGCTGTCTCGTTCCTTGCGAAGCACCCCGCATCCACCGGCAAGATCGGCGCGGTTGGTTTCTGTTGGGGTGGGGGAATGGTCAACCAGCTTGCCGCCGCGGGCACCGTCCTCGCTGCCGGAGTCCCGTACTACGGCCGCCAGCTCCCAGCCGAGGACGTGCCGAAGATTACCGCGCCGCTCTGTCTCCAGTACGCCGGGCTCGACGAGCGGATCAACGAAGGAATCGACGCCTATGTGTCGGCCCTCGAGGCCAACGGCAAGCCCTTCGAGATCCACGTCTACGAGGGCGTCAACCACGCCTTCAACAACGACACCAACGAGGCCCGCTACGACAAGGCCGCCGCGGATCTCGCGTGGGGCCGGACGGTTGCGTTCTTGAAGAAATTCCTCGAAGGCTGACGGTGCCGGCCTCAGGCGGGGTCGTCCCCCCGCTCGAGGTGGCGGAAGGTCGGGAGCACCCGCTCGAAGATCACCAACAGCACGAATGGAATGAAGAGAATCAGCGCCGCGGCGAGGATCCCTTCCTTCTCGAACATCCCGGGAACGTAGGCCTCGCGGAATCCCCGCATGCTCTTCGAGAACATCTGGCCGCCGATGACGACGTTCCAGCGCATGGAGAGCACCTGCAGCAGGAGCAGCAGCGACGCCACCATGGACAGGGTGTTGCGGATCCGGTCGTCCATGTAGCGGTCCATCAGGACCACGATGCCGAGCAGGATCAGCGGAACCAGCCCGCCGCCGATCATCTGCAGCGAGATGAAGGAGAACGAAAGCTGGTGGGTGAGCAGGTGGCCGATGACCTCCCACTCTTCAGCCCGTTCGTAAGCCAGCATCATGATTTCGAGAAGCTCCAGGGTCAGCGACATGATCATGAAGAGCCAGAGCCAGCGAGACATGGCCGCGATGGCGTAGCGATCGATGGCCATGCCCTTGAGCTTCATGGCGATCTGATAGAGCACGATGAGCAGCGCGATGCCCGAGACCATGGCCGAGAACAGGAAGATCACCGGCATCAGCGGGGTCGACCACCAGGGATTCGCCTTGACCGCGCCGAAGAGAAACCCGACGTAGCCGTGCAGGAGACAGGCCATGGGAATGCCGATCGCGGCCAGGATCCTGGTGATCCGCTTGTCGACGGCCTGCGACTGGGGAGAGACGTCGTAGACACCGAGGGCGAGGATCGAGAAGAGCCGACGTTTGAATCCGCGTGATCGGGCTGCGGTTTCGATGATGTCGACGCGAAAGACGAACCACACCTCGAAGAGCAGAATGATGAAGTAGGAGGCGTAGAGGATTCCGAAACCTGCCATCGCCGAGGTGAAGTTCGGCGTGACGACGATGTTGATCGCCCGTTCGGGGTGCCCGAGGTGGTTGAGCAGCGGCAGCCCGGCGACGGCGAGGAAGCAGAGCGCGGTGGCGAGCGCGAAACGGCCGAGCGGTTTGAACTCGTCGCGCCCGAAGACATGGTAGAGCGACGACACGAGAAACGCTCCCGCGACCAACCCCGTGATGTAGGGGTAGAGAACGATCATCAGGCTCCAGTGGATGTGGACGTCGTTGGGGAAGAGAAAACCGGTCAGCTCCGGAAACATCAGCGCACCTCCATGTCGAGGCCGAGGTAGTAGCACTGCGGGCGGGTGAGGAGCTCGGGTTGCAGAACCTGGACGCGGCGGGTGGCGAGGATCTCGTTGACCGGGTCGTCGGGATCCTCGCGGTCGCCGAGCCGTCGGGCGCCCACCGGGCAGATCTCGACGCAGGCGGTCTTCAGACCCTCGGTGATGCGGTGATAGCACAGGGTGCACTTGTCCGCGGTGTGGGTGGCCGGGTTGATGTATCTGCTGCCGTATGGGCAGGCCTGGACGCAGTAGCCGCAGCCGATGCAGTGCTCCTGGTCGACAAGTACGACCCCGTCGCGGGTGCTGAAGGAGGCGCCGACCGGGCAGACCTGGGTGCACGGCGTCGCTCTGCAGTGGTTGCAGATCTTCGGTACGAAGAACGCCTTGCGGACGTTGAGACTGCTGGTGACCGGGTCGAACCCGCGCTCGCCGCCCGCCGGCGTGTCGACGAGCGCTTCGCCTTCGGCCGGGATCTCGTAGCGCTCGATCCAGGTCCGGTACATGCCCTCGGGGACCGAGTTCTCGGCGCGGCAGGCGCGCACGCACGAACCGCAGCCGATGCAGGCGGTGGTGTCGACCAGGTAGACCCAGCGGTGGCGGCTCCAGTCGTAGTCTGCGCCCTCCACGCCCTCGGCGCTGCCTTCCGGAAGAACGAGGACGATCGCGAGCGCGCCGGCGGCGGCCGAGCTCGTCGAGCGGAGGAACTCGCGACGAGAGAAACTGTCGGGTCTCGGGCTCCGGGGATCACTCTTCCTGTTCATCAGAACCTCCTCCGAGACTCAATACGGCGAGTGGGGGTCGTGGCAGTCGAAGCAGGCGTCCGGGGTGAGGTCGGCGCCCTGTTCGGTCAGATGCTCGCGAACGTCGATCTGCGGAAACGAGGCCGGGCGGGCGTCGAGCTTTCGATGGCAGAGCTCGCAGAGCTCTCGAGACCGGCGGACCGGCATGTCGGCGATCTTCTCGCCATCCTCGAGATTCGCGTGAAGGACCAGCGGGCCGTGGCAGAGCTCGCACCGCACCGCCGCGTGGACCCCCGCGGCGTGCTCGGCGAACTCGGCGTCGTGACACATTGCGCAGGACTCGTCGCCGAGGTGGCGAACCGGCCTGGCGCGGTGCTCGGCGACGGCGGCGCCGCGATACCAGCCGAACTCTCCCCAGGTGTCGGGGACAAATAGCGACCTGCCGAGGAGCAGACTGCCGATGACTGCAAGCAGCAGGATCGCGGCTCGAAAGACGTGCTTGGTGTGGATGAGAGGGCTCTCAGGATCCATGGATCGAGACCTCCTTCGTCGGTCGTGTTGGTTGATCGGTGGTGAGTTGCTCGCTGCTGCAGAGCCAACCGAGAATCGACTCTCGGGACGGCTCGTGGGCGGTCGCTGCGTCGGGCATGGGTTCGGAAGACGCCAGCCACGAGAAGAACTGTCTTCTGGGTGGCGTCTCGTCCGCCAGGAACGGCAGAGGTTGTCGATCTTCCGGCCACGGTGTGAAGCCCGGCGCCGGCGCTCTCCTCCTCGGCTCCACAGGTGAGTGGGGAAGCCGCTCGGGTTCGAGGATCCAGGTTCCGAACGCCCTCAGCACGTGGGCAATTTGCCGCGCTGTCGTCTCGCGCCCGGGTGGCCGCGATCTCGGGTTCACCTCATGACCGATTCGCTGGGCAGGTAATTAGAATAATTGAGCATTCCCTCAATTATGATATCTTGAAAATCAGAGCGTTGCAATTTTTTTGTAGGATATAAAGACTCTGTCTCAGGAGCCCTTCATGGATGAACGGGTGCGCAGACTGGAGCTGGCGGTCGAAGCCACTGCGGCCACGGTCGCTCTTCTGGAAGCGCGTATCGCGGCCCTCGAACTCGGGGAGCGACCCGCGCGAGTTGACGGCGCCGAGTGGGAGCAGGACGACGGCGCCGCCGTCGTCGGTTCGCAGATCGAGTCCCAGATGGCTGCGGTTCTCGGCACGCCGACCCTCGTCGGCCGCAGCCTCCTCGTTCTCGCCGGGGCGTTTCTTCTCCGCGCGCTGACCGAACGAGGGACAGTCGCACCTGGGATGGGTGTGGCGTTGGGAATGGCCTATGCAGTGATCTGGATTGTCGTTGCGGCGTTCGCCGCGCGGAAAGGCTCGCGGGCAAGCGCGGGATTCCATGCGGTATGTTCGGCCGTCATCGCCGGCCCGCTCCTCTTTGAGGCCACGACCTCCTTCGGAGTCCTGTCCCCGACGGCCGGCGCCGTCGCGCTCGCCGGGGTGACCGCCGCGGGCCTGGTGGTCTCGGTTCGCTGGCGCCTGCAGTGGACGGCGTGGGTCTTCACCCTCGCCTGCCTGATCACCGCCGCGGCGGTGGCGACCGCCCGCTCGCCGGGGGAAGCGGCGACGGCGGTGGTGGTCGTACTGGGTCTGGCGACACTGTGGTACACGGGCGAGCTCCGATGGAGCAGTCTGAAGTGGCTTGCTGCGCTTTCGGCTGATCTGGCCGTGCTCCGTCTCACGGCGATCGCCACCGTGAACTTCGAACTCGGGCCGGCGGTCGGACCCGTTCACCCGATCCTCGTGGCCTTGCTGCAGACGGTGCTCCTCATCGGTTTCGCCGGGACCTTCGTCGTCCGATCGCTGCGTGGGAGGGCTCCGGTGGGAGTCTTCGAGTTCGCTCAGACCGTGGCGGTGTGGATGATCGGCTGGGGGGGAGCGGTCAGGTTGGCGGAGGTCAACGGCTGGTCGACCGGAGGCCTCGCATTCATCGCTCTCATCGCCGGTGCGGCGGCGTATGCCGGCGCCTTCGGGGTGGTGGACCGGAAGCAGGGCAGAAACGCCGCGTTCATCTACCTGTCTTCGCTCGGGCTCGGTCTCGTGGTGGTTGGATTGCCGGGCGTCGCCGGAGCTGCGGCCGCGGTGGTGTGGGCGGGCCTGGCGGTCGCGGTCGCTGCCGTCGGCAGCGGCTGGGACCGCGTGACCCTGCGGGTGCACGCTGCGATCCTCGTCGCCGCCTCCTGGGCTTCCGCCGGTGTCGTCCCCGGCGTGCTGTCCGGTCTCGTCGGTGGTGGATCGGTCGCCGCGGCGCCCCGGCTCGAAACCGGCCTCGTGGTTCTTCTGACCCTGGTGACCACCGCCGTCGTCGTCGCCGGACGGAAGCGTCGATCCGGCGGCTGGGCGCAGCGGTTGCCTCTCACCGGCTTGTTGGCGATGTCGGCCTTGGCGGTCGCAGCGGCGATGGTTGCTGCCGCAGCAGCCGTTCTTCCTTCCGAAAGCGCCGCCGCAACCGGAACCGTGGCCCTGTCCCTGGTCACCGTCGGGCTTGGCGCGTTTGCGCGCCGATGGGGAATTCGGGAGGCCGGCTGGTTGGTCTACCCGCTCTTGCTGGTGACGGGTTTGAGAATGGTCGTGCGGGATTTCCTGTCTGGCCAGACGCTCGTGCTCGTCATCGCGTTGGCGGCATACGGATTCGCGCTGATCGTCTCCACCAAGATGATGAAGACGACGACCGGGTCACCCGATCAGAACCCACCGGAATGACCGGTTGTGGTGGTCCAGACTCCGCGAGTCCCGCAGAATTTACTCTCCACGGACGTAGTGACAGGTGTAGCCGCCGGGGTTTTTCTCGAGGTAGTCCTGGTGGTGCTCGGCGGCTTCTTTGAACTTCCCGGCATCGTTGATCTCGGTGACCACGGGATTCTTCCAGAACCCTGAGGCGTCGACATCAGCGCGCACCCGGACGGCGACTTGGCGCTGCTCGTCCGAGAGGACGAAGATGGCCGATCGGTACTCGGCGCCGCGATCGTTGCCCTGGCGGTTCTTGGTCGTCGGGTCGTGCATCTTGAAGTAGAAGCGGAGAAGGTCCTCGAAGCTGATTCTTTCGGGGTCGTACTCGATCCGGATCGCTTCCGCGGGCTCGGCCTTCTTGTCGTTTTTGTCGGCCGCATAGCCGACCTCGGTGTCGACGACGCCGTCGAGGTCACGGATCAGACCCTCCATGCCCCAGAAACACCCACCGGCGAGGATGGCGGTCTCGGTCGCGGCGGTTTCATCATCGCCCGACCACGCCGCGGCGGGTTGACCGAGCGCCATGAAGAAAACACCGAAAACGGCAACAAGGACGAAGCCGAGCAGCGCCGGTCTCGGACCGGCGGTGGGGGAATCGGGTTGACTGGTTCTGGACATGGTATTGCTGCCTCCCATGGCTAGTGTGCCGAAATCGGGTCTGAGGTTGCACCGGAGCGTTCAAAACCGATGAGCATCGTCGACGACTGAGGCGACGGCTGCCCGGCCGGGTCCCACCGAGGCGGCGATTCGTGCCGTACGCCGCGTCGTCGTCGGTTATGATCTGAGGGTCATGGGATCACCCCGGCGCTTCCCCGTCCCTCTCCGGTGCAAGACCTGCGCTGTGCTGCTGGTCGCGGTTGCGGCGGCGGCGCAGGTCCGCGCCCAGACACCGGTGTGCTCGTACACCGTGATCAACAGCTATCCCCATGACGACGGGGCCTTCACCCAGGGATTGCTCTACGACGGTGGCGTCCTCTTCGAGAGTACCGGTCTCTACGGCGAATCATCCCTGCGCCGGGTCGATCTCGAGAGCGGAAATGTGCTCCAACAAATCGGCCTGGACGCGGCCTACTTCGGCGAGGGTCTGGCCTTGTGGGACGGCAATCTGATCCAGCTCACCTGGCGGGAGCACACCGCCTTTCTCTGGAATGCAACGAGCTTTGCATCGACCGGGAGCTTCGCCTACACCGGGGAAGGATGGGGCCTCACCCACGACGGTCGACGCTTGATCATGAGCGACGGGTCCTCGAACCTCCGCTTTCTCGATCCCGTGACCTATGCCGAGTCCGGCACCGTCGCGGTGGTCGACGATGACGGCCCGGTCGACGACCTCAACGAGCTCGAGTGGATCGCCGGCGAGATCTTCGCCAATCAGTGGTACACCGATCGGATTGCGCGCATCGATCCCGACACCGGAGGGGTGATCGCCTGGATCAACCTCGACGGTCTCCTCGACCCTCAACCTCCCGCAGGCGACGTCCTCAACGGTATTGCCTGGGATGCCGCGGGCGAGCGGCTCTTCGTCACCGGCAAACGGTGGCCGAGTCTGTTCGAGATCGAGCTCGTCGGCTGCCCAGAGCTCCGGCTCTTCTTCGACGGGTTCGAGACCGGCGGGCTCGAGGACTGGTCGACGACCCAGCCGTGATCCCGGCTCGTCGTTCTCGGCTAGGATGATCGCGGGAGGATCGCATGACTGTTCGTCGTGATTTCGCTCCGCCTTATCCGATGGATGGATTGAACCGGCGCGAGCTCGTCAGGCTCGGCGCCCTCGGTGCCGGGGGGCTGATGATCCGTTCGCTGCCGGTGGCGGCATCGACGGTCCCTTCGACCAAAGCGGCCATGATCGATTTCCAAGCTGAGCCGATGGACGTGGTTCGGATCGGTTTTGTCGGGGTCGGCCTCCAGGGCACGTCGCACGTCGAGAACTTCCTCAAGATCGACGGCGTCGAAATCCGGGCGGTCTGCGACATCGTCGAGGATCGGGTCGCGCGGGCGCAGCGGCTGGTGGTCGAAGCGGGCCGGGAGCAACCGACGGGCTACAGCCGCGGACCGCGGGATTTCGAGCGCCTCTGCGACCGGTCGGATCTCGATCTGGTCTTCTGCTCGACTCCGTGGGAGTGGCACGTGCCGGTCTGCGCCGCAGCGATGGAGAACGGCAAGCACGCCGCCACCGAAGTGCCGATGGCCCTGACCGTGGACGACTGCTGGCGGCTGGTGGAGACCTCGGAGGCGACCCGCCGCCACTGCGTGATGATGGAGAACTGCAACTACGACCGCTTCGAGATGATGGTTCTCAACATGGTGAAGCAGGGAGTCTTCGGCGAGCTGCTCCACGCCCGCTGCGGTTATCTCCACGATCTCCGTGCGGTCAAGCACGACATGGACGGCGAGGGCGCCTGGCGACGGGCCCACTCGCTGACGACCAACGGCGACCTCTATCCGACCCATGGGCTCGGCCCGGTGGCGCAGTGCCTCGACATCAACCGGGGCAACGCGATTTCGTCGCTGTCGTCGTTCGGCACCAAGACCCGGGGGCTTCGTCGGTACGCCGTGGAGCGTTTCGGGCTCGAGAGCCCGCAGGCGGACGAGATCTTCGTGCTCTCGGATATCGTGACGACGGTCCTGCAGACGGCGGCCGGCGAGACGGTTGTCGTCACCCACGACACCAGCTCTCCGCGCCCCTACAGCCGCGACTATCTCATTCAGGGCACCCGGGGCCTCGCGCGCAAGTACCCCGAGCCGCTGATCTCCATCGAAGGCCGGAGCGAACCCCATCGGTGGGACCCCGCAGAAGAGTATTTCAAGGAGTTCGACCATCCGGTGTGGCGCCGTCTCGAGGAGGCGAGCGCAGGGGCGGGCCACGGCGGGATGGACTTCATCGAGGATTTCCGGCTCGTCGAGGCCTTGAGGAAGGGCCGGCCCGTCGACATGGATGTCTACGACGGAGCCATGATGAGCGCGGTGGTCGAGCTCAGCGGCCGTTCGATCGCGGCCGGCGGCCAACCCCAGGATTTCCCCGATTTCACCCGTGCTGGTTGGAAGAACCCTCGGCCCCTCGAGGTGATGCGGACCGACCGCTCGTGACCGCCGACCCGCCATGGACCGTCCGGCTCGCAGCGGAGTTTCGCTCGCGGTTCGGCCACGCCGCGGCGCCGAGGGTCGCCGTGGCCCCCGGCCGCGTCAATCTCATCGGTGAGCACACCGACTACAACGACGGCTGGGTCCTCCCCATGGCCGTCGATCGTTGGGTCGGGGCCGCCTTCGCCCGGCGCGAAGACCGCCGGATCCGGGCGTACTCCAGGGTCTTTGACGAAACCCGCGAGATCGCCCTCGACGGGATCGCTCCACCCGGAGGATCCGACTGGTTCTCCTTTGTGGCCGGTGCGGCCTGGGCGCTGCGCTCGGCGGGCTACCGGGTGTCCGGAATCGATCTCGCGGTCGACGGCGATGTTCCTCTGGGCTCCGGTTTGTCGTCGTCATCGGCGCTCGTGATGGCGTCCATGCTCGCCCTGTGCGAGGCTTCAGAGATCGCCTGGGCGCCGGTCGAGATGGCCCTCCTCGGCCATCGCGCGGAACACGACTACATCGGGGTCAAGGGCGGGGTGATGGATCAGCTCGCCTCGGTCCTGGGTCGCGAGGGCCATGCGCTGCTTCTCGACTGCCGCACCCTCGAGACCGATCTCGTCCCGTTGCCCGCCGAAGCCGCCATCGTCGTCATGGACACCGGTGCTCCGCGGATCCTGGCCGCCAGCGCCTACAACGATCGGAGTCGGAGCTGCCGAGAGGCGGTGGCGGAGCTTCGCGGCGCCGACCCGGGGATCGCAGCTCTGAGAGACGTGGAGCCCGGGTTTCTCGAGTTCGAACGCGGCCGGTTGGACGACACCACCTACCGGCGGGCGCTCCACGTCGTGGAGGAGATGAGCCGGCCGTTTGCCCTCGCCCTTGCCCTGGCCGAAGCGGATCTCGTCGCCGCGGGTCGCCTCATGAGCGAATCCCACGCCAGTCTCCGCGATCTCTTCGAGGTTTCGAGCCCCGAGCTCGATCTGTTCGTCGAGTTGGCGCGGCGGCAGCCGACATGTTTCGGCGCTCGACTCACGGGGGCGGGTTTCGGCGGCTGCGCCATCGCGCTGGTCTCGGCCGAAGCCGCGCCGGCCTTCGCCGACGAGGTGCACGCGTCCTATCGGGCCGAGGTCGATCTGCCGAGTTCGGTCTTCATCTGCCGTCCGGTGTCCGGCGCGCACATCCTCGATTCCACCTCCTGACGTGCTCGGCCCCGGGCCCCGCTCCGCGCGTCTGACGTCTCACCCTCATCTTCCTGCTGCCCTCAACGCAGCTTCGACCTCCGGGGCATTCCGCTCCCGTTTCGGCCGGTGAGGGTGACGGATGGTGGCTTTCCCGCACGCGGTTATAGTGGCCATTGAATGAGATGATCCGGCGGCCTTCGGTCGGGTCGAGGGAGTGAAAACGATGCGTTCAACGTTGTTTCTTGTGATCGGCTCGGTCCTCCTCGCGGCGGCCGCCCCGGCGGCGGAGCTGCCCGACTACCGGGACGGCCTCGAGCTCCAGGTGCGGAGCAACATCGTCGACGGCTTCAACCTGCCGCCGAACTCGTCCTTCAACAGCAAGACGCCCTCTCTGGCCGATAGCGGCCGGGTGGCGGTGAGTCTGGGGATCGTGGCGGGAAATGTCGACACCGTCGGTCTGTGGTTGGGCGGGTCCGGGGTGGGTTCGCCGGTGTGGACCGACAGCGGAGGGTCCTTCATCTCCGACTGCAGCCTGAACAACACCGGCCTCGCCGTTTTTCCGCTCGGTTTCGCGAGCCCGGACGGGCTTTACTTCTACAACGACTCCAACGGCAGCTCGGGCCTCCTGACCAACAAACCCATCGGCTCTTCGGCCTGGACCGGGGCCGAGGTCAACGCCTCGGGAACCGTCGCGTTCAGGGCCAGTTTCTCGGGCCAGCACGGCTGGGTTTCCTTCGCCGGCGAAACCAACCCGCCCTACCACGCCATGGAGGTCGGGCTCGAGCCGACCAGCCCGTACTGGTATCTCT
>JAHECW010000031.1 GCA_024641545.1 Acidobacteriota bacterium
TGCTGGTGAGGATTCCGAGGGTGGAGTGAGGAGTGAGCGCTCCCTCCGGTCGCTGTGAGGAGGTCAGCGCTCCCTCCGGTCGCTGTGAAACGTCTAACGTCTAACGTCTAACGTCTAACTCCTAACTCCTAACCGCTAACCCCTGGCCTCCACATTTCCACACTTTATCAAGCGGCCCCGTGACCTCGAAAAACTGCGACAACGTATCACTCACAACCCTTGTTCCAAATTTCACATTGCGCTATCATGACCCCGCGCTTGGGTGCCCGACCGTGGTCGATCGACCCCTCCGGAAACGTCCGAGCGGACCCGATACGAGGGGGCCATGGCCAGTATTCCCAGTCCGATCCACCCAGACAACCTGAAAGCCGTCAACAAGATCGCCGAACTCTCCGGACAGAACGTCCACGAGTGTATGCAGTGCGGCACCTGCTCGGCGGTCTGCCCCATGGTGGGTTCCATGGGTTTCACCACGCGGATGGGCATCCACTATCTCCAGTTCGGTGAAATCGAGCCCGTGATCAAGGCCCAGATCGGCGAGTACTGCGCCTCGTGCCATACCTGCGTCGTGCGCTGTCCGCGCGGCATCGACGTGCCGAGGGTCTTCGAGGCCGTTCGCCAGCTTGTCCTGCGGACCAACACCGATCTCATCAAACCGCAGGAGATCCCGAAAGAAACCATGGCGGAGGCGCCGCAGATCGCCTTTGTCTCGACCTTCCGCAAGCTCACCTCGTGAGGCAGAACATGAAGCTCGGTTACTACCCCGGTTGTACGCTCAAGACCAAGGCAGCAAACCTCGAGAAGGCGGCGATGGCCGCCCTTGACCACCTCGGGGTGGAGTACAAGGAACTCAGTCGCTGGAACTGCTGCGGAGCGGTCTTCTCGCTCACCGACGACGATCTCATCCATCAGGTGGCGCCGGTGCGGAACCTCATCCGCGCGGCCCAGGAGGGCTGCGACACCGTCGTCACGATCTGTTCGCAGTGCTACAACACCCTCGCGCGCGCCAACAAACTCGTGCGCGAGAACGAGGAGAAGCGCGACACCCTCAACCGCTTCATGACCGAGGAACCGGATTACAACGGCGAGGTCGAAGTGGTCCACTACCTCAGCCTGCTCCGCGAGCGGGTCGGTTGGGAGAAGCTGCGCGAGGCGGTCGCCAACCCCCTTACGGGCCTCAAAGTGGCGCCGTTCTACGGCTGCACCCTGGTTCGTCCCGAAGAGGTCGCGATCGATGCGGTGGACGACAGAATCCTCGAAGGCTTCATCGAGGCGCTCGGCGCCGAGCCCGCGAGGTTTTCAGCCTCTCGGGAGTGCTGTGGTTCGTACCAGATGATCGCCCACCCGGAGGAGGGGATCAAACGCGCTGCCAAGGTCATCGGCGCCGCCAACCGCTCCGAAGCCGATGCCCTGATCCTGAGCTGTCCCATGTGCGAATACAACCTCGGTACACGGCAGCGCGAGGTGGTCGCGGCCACCGACGGCCTGACTGAAGTTCCGACCTATTACTTCACCCAATTGCTCGGCGTCGCGCTGGGCTTGGATACCGACCTCTGCCGCCTCGACCTCAACGGTCCGGCGGCGCAGGAACTGCTTGTCGACAAGAAATTCATCGCGGCGGCGACCGTCTGAGCGGCCGGCCGGAGGAGACAGGGGAATGGAAACAGCAACACTGACCGAGAAGGTGGCGGCGAAGACGATCCCCATCTACATCATGGGCAAGAAGTACGAGGTCCCGGAGACCCTGACCATCATGAAGGCCATGGAGCACTCCGGTTACCAGTACATCCGCGGCTGCGGCTGTCGCGGCGGCGTCTGCGGCGCCTGCGCCACGGTCTACCGAAAAGCGGGAGATTACAAGATCTACACCGGCCTCGCCTGCCAGACGGTGGTCGAACCGGAGATGTATCTCACACAGATTCCGTTCTACCCGGCCAACCGTGCGGCGTACGATTTCGAATCCGCGAAGCCCACGGCCGAGACCGTCTACGAGCTCTACCCCGAGCTCTTCCGCTGCGTCGCCTGCAACTCGTGCACCAAGGTCTGCCCGATGGATGTCGAGGTCCTGGATTACATCTCGGCCCTCAAGCGCGGCGATCTGACCGCAGCGGCCGAGATCTCCTTCGACTGCATCCAGTGTGGGCTCTGCGCCTCGCGCTGCATGGGCGAGATGGCCCAGTACCACATGGCGCAGGTCGCACGGCGGCTCCAGGGGGGCAAGATCGCCCCCAAGGCCGAGCACCTCGAGAAGATGTGCGGCGAAATCGACGCCGGCACCTTCACCGATGTCCTCGCCGAGGCCAAGAAGATGACCGTGGACGAGCTCAAGAAGGTCTACACGGAACGCGAACTGGAGCCCCACATGGGCGCCGACGAATGGACCCCGGCCTCGAATTTCGGTCTCGCCTGAGAGGTAACTGATGCCCTACACACCCGAACTCAAAGAACTCATCAAGATCGTCGAGAAGACCCGCCCCGAGCGGGTGGCGAAAAAACGCAACGGCGAAGAGATCCCGTTCCTCAGCCTCGACGAGCGCAAGAAACGGCTCGACTTCCACCCCGACTTCAAGACGGAAGGCCGGCGCGAGCTCAAGGTCGGCCCGTCCAAGGGCTACGGCATCGCGCACGAGATCGCCGATCTCCTCGAGGCCGGCAGCCGGGTCGCGCCTGAGAAGGTCAACCTCTCCGAGCCCGCCTATGAGACCGACGTGCTCGTCATCGGCGGCGGCGGCGCCGGGACCTCGGCGGCGATCCTCGCCTCACAGCACGGCGCCAAGGTCATCATGGCGACCAAACTCCGCCACGGCGACGCCAACACCATGATGGCCGAGGGCGGCATCCAGGCCGCGTCGAAGGGCCACAAGGACTCGCCCTACTACCACTATCTCGACGTCATGGGCGGCGGCCACTTCACCAACGTTCCCGAGCTCGCCGAGACCCTGGTGACCAGCGCCCCCGACGCCATCCGCTGGCTCGAGCACCTCGGCGTCAACTTCACCAAGAAGGCCGACGGCACCCTCGAGACCATCCACGGCGGCGGCACCTCGCGCAAACGCATGCACTACGCCGCCGACATCACCGGCGCCGAGATCATGCGCACCATCCGCGACGAGGCGCGCAACCTCGCCGACAAGATCCAGGTGCTCGAGTTCTCGCCCGCCGTCGAGCTCGTGCTCAACGAGCACGGCCAGTGCGCCGGCGCGGTGCTCTACAACATGGAGACCCAGGAGTACTTCGTGGTCAAGGCCAAGGCGGTGATCCTGGCCACCGGCGGCTGCGGCCGGCTCCACATCCAGGGTTTCATGACCACCAACCACTACGGCGCCACCGCCGACGGCATCGTTCTCGGCTACCGCGCCGGGGTGCCGGTGAGCTTCCTCCACACGGTCCAGTACCACCCGACGGGGATCGTCTTCCCCGAGCAGGCCGAGGGCATCCTCATCACCGAGAAGTTCCGCGGCTCGGGCGCCAATCTCGTCAACGTCGAGGGCAACCAGTTCGTCAACGAACGCGAGCCGCGCGATGTCGAGGCCGCGTCGATCATCAAGGAGTGCGTTCACGACGGGCTCGGCGTTCCGACCCCGACCGGCCGGCTCGGGATCTGGCTCGACTCGCCGATGATCGAGGACCTCGCCGGCGAGGGCACCGTCAAGCGCGAGTTCCCCGGCAAGTACATCCTCTACAAGCGCTTCGACATCGACATCTCGAAAGAGCCCATGCTCATCTACCCGACGCTGCACTACCAGAACGGCGGGCTCGAGTTCAAGGAGACCGGCGAGACCCGGGTTCCGGGCCTGTTCGTGGCGGGCGAGGTCGGCGGCGGCATCCACGGCGCCAACCGCCTGATGGGCAACTCGCTGCTCGACATCATCGTCTTCGGCCGGATCGCCGGGACCAGCGCGTCCGCGTACATCGAAAACGGCGTCAAAGACGGCAAGCTCACCCTCGAGCACGTCGTCAAGTACAACGCCGAGGTCGCCAAGGCCGGCATCACCGACGGCCGCGTCGCTCCGGCCATCATCCCCAACTACACCGAGGCCGAGGTCCGCTCACGCCAACTCACCGCCAACTACATCGGAAACGTGCGGTAGCCTGCCGCGGCCGATCGAAAACACTCACCGGCGGGGCAGATGCCCCGCCGGTCTTTCTTATCAACCGCGAGGGCGGCGACGCTGAAACGCCTCGAAGGCAAAGAGCGCTCCCTGGACAATTCGCGTAGAAAAACAACTTTGAGCAAGAGTCAGGTAGGTCCCGTCGATCTGTGGATTGGTTGAGCGGTGCTCCCTCGCGTGTTCTTCTGACCAGAAGAAAACGCTCTTTCGTCAATAGCCGTCGATGATCGTGGGTTCCGAGAAGGTGCTCCAGTCGACCTCCGGCTCGAACACCAGCGGGGCCGGTCCTCCCCTCTCGACTCGGTGACGAAGCTCGCTGTCAAACACCAAAACCATCGGTTCGCCGCAGTGTGCACATGTGGTGCGAATCTCGACCTCGAGGTCGCGGTCCTGCAGTCGCCCTTGCACGAAGGGCGTCGCAATCGCGTCCTCGGCTCAAGCGGCGTCCAATCGCTCGCCCGTGCTGAAGAGCAGACGATGCCCAGTCTCGTCGACGGTGACCGGAAACGCCCACGAGATTTCCGATCGATCAGGGCGCGCGAGGAAGAAGAGGTTCGCCTCGAGGTCGCTGACGATCTTCGCAGTACGCTCGCGCGGCAAACTCAGCTCTGACGAGATGACCTCGATCGAGATCGGCCGACCGTGACCCGGCATCTCTCGTACGACGAAGTTCCGCACCGCATGATGCTCCTGCGACATGAACTCGAGCCGCCTGCCGATGAGCTTCGGTGCATCGCGCAGCTCCCTCTCCCAGTCTCTCTGCGGCAATTCCGTGATCGTCGCTCCACGACCTTTCAAAATCGTCTCGGACATGGATCCTCCTTTCGAACAACATGACGTCAAACGGCACACCGGCCGAAGTCGACGCTTCGACAGCGGGCCACACCAGCTGGTGTCATCGGGATTGTCGGTTTGAGTATTGCTCGCCGCCACGCCGCGGCACGAATAAATCAAAATGGGTCGCGGTCAGGCCGTTGTCAAGGATGGGAGGGCGCAATGTGAGCCTTCTGTAAAATTCAAGAACCGGCCATTGAGGTTCCCCGACCCCCATCACCATCTCTCCTGTGGATGTATCCTGCCCACTTCCGCATCGTCACGTCGATCGCGTTTTCGACACCGTCATCTCATCGGGTTTTCGCGACGAGCCGCGGACGATTGACCGCGTCCAATGCGGAGCCTATTGTAGTCGTGGAGGACTGAAAATGAGATTCCGTTTCTTCTTACCGGTGGTGATCCTGCTCGTCGTCGGTGTGTCTGCAGCGCACGGCGAGATTCTCGTCTACGGCGGATCACTCTCGGGCGCCGCGGAGAATCCGCCGACTCCTTCGCTCGGATCGGGAACTGCAACCATCTCGTACGACACAACGGCGCACACACTCCTGGTTGATTTCGATTTCACCGGCTTGACCGGCGCGACCACCGCCGCCCACATCCACTGCTGCGTCGCTCCCCCGGGGAACGCGAGCGTGGCGTCGCAAACCCCTTCTTTCCCAGGGTTTCCGACAGGGGTCACCTCGGGCAACTTCACCAGTACTCCGGCCTTCGACCTCACCGACACCGCGAGCTTCAACCCGAGCTTTGTAGTGGCCAACGGCGGAACGGCGGCCGGCGCCGAGGCCGCTCTCGCTGCGGGTCTCGCGACCGGTCAGGCGTACCTGAGCATCCACACAACGGCATTCCCCGCCGGCGAGATCCGCACTTTCCTCACCCTGGTCACCCCGGTCCAACTCCAACGGTTCAGCGTCGACTGACCGGATACCTGGAGGAGGAACCTCGTGGGTGGGGGCCACCCTCACCGTCGCACCGGAAAAAGGGTGAAAGGGCTCCCGGATTCACACTTTTCTCCAGATCCGATCGCTCTTCCCGCTCAATGTGTCGTCGGCACCGTCATCGGCACCACACCATCGGTATAATGACCCGATGGTCAGGACGGAGACCTCCGTGGCGCCGCGGTGCTCCGTTCGAGCGGTTCCCATCCTCCTTTGGTGCCTGCTGCCTTTCGGCGCCGCCATCGGGGCGCGCGCCGCGGATCCGGCGACGCCGCTGGACCTGGCGGCCCTCGGGTCGCCGACCTTTACCACCTTCACCGCCAAGGATGGTGTTCCGGACACCACGATCCTCACGATCGGCACCGATGGTGAGGGCTTTGTCTGGCTGAGCACATCGCAGGGGCTCGTCCGGTACGACGGCCACCGCTGGGAGCCGACCGCGGTACCCGAGGCATCGGCGCGCATCAGCGACATGTACCTCGACCACGAGGGCACATTCTGGGTGTCGCTCCTGTCGTCCGGCATCTCGCACCTCGACCGGGGGGGCTGGCACTTCGAAGGGCCCTCGAGCGGGCTCACCGCCAAGGGCTTCTTCAGGGTGGTCGAGGTCGCGGACGAACTCGGACGACTCGAAACCTGGGCATTGTCGCTCGACGGTCGGCTCTTCAGTCGCACCGGGGACCGCTGGCAGGTCGATCCCGACTCCGAACAGCTCCCGCACGAGACCCTTCTCGGGCTGGCGCGCACCCGTGAGATCGGCGGCACGACGCGGCTCTGGGTGGCGACCTACAACGACGGTCTCTGGTTCCGCGAGCAGGGCGCCGGTTGGCGCCGTTTTGCCGCCCCGGGATTCGACGCCGCCCAGGTCGACGATGTCCTGGTCACGCGGCACGAGGGGCGGGAGGAGCTGTGGATCGCCACCTACGGCTTCGGCCTCTGGCGGATGACCGAGGACGCACTCGACCTGATCGCCGGCGAACCCGGAGAAGGGGGCAACAGCATCATCTACCGCCTCGCCGCGAGCACTCCCCAGGGTCCGGCGCGCATCGTGTGGGCGGCCACTCGGGGCGGGTTGGTGCGCGTCCACGGCACCCGGGCCGAAACCTTCGGACGACGCCACGGGCTGCCCTCGGACGGGGTGCGCAGCGTCGATCTGTGGCGCAGCCCGGAAGGCACCGACGTGCTCTGGGCAGCCACCGAGTCCGGCGTTGTGCGAACGATCCAGTCGGGGAACGGATGGCGTACCGCCTCGCTCATGGGATCACGCTCGAACGGCGTCTTCGGGGTCCTCGTGGAGCCCGACGGACACGGCGGTGAGCGCCTCTGGGTCGCATCGTCCGGCGACGGCCTCGGGCTCTTCGAAGACAACCGTTGGCGGATCATCGACGCTCCCATCGCCACGTTGCCCGGCTCGAACTTCCGTCTCCTGGTGCGCGCTCCGGACGAGGAAGGGCGCCTCGTGCTCTGGACCGCGGTGGAACCCGGTGAGCTTTTCAAGATCACGGAGGGACCCAGGATCGACCGGGTCGCGACCCCGTGGCCGAAGAACAGCGGCCAACACGTGTTGGATCTGTTGACGCGCATGACCGACCGTGGTTACGAGCTCTGGGTCGCGACGCGTGAGAGCGGCATCTACCTAATGCGGAACGGTCGCTGGGAGGCCACCCCCGCGGCGGGCGTGGTCGGGCAGTGGCGGGTCGCCAAGCTTCTCGAGCAGTTCGATCGGGAGGGACGCTCCTGGCTCTGGGCGACCTCGAACCAGGGGCTTGCCCGCCTCGACCACGACGGCTGGACCCTGCTCGGGGGCGATGACCTGCCTTCGTCCGACCTCATCGGGCTCGACCTGATTCCGGACGCCGGTGGACACCCCGTGCTGTGGATCGGCAGCGCCGGGAACGGCATCATCCGTCTCGACGTGAGCGACCCGCTCGAGCCGCGGGTTCTCGCGCCCGAAGACCTTCCCCCTCTGCCGGACCCGGGCGTGTACAGCGCCAAGCGCGATTCTCAAGGGCGGATCTACCTGTGCACGAACAACGGCGTCCAGCAGCTGACACCCAACGCGTCCGGAGGATTCGACAGCCGCATCTTCGGTCGCCGTGACGGAATTCTGCACGAAGAGTGCAACACCAATGCCCAGTTCATCGATGACCACGACCGCTTCTGGGCGGGGACGCTGGCCGGGCTCAGCGTGTACGACCCCGCCGACGTGGTCCCGGAACGGCATCCGAAAAACCTCCTCCTTCGGCGCGTCCGGGTTGATGGGGAAGAGGTCAACCCCTCCTCGGTGCGGATTCCCCCCGACGCCAGGGAGGTCGACTTCGAGGCGGCGCTGCTGACCTGGCAGCGCGAGGACGAGACCCGATTCCGCTGGCAGCTGGTCGGCCACGAGTCGCAGCCCGGTGCGTGGGTCGCGGACAACCGCCGCGTCTACGGGAAACCACCGCCGGGGAACTACCTGCTGCGGATCGAAGGGCGCGACTACGCGGACCTGCCCAGCCGGCCGGTCGAGCTCCCGGTCGAGGTTCTGCCCGCCTGGTGGGAGCGGACGTCGGTGCGGGTCGTCAGCGCTGCGGGGTTGATCCTCGCTGTCGCGGGCGCCTACCGTCGCCGGATCCGCTGGTTGTCAACCCGGAAGGTCGAGCTCGAGCAGCTCGTGACGGGGCGCACCGCCGAGCTCGCCGCCGCCAACGACCGCCTCGCCCAGCTCTCCCATGAGGACGCCCTCACCGGCGTCGCCAACCGGCGCCGGTTCGACCAGGCCCTCAACAACGAGTGGCGGCGCGCCCTGCGCGCGGGGACCCCGCTCGGGCTGCTGCTGCTCGACGTCGACCACTTCAAGGCCTACAACGACACTCTCGGCCACCAAGCCGGCGACGCCTGCCTGCAGGCCATCGCAAAGGCGATTGCCGACGCCCACCTGCGCGCGGGAGAGCTCGTCGCGCGCTATGGCGGCGAGGAGTTCGCCGTGCTTCTCCCGGGCGCCTCCCGCAAAGGGATCCGGACATCCGCGGACACCGTCCGGCTGCGGATCGTCGAGCTCGGCCTTCCCCATCCGCAATCGTCCACGGCTCCGGTGGTGACGGTCAGCGTCGGGTTCGCCTGGACCCGGCCCGAAATCGGCGCCGACCCGACGTCCCTGCTCGCTGCCGCCGACGGCGCCCTCTATCTCGCCAAGCACGAGGGGCGAAACTGCACCCGCGAGGCTTCCGACGGCTGCCGCACTTCGCATTGACGCTGATGATGATGGGTGCCACGTTCAGAATGCACCGTTGTTGATGGGTTGGCGAGCAGCTGACACGAGAGATCACCAGCGGGGCTGGAGAGCCTACCGGGGAAGAGGTGGTGCTGCCCGGAGATTCCAGGGACGATCTAGAATGGCTTCCAGGGGAATTTCGGTACCGCTATGTTCGACCAATCGACAGGCTCCCGTGACTCGCGCCTCTCCTGGAGCCTCTTGTTGGCGATTGCGCTGGCGGCAATCGGACTGGCCAGGCTTTTCAGCGACTTTCTTACGGACATCGACCCAACCTGGGCGTTGTGCCTCGGCGACTCGCCTCTACGTTTCTTGGCACGAACCACCGACGGCTCGCTTGCAGGCGACCTCAATGTCCAGTACTTCAAGGTGATGGCAATCCCTTGCGGTATGGCTCTCATCTTCCTTGTCAACGGTGGTCTGACCGGTGGAATTGCCGCAGCGGAGCGACGCTGGGCGAGTCCTCGGTTCCGCTTGACCTGCATCGTCGCTTTGGCCGCGGTCTGTGCATTATGCGAAGTCGAGAAGGCCACCCACCTTCTGGGCCTCCCAACCGGGCTTGTGAAGGGCGAGCGAGCGTGGCTTAACCACGTAGTCCATAACGTTGGCGGTATCTTGTCCTACCCGTTGTCGTTCCTGTTTCGGTATCGAGCATGATGGGTGCCCCGAGAAGTCACGAGGCACCTATCGGAGCTCCGAAATCCTGCCCTGCACCCCATTTTCGAAACCAATCCGGGGGTATTTCGTCTCTCTCGGGGGATCCGTCAGGAGGTTCACGATGAGTGCCGCTCGAGCCCTGGTTTTGCTGACCACCTTGATTCTGCCGGCCGTCCCGGCATTCACGACCGAGCCCATGTCCGACGAGGCCGTGCTTCGTGAGATCAAAGAAGTCCTGTGGCCGAAGGCATACTTCGAACAGGACACGGCGCTTCTCGATCGAATCCTGGCCGACGAATTCAAGTTGATCGACGGCAGCGGCGCCTGGTCGACAAAGGACGAGGAGCTCGAATGGGTGGCCGACAACGAACCCTCCTACGACTCGCTGGTCTTCGAGATCCGGCGGCTCGAGATTTTTAACGGCGATGCTGCAATCGTCGCCGGAACCGGCACGGTACACGCTTCGGACGAGACCGGCCCCTACGTCGCGGAGTATCAGTCGACCAACGTCTTCGTGAAACGAGCCGGAGTATGGAGAGCGGTCTCGTCGCACGTTTCCGGGTACCGGCGAGAACAGGTGAACGGTCAGTCGGCCATCCCGTCGAGGTAGGCCTCGGCGTCGGCGAGGGACGAAAAGTCCTTGACCGGGTAGGTGGCCTTGATCTCACGCTGCAGGCGTCCGAGCTCGAGCGGTCCGAAGACGCTTCCTTGGCCCACCCGTGCAGCCGCGCGGCAGCCGTTGTCGCCGGCCATCCTGATTATCTTCGGAATCGCCGCGCGAACGAAGAGTCCTGCGTCCCATCATACCGATGGGAGCGGATGGGTGCCGCCCTCGGCATTCTCAGCATCGTTGTGTTCCCGTCGTCGAACAACACCATGGTTTGCCAAGGGTGGCACCCGCGTAACCTTTTCGTCCGTCCCGTCGTCGTTACGGAAGAGGTGACGAATTCCGTACACGAGGAGGACCGATGAACGGAAAAGGATCTCGACGTCTCATGAGCTTGACGACGGCCTGCGTGATCGCATCCGCTGCAGTCACTCCGGTCGCATCGGGCGAGGCCATCGACCTCGAGTTCAACCGACCATCCGCGTCCCAGAGCGAGCCCGAGCGCACCCTGGCCACCCTGGTACGGGTGCGGGGACCCGGCGGGATTCACCTCGACGGCCTTTACCTGCTTTCGCATTCCGGGGATCGAAGCGAGCTGTTCTCTCAGGAGAACCAATCGATGATCGACAACCCGCTCATTGAGCGACCCTGGAGATTCTGCAGCGTGTTCTCGTCCGGAACTGCCGACGGGATGATCGTCGGAAGAAACTGGGACAACGAAAACGTCGGATCGATCATCGTCAATTTGTACCAACCCGAAACCGGCTACCGATCGATTTCGTTCTCTAGAGCCATCGACATGAACCTCCCGTTGAACGTCGACCTTCTCGAGTTCCGAGATCACCCTGTCGCCCGAGGTCTGCTTCTGGCGCCCTTCCACTCGTTCGACGGCATCAACGAGCATGGTCTCGTCGTCGCCGTCGCCGGGGTGAAACAGGTCGAAGTGCGCCCACGGGAAGGCAAACAGCTCGCGTATGTCCCGTACCTGATCAGGATGATCCTCGACCGTGCGAGAAACGTCGACGAGGCGGTGGACGTCGTGTCCGACTACGTCCCGTTCGACCTCGACCCCCACTCCCTCGACTCGCACATGCTGGTCGCCGATGCTGCAGGGCATTCGGCTGTCCTCGAGTACGTCGGAGACCGGTGGGAGATCTTTCCCGGCACGGGCAATTGGCAGGTAATGGAGAATCGAGCGATCCACGGCGCGACCGACGACATGCTCAGAGCCAACGGGTGGCGACACCGGGTCATGTCCGAGGCTCTCGAGAGCTTGGAAAAGAGCCCGGACTGGGAGGAAGGGCTGGGAATCCTGGAACAGGTCGCGCAAAAAGGCACGGTTTGGTCCGCGGTGTACTCACCTTCGACCCGGGACCTCTATTTCACCGTGTACCAGAACTGGCACGAAACCTACCACCTCGAGATTCCAGAGAAAACTGCGATTGAAGCGTCTGCGCGTGCAGGCCCAATCGGCAGGACGTACTCCCCAGAGACCATCCGAGAGGACCTCGCCACTCTCTATCACGATCTCGAAGTCTCGCCGTACGACCTGTTCATCTTCACTGACAAGACCGAGCTCGACACCGAATACGAGAGGCTTCTCGGCACCATCACCGAACCCATGACCACCCGCGACGCAGCCAGGATGTTCCAGTCCTTCGTGGTGAAGGCGAAGATCTCCCATTTGACTGTCGAGTTTCCCGTCGAGGCGTTCCGGGAATGGTATCGGGCGGGAGGTCGGCTCTTTCCGTTCGATCTCGTTTTCGACGGTGATCGGCCGCTCATCGCCTATCTGCGGCCGGGCGCCTTCATGAACCTTTCGTCCAGCGACCTCTCGGAGCAGGAGACGTGGGACAACACGGAGTTCCTGTCGTTCATGGACTCGGTGTTCACCGAGATTTCCGTCAGGAAACCGAAGATCCTGATTCTCGACATCCGGGGCAATCCGGGTGGGAGCTCCACTTTCAGCAATCCGATGATCGCCTATGTGGCGGACCGGCCCTTTCGGGAGGCCTCCGAGGCGCGCTTTCGAACCAGCCGCCACACCAAAGACTTCTGGCGGGACCTGCAGGACGTCGACGATCCTATGATCGTGGAGCTGAAAGAACAGATCATGACCAGGGAGGACGGGGAGCGCTGGAGCGAGGTGGCAGAACCGTATCCACCACGAACGGACGCGTTGCGATTCGAAGGCAGGGTCGTTGCCCTCGTCGATCGGTTCTCGTATTCCAACGCAGCGGCGGTGGCCGCCATCCTTCAGGACCACGACTTTGCGACGCTGGTGGGCGAGGAGACCTCGTTCAACCCCTCCAACTGCGGTGGCGTCCACACCTTCAACCTGCCCCACACCCGGATGGAGGTGGTCTATCCGAAGATGTGCGGCGTCAGACCGAGCGGCGACGTGAGCCCCCATGGCGTCATCCCGGACCACGAGGTGCACCAGGACTACTTCACCGATGAGGACGAGATTCTGGAGGAGGCGTTGCGGATCATCCGGGAGCCGACGACGGGTACAGGGATCAGCATGGTCGCACTGTGACAGGTGACTCGTTCCGAATGTTCGGGTGCCTTTCAAGGCGCCAGGCCCGACAACAACTGTTAAGTGTGGCACCCGTCGGCAGCGTCCACGATCGCCGGTCGACCCGATCAGCCGGAGAACCCTGCCGCAGCGACCAGGAACCACGCCAGCGCCGCGACAGCCGCCGCCGCCGGGATGGTGAGCACCCACGCCCAGACGATGCGGTAGGCCATGCCCCAGCGGATCGCTCCCATGCGGACCGGCGCACCGACCCCGATGATGGCGCCGGTGATGGTGTGGGTGGTCGAAACCGGGATGCCGCCGAGAGTCGACAGCAGGATCGAGCACCCGGCCGCGGTCTCGGCGCAGAAGCCGTCGACCGGCCGCAGCTTGGTCATCCGCATCCCGAGGGTCTCGATGACCTTCCAGCCACCGGCCAGGGTGCCGAGCGCGATCGCCCCGTGGCACGCCAGGACCACCCACAGCGGGACGTAGAACGTGTCGCCCAGGTAACCGGTGCTGAAGAGCAGTACGGCGATGATGCCCATGGTCTTCTGGGCGTCGTTGGCGCCGTGGCCGAGGCTGTACAGTGCAGCCGAGAGCAGCTGCAGCCGCCGGAACCAGCGATCCACGGGGCCGGGTGCGGCGCGCCGGCAGATCCACAGCACGGAAACCATCAGCACAGCCCCGAGGATGAAGCCGACGAGCGGCGCGACAACGATGAAGACGGCGATCCTGATCAGACTCGGGGCCAGCAGGGCGCCGAACCCGGCCTTGGCCATCCCCGCGCCGACCAGGGCTCCGACCAGGGCGTGTGAAACGCTGATCGGCAGTCCGACCTGGGTGCACAGCCAGGTCCAGACGGTGGCGCCGATCAGCGTCGCGAACAGCATCGGCGGGCTGATGACGCCGGGGTCGACGACGCCCTTGCCGATGGTGTTCGCGACGTGGACCCCAAAGACGAAGGCCGCGGCGAAGTTGAAGAAGGCCGCCCAGAGCACCGCCAGGCGCGGCGACAGGACGCGGGTCGAGACGACGGTGGCGATTGAGTTCGCAGCGTCGTTCATCCCGTTGAGGAAGTCGAACAGCAGGGCCAGTCCCACCAGGAAGATGACAAACGCGAGCATCACCGCCGCCCTACCCGTGCGCCAGCACGATCCCCTCGACGATGTCGGCCACGTCCTCGCAGCAGTCGGTGGCCTCCTCCATCAGATCGAGGATCTCCTTCCACTTGATGAACTCGAATGGGTCGTTCTCCTCCTTGAGCAGCAGCGCAACCGCCTCCCGCCGCTGCCGGTCGGCCTCGTTTTCGCGGGTGTTGATGTCGACGGTGAGGGCGAGGATGCGCTCCTTCTTCTTCTTCAAGGTCCGCAGCAGGCTCACCATCTCCTGCACCGAGCGCGCGGCCGCGTCGAGGGTGACGGCAAGATCGCGCGCCCCGGCGATCCGGCTCCGCGGTTGGTAGAGCACGAGCCGCGAGCCTGCCGCGTTGGCGAGGTCCAGGATGTCGTCTATGCGGGTCACCAGGCGGTGGATGTCGAGCCGGTCGAGGGGCGTGACGAAGGTCCTGTGGAGATGGGCCATCGCCCGGTGCACGGTCTCGTCGGCGCGATGCTCGCACTCGTGGAGGCGATCGCCCATCTCACCGCTCCGGTCGCCGTCGGTCATCATCTGCCGGAGCACATCGACACCGTCGACGATGCAGCCCGTCAGCTCGTCGAACATGGTGAAGAACTCCTCGTCGCGCGGCACGATGGAACGCAGCATCACGAACCTCCCTCGGTCACGACTCGACGGTCGTCGCCTCGCCGCCGGGGTCCGGCGCCGATGAGGAACCGGTGATGCCCCGTTGCGACCCGGACTCACCTCCGAGCGTGCATGAAGGTACACTCGGATCGGCTCGGAGGGAAGCCCCCCCCCCGCCGACGTTACCCAGTGCTCCACCGCGCCGGCCTCTGGCCCCCCCTTGGGTGCCGCGGGTCCGCAGCTGGGTAGGGCTGGCCGCTGAGTTCCAGGCGTGCGGACCTCGTACGGTGCCCCACATCGGTGCCGGGGGTGAGATCCTCGAGATGTTGAACTTCACGTCAGTCGACCGAGTCTCCGTGATTTTCCAGGGTTCTGATGCGTGAAGCATATTCTCATTTTCGCATTCGGGAGCCAAACACCTCGCCCGACACCGCGCAGAAAAGCGCAAGGAACAAAAACAAACTTCCGTAGCGTTGACCTCGTTTCCACAGGGCTGCAGCCTGGTCACCGATTTCGAATCTTGATGCCACGTCCTGAGACGGTATATTTTGGGCACCCGAGTTCAAGCGAGAGAACGTTGCGCCAGGGAGGTCTCGACATGAAGCTCCGAGTCGCGTCAACCGTCACTATCGTCCTGGTCGTCGCGTCGGTCGTCGCGAGAGCGTCCTGCATCCGCCAGACCGACCGGATCGTCGGCGGTCCGGCCGCCGGTGTCGTCGCGCTCGGGGATCTCGCGGTGATCGGCTCCGGACCGCGCCTCGTGGTCGTCGATATCTCCGATCCCGGCTCTCCGACCTCTGTCGCCGATGTCGCCCTCAGCGAGCTCACACCGTACCAGGGGAGCACCTGCGTGACCCCACTCGCCGGCCGAGAGGGCCTCGTCGTCGTTTCGGAAAGCTGCAGCTGTTCCGCCCACCTGCTGCTGGTCGACCTCACCGAGGCCGACGATCCGAGAGTCGTGTCGTCGATCGATCTCTGGGACGCCGCCGACCACGCGATATTCGTCGGCGACATCCTGTGGGTGTCCAGCCCTGTCCCCATCGGTTGCATCATTCACCCCGCAGTGACCGCATTCGACCTGCAGGACCCGATGAATCCCGAGAGGCTCGGACGGTACGTGAGCAACAGCTGGTTGATCGATCTGGACGCCGAAGGAGACGTGCTCGCGGTGTTGGAGGCGCGCGGCTACGAAGGTCGGATGGTGGGTGCCACGTTCACATTTTCACGCTTGCTGATCTCGACGACCTTTCTTGAGACTGCGTCGGTGCCGTTCCTCATCAGGCAGGTTCCCTCTTGCGGAGCCGGTGCCAGCCGATCTCCCAGATGGTACGGAAGCGCCGCTCCAGGAAAACCTTTTCGATCAACGGTGAGAGGAAGAGCAAGCACCTGACCGAAATCTCCTCGAATCCGTCGACCTCGACCCCGTTGTCGACTTCCCTGAACCGGACCTCACCCCTCCCCCGCCAGAATCCCCGGAACACCCAGCGGACCAGTCTCTCCGGTTCGTGCTCGGTGTTTCTGGCGATGAGAGGAAACGGGAATCCCTTGAGACCGATGGCGTACCAGCCGCCGCCGAGATCGTTGGGGTTACCGGCGAGACCATAGAGCCGCGGCCAGTCCGCCGGGGTTCGGAAGTACTGATAGACCTCGGCCACCGGTAATCTGAAGGACTCGTTGAAGGTAATCTTCATCGATGCAGGTTACCTGAAGCGGAAGATGGCTTCCACGCGCCACGTACCGCAGGGTTGCATCCTTGAAATGGGTGCCACGTGCATCTTCGTGCACTTGCCGATGAATGGTGGCTCCTGTTGATGATGGCTGTCACCGCTTGCACGCATCGCCCTCAGGGTGGCGCCCTCTCGACGCCTGCTCGACAAAACAACCGTGTCGCAGCAACGTATCGGAAGGCAGGCCGGTTGAAGGGAGTGACCTCGCGATGACCACTCGAAGCCTCTCACGCCTGATCGGGGCCGTTCTTTTGATGACGGCAGGGGGCGTCCACGCCCGGTCGACCACCGAAGCGGTGTCCCCGGACCCGGTCTCGAGCCGCCTCGGCGAAGATGTCGTCCTGATCCCGGGCCGATTCCTCCCGGGCGCGCAACCCGACGGCAACACCATTCTGGTGACGGCTCCGGCCGGTCTGATCGCAATCGACACCGGGCGACACGCCGACCACACGCAGCTGATTCTCGATCTCGCGACCCGGGAGGGCGTTCCGATCGTCGCGGTGATCAACACCCACTGGCACCTCGATCACATCGGCGGCAACCCACCCGTCAGGACGGCCTTCCCGGACGTCCGGGTCTGGGCGAGCGACGCTTTCGCCGAGGCGCAGGCCGGTTTCCTGACCCGCTATCGCGCCCAGCTCGTCGAGGCGGTCGCGGGCTCCGAGGACCCATCGGCGAAGGCAGCGTGGCAGGGCGAGATCGCGATCATCGACGCCGGGGCGGCGCTCGGGCCCGACCGGATCGTGACGGCGACCGGCGCCCGCACGATCGCCGGCCGCTCGCTCGAAATCGGCTACGAAAGCCACGCGGTGACCGCCGCCGACCTCTGGGTATTGGACCGCCTTTCCGGGGCCCTCGCGGCCGGCGACCTCGTGACCCTTCCGGTTCCGCTGCTCGACACCGCGTGCCCCTCCGGCTGGCTGACCGCGCTCGACCATCTCTCCGCCGTTGAGTTCGAGCTGCTCATTCCCGGTCACGGCGCGCCGATGACCCGGGAGCAATTCGCCACCTACCGCGCCGCTTTCGCCGCCCTTCTCACCTGCGCCTCATCCGAACAGTCAGACGAGGCGTGCATCGAAGGGTGGATCCACGACCTTGGACCGTTGATCCAGGAATCCGAGCGCGGTTTCGCGCGTCGGCTGCTCGAGTACTACATCCCGTCGAGCCTGCGCGCGCCAGCCGTGACGCTCGACCGCTTCTGCGGCGGAGACGCTCACACCTGATTGACAGGACAAGTGCACTTCTATGAACCTGGAACCGTTTTGGAGATCTTCATGGAAGCGCCGATCCACCAAGGGGCTGGGCCTGAACGGCTCGGGGGGAGAGCGCGTTGCACGAACCGGCGGCTAACCGGGCTTGCGGGCGACCATGGCCAGCTCGTCGGCGGAAGGATCGTAATCGTCGCCAGCCACGTTGGCCAGGACCGTCTCGACCTCGAGCCCGGCCTCCTCGACCTCGGACGTGAGCGACTCCGGCGTGAAGCACTGGAACCAGTTGTACAGGGTTTGGGTGCGGTCGTTTTCGATCACGGTGTACTTGTCGAGCAGAACCCGTTCATCCTCGTACTTGAAGGTGTTGACGAAAGTGTAGTGGGGCGACGCCGGCCAGAACCCGCCGAGATGGTCCTTTTCGTACGCGGCCGACTCCTCCCGCTTGGCGAACTCGTTCATCGTGTAGGCGTCAAGCAGCACGGCGCCCCCAGGTTCGAGCAGTCTGGAAAATGTCTCGAGCAGGGCTTTTCTCCGGACGGGGCCGAGGGCGCTGAAGTCGCACATGATCATGAGAATGAGATTGAAACGCGCGTCGGTCTCGAGTTCGAGGTAGTTGGCTACGAGGTGTTCGACCCCCAGCGAGGTGCTGGTCGCAGGGGTGGCTGAACTCGTCGCCGGGTCGATCTCGATGGCTGGTTTACTTCTGTCCCCAGGCCCCGTCCGGACGCTGGATCCAGTCGCCGGCGTGCGCGTTCTCGCGCAGGGTTTCGGCGTAGGTCGCGCGGATCTGAGGCAGCTGGGCGAGATCGACGTTCTTGGCCGCGGCGATCTCCTTGAACAGCTGCTCGCGGTCGGCGTTCTCGTCCTTGACCAGCTTTTGCGCGTCGGCCCGCTCCTTCAGCCCCTGGATTGCATCGAGGTTGCGGACCACGAGCAGGGCCTGGTTGCTCTCGCCGACCACGCCCCTCGCCTTGAGATCGTTGACCGCCCCGAGCCGCGTGGCGCGTGAGTCGATGATCTTGCGGATCGCCGGGTTGGTGATCTCGGGCGCCGCGACCTCGTCCTCCGCCGCGTACGCAGTGGTCGCCCCGAGTGAGAAGATGTACGAGAGCAGGCTTTCTGACCCGCCTTCGTCGGACGGGGCGACCGGCGTCGGCGTCGGCTCGGGGGCCGGCGCCGCCTCGCCCGCCGCTGTTTTATGCACCTCGTCCTCGATCTGCTGCGCCAGCTCCTTGACCGCCGCCTCGGGGAAGTAGACGTTGATGGTGATGCACGCCGCCAGCACAGCGACGCACCCGAGTCCGATCACGATCGAGCGTTTCATCTTCAGGTCCTCCGTTCGGGGAAACTCCTTCAAGGTTGCGGTGTCGCGGTCGTCACGTCAAGGGTCCTGAGGCGCTCAATCATGGTCCGGAACGACACCGTCATGCCCGGCTGGACGTTGACGACGTCGAGCCGCAGCGGAAGCCTGCCCTTGACGAAGAGCTCCCGATCGCCCCGCCGCTCGAGACCGCGAAGCAGGAAGCGATCCTGCGACAGGGCCATCTCGACGCCGATCCCCCGGTACGCGTAGCTGTCGATGAAACGCCGGAGGCCGCGATCGAGGAGCCCGAGGCCGCTGCCCGTACCGACGATCGCGATATTGTTGACCGCCTTCAGCGAGATCCGCTGCCGCACGCCCTCATGGGGCACCGACCGGAGGCGGCCGCGGAACCGGACCGGGACGTCACGGAAGATCTCACAGTCGACAAGCTGACCCTCGATGATGCCGCTCATGGTGCCGAAATCGAAGGTCCGGGTGACCAGAGCGAGGTCGATTTCCCGCCAGTCGGCCGAGAACTTCAGCCGAGGATAGCGGGTGAGGAGATCGGAGCCGGCGATGTCGCGCATCGTCACCGTGCCTCCGAACACCGCAAGCTCGCCGGTCCCGTCCACAGTCAGGATGCCGTTGCTGTAGAGCACGCGAGGAAAGCGGCCCGTCACATCGCCCTCGAGCGGCGGCAGCCCGAGCGTCCGCGACACCTCGGCGAGGCTGATGCGGTGCAGCCCGACCGTGGCCGTCAGGTGGCGACTCGATCGTGCCAGGTCGGCGAATCCGGCGTTTTCGAACACGACCTCGCCGCCGAAAACCGGTAAATGGAGGTCACCGACCATCGTCACGGAGTCCCCGAGCAGGACGAGCTCGGTCGCGGTCGCCGACAGCTGCACCCCGCCCACGGTCGCGCGGTCGAATTCGAGCGAGCCCCGGTGCGCCTGTCCCGCCTCCACCGTGCCGTTCTCATCCCAACCGAGGTCGATCGGAAGTTGGATTCGAAGATTCTTCACGCTCGAGCCGTTGTCCACTGAACCCATCGACAGCCCGTCCAGCCGCATTTTCCCCGTTGCGGTGGCCACCCCGCCGGCGGTGCCGCTCAACCGCGTCCGGAGCTCGCCGCCATCGAGTCGAAGGCTTCCCGCAGCTCCGAGCGTGCCCTGAAACGGAACCTCGACGTACCGCTCCCAGAACCCTCCGATGTCCGCGACCGTGAGTGTTCCCTCCCAGGAGGGCGTTTCTCCGACAGCGGTCCGAAACGTCCCTGCTAGGGCCGCCTGGGGCGGCAGCTCGAGCTGCGCCGTCACCGCCACGTCGCCGCCCGAGCTTTTGCTCGCATCGACGTCCGCCACCGCCCGGCGGTCGGTGAAGTCGGCGTAGTGCGTTCCCCACAGGAGCTGGAATCCGCCCAGGGTGGCGGCGACGTTCAGCCTCAGGTTGCCGCCCGAACCGGCGACGCCTTTGAGCTGTGCCTTCGCTTCGAGCCCTTCCATCACGCGGCTGCCGCCAACCGCGCTGAGGCCGGCTCCCGCCAGCTCGATGGGACCGGCGAAGGTCCACCCGGCGGTGTCTTTCGTCGCCTCCAGCTCGAGCTTCGCGCGCCCGTAGGCTTTGGCATCGCTCAGCGAGCCGCCGAGAACCGGCGCGGCAAACCGCAGCCAGCCGTTCAGATCGTCGACCCGTGCCGCCAGCCGGGCGGTCGCGGCCGTGGCCGTTTGCCAGGTTGCCTCGAGCCGAGCCGTGCCCAGCCTGCCGGCGTCGACGACCAATTGTCGGAGCTGGGCCGCGCCTCGTTCCAGGTCCAGGGTCGCCGACGCCTGCAGGACAACCGGCACCGGGTCCAGGGGATCGACCGCGACGATCAGCAGGGTGTCGGGCACCTCGAGTTCGATCGTCGGTTTGGCGCGCGCCCACGAAAATCGTGCGACCGGGTGCTCGCAGGAGAGCCGCCAGCCGGGCGGACCCCCGTCTGCCGCCCCGACCGGGCGGACGGCGAGATCACGAACCCACACCTCTCCGGTCACGGACGGCGCCGTGAGGCTGCCGCCGAGCCGTCCGTCGGCCGTCACCTCGCCCGCCACAATCAAGTCCTCGGGAAACAACGCTGCTGCAGCCGCAGCGAGCTGGTCTATCAGTGGTTCGAGATCGCCTCCGCTCCAGCTCCAGCGTGCGTCGAGCGGCACCGGTTTCTCGAGCGCTGCTGAGCCCGTCACGTCGAGGTGGCCGGCCGCGACGGTGGCCAGCCTCAAGGAGCCGGAGACCGGGCGATCTGCGGCGGCCAGCTCGATGTTCGCCGCGAACGTCGCCGGGAGCAGGGCGTCGAGGACGGCGCTCGGCGCGGTCTCGGTGGGTGGCCTCGCTATTCGGCCGGTGAGTTCGATCCGCCCGGTCGGTAACCCGGCGCCGCCGATCCGGACCTCACCCTTCCCGGCGAGGTTGCCGCGGAGGGGCAACGAACCGGCGATGTCGAGATCATGAGCCGTGAGATCGACGGTCAGTCCGCTTGCTGGATCGCCGTCGACCGCGAGGTCGATCGTGCCGCCGACCACGCTCCAGCCCGGGGGCAGATCGAGCGGCGGGATCGACCAGGCAGCGGCGTCGATCTCGTCGGCCAGCGCCCGCAACCACGTCACCCGCCACGGCGATGTCGCGACCGTCGCCTCGATTCGCGCCTCTCCGACCGACGACAGCGACGGCGCAAGCTCGACGCGGAGGACACCGGGCGCTTCCTCGATCACGGTGCCGTCGAGCCGCGCCACGGCATCCACCGGCCGACCCGCCAACGAAACCCGGTCGACACGGGCGCTGAGTGCGAACCGCGGTTCGTCCGCAGCCAGGCGAAGCTCGCCGACAAGGCCGTCGGCGAAAGTGTGCCGCACGCTGTCGGGCACGTCGAGGCCGGCCAGCCGGAGCAGGGGTTCGAGCTGCAGCCGGTTGCCGGTGAACGTCAGGGTCCCGGTCGGCACGATTCCGAGATCGTTCAGGTCGGCCGTGAAATCGATGTCGCTATCGCCGTCGGGCGAGAGCAGCGTGACGCGACCGGCGGCGATCTCGAGCCGCGCCGCCTCAGGATTCATCTGCGGTCCACCTGCCGTCGGCCACACCTCGCCGGAGGCCGGGTCCACCACGACCTCGACGCCGGTCAGCCGCAGGAACTCGAAACGACCCCCGGCCATCTCGCCGAAGGCGCCACGGGCCGCGATCTCGGCGATGCGGATCTCCCGCAGACCGGGCGCGGCGTGCATTCGAATTACGACGCCCCCGAGTCGGAGCGCGCTCAGGCCGTCGATGTGCAGGCTGCCGACCGCGACCTCGGCATCGAGGCGCTCGTTCAGCGCCGACTGCACGATCCGGCGGGGCTGATCTCGCGCCAGCCACAGGCCGATCGCGACCGCTGCGGCGGTCGCCGCAACGACGGCCGCGAGGAGTCTCACCTTTCGCATGGTGGACACATGATAGACCCATCGTGAATGTCGCCGCGCATGTCGGGTGAGGATGGCGCGTCTTGGCGCGTCGTTCGGCTCATCGGAGCCGGCTGCCGATGCCTTCGACGGCTCCGGTTGCGAACCGGAAGACGGAGTCGGCCGGGTCGATGCCGTCGCTGCTGAAAGCCCAGGCTGGAATGACGAGCGGCAGGCCGCTGCCGAAACCCAGGTCCTTGGGGTGGGCGGCAACCGGCGTCGCCGGGGATCCGGGGACGGTTCGCACGGGCGCGGGCCAGGCCACCGTCGTCAGCAACACGAAAAGCGCCGGTTTCAAGGCCGGCTCCTTCAGATTGCTCTTGTCCTGCACGATCGTGTTCCCTCACGGCGTGAAGTAGATTCGGTCCGGACGGCTTTCAATCGAGCCGATGGAGGCGGCGTGCGGGACCGGTGCAAGGGCCGAAGGGCGTGGTACCTTCGAGGTGGGCGAAAAGCAATTTCCACCCGTCGCGGCTGGTGACTGGACCACAGAAGAGCGGTCGATCCTGATTCGATCAGACGGATGCTCGGCTTGGGAGGACAAGCCGGTAACATCCGACAGGTTTTCGTCTCGATTTCCCCCGGGAGCGAAACGTATTCACGAAGGAGTTCCGCATGGCAAGGAAAATGGTCGTCACTTTTCTTCTCGCGTTTCTTTTTGTGCTCTGCACCGACATTTCGGCGACCACTTACGGCAAGGAGAAGAAGGGCCTGAAAGGCCGATATCTGGTTGTCGACAATGGTGTGGACACCTCGAGATACGCTGGCGCCATCGTCATCCTCGAGCCGACTCTGGTTGAATTCGACAAAGATCGACCGGTCGACAACGAGACGATTCGAGACGCGGCCGACGACATGCTTCGGGAGCGCCTGACCGGGTTGAAGAACGCCGGCCTCTTCGACAGCATCGTATCTTCCACACCTCTCGAACTTCCGACCGACAAGCCCATCCTTCGTCTCCAACCGGAAATCCAGATCCAACACGGTTCCCAGGCGATGCGGGTCTTTGTCGGGATGGGCGCCGGAAAATCAAAGACCCACATCCGGGTGGAGATCTTCGACGCCCGGAGCGGGGAACACGTCGGGTACTTCAACGGCTACGGCTCCGGCTCCGGAACGTGGACTTTCACCGGCGGCGACACCTCCAGAATGGCCCAGGACGACTTCGAGGAGAGCTTCAACCTCTTTTCGGAGTACCTCCAGCAAGCGATCCCAAAGACGCGGGCGGTCTCGAACCCGCCGGTGGCCTCGAACACACCTGCGGCTCCGGGCGCGATCTACTAGGAGGGTGGAGTGGATCGATGGTGGATGGATTTGGGAGGGTCGTTTGAGGCCGATTTTTGTCGGGTTCGCAGGTCTCTACCGGTGTTATGGGCTCAGAACCGCCGGAAATCGGGCCAAACGGCACCCGAAAAGCGCCGCCGGTCTTTCCCGCTGCCGGCTCAGCGGTCGGCGAGCAGCCACGCCGTCGCCAGGGCCAGTCGGGCGACCCGCCGGACCTGATCCGCGTCGAGCGCCTCGGCGGTGTCCCCGGGTTCGTGGTAGGCGGGGAAGAAGTTGCCGAAGAAGCGGATGAACGGGACGCCGGCGCGGGCGAAGTCGCGATAGTCGCTGCCGCCCTCGGTGCCGTCGGTGCGGTCGAAGTGGAGCGCGATGCCGGTTCCGGCGGCGCCGCGACGCAGCGCCGCGTCGAGCGCGGGCGCGCCGTCGGGAAGCCCGAGCTCGATGAAGTCGGCGGGGTTGAGGCCGGTCAGGAGCTCATCGCCGCGCTCGAGGCCGGTGTCTGCGACGAGCTTGGCGATCTCCTCCGGCAGCCAGGGGTGACCGATCATGTCGAGGTTGAGGTAGGTCGTGCGCTCGAGCGGCCACAACGGATGACGGACATAGAAACCGGAGCCGAGCTTGCCCTCCTCCTCGCCGGTCCAGAAGGCGAATGCGACCGTCCGTTTCGGCGCGACCGGGCTCGCGGCGAAGGCCTTCGCGATCTCGAGCAGCGCCGCGACGCCCGAGGCGTTGTCGTCGGCGCCCGGGTAATCGTCGTCGCCGATGCGCCCGAGGTGGTCGAGGTGGGCGCCGACCAGCACGATCTGCGCCCGGAGCTCGGGGTCGGCGCCGGGGATGACGCCGAGGACGTTCCGGGTCTCGACCGGGCGCTCGTCCCCGCTCCAGCTGATGGTGGCGGTGACCTCCGGAAGCAACCCGGCGACTCCGCCGCCGGCGCCGAGGAGCGAGTCCGCGACCGCCGCCGACACCAGCGCGAGCAGCGGCCCGTCGTCGGCGTCCGAGCCGCCGGAGAAGGGCAGGAAGAACCGGTTTGCCACCTCGCGACCGCGATCGAGGCGCGCCCCCCAGTCCTCGCGCTCGACCACCAGCACGGCGGCCGCGCCCCGGGACCGCGCCGCCTCGAGCCGCGCATCGTAGCGCTCGTCGCTGTCCCGGGCATCCCAGCGCGCCCGGAGCTCGTCGGTCTGCCACTCGGCGCCGGCGGGGAGGCCGGCGAGCACGAGGACGATCCTTCCCCGCACATCCAGGCCGAGGTAATCGTCGTGGCCGAGGTCCGCTTCACGGATGCCGTGTCCGGCGAACACGACCGCACCGGTGATGCTCTGCGGCGCCGCCGCAGGCGGCACGACGTCGACGCCGGATGTGAAGACCCGGCCCGAGCTTGCATCCCCATTCCGGCGGGTGACGGTCACCGACCCGTGGAGCCCGCTGATCTCGCGCACCGGGACCGCCTGGAACCGGGTGCCGGCGTCGGCGCCCGGCGCCGCGATCCCGGCGAGCTCGAGTGCCGCCGCCACGTACTCGGCCGCGGCGTCGAGACCGCGGTCGCCGAGGCCCCTGCCCGCCAGACCCGGCGAAGCGAGGAAGGCGATGTGCGCGGCCAGCGCGGGCGCGTCGAGACCGGCGACCGCGGCCGCCATCGTTCCGGGGAGCGGCTCGACCGGCTGCGGCAGGACGAAGTCGGCGGCGCGGCCCGCCGCGGTCTGATCCGGATTTCCGGCGGCGCCCGCCGGAACGGCGAGGGCGAGAGCGAGACAGAAGACTGCGGTCGGTCGTCGCATCGGGGTTGGCTCCTTGGCGGTTCGGGCCGGTCCGAAAGGCCGGCGGTTGATCGGGCGTCGGCTGCGCATCGGGTCAGCGCAGCCGCTCGCTGTGGATGGTGAACGCGGCCAGCCGGTCGGGCGCCACCGTGACGCCGATGCCGGGGCCGGGCGGCACCTCGATGAAGCCTTCCCCGTCAAGCACCACCGGCGGATCGGCGATGTCCTCGACAAAGTAGCGCCGGGTCTCCGAGGTGTCGCCGGGGAGCGAGAAACCGTCGACGGTCTGGAGGTGGATGTTCACCGCCCGCCCGATCCCGGTCTCGTCCATGCCGCCCGACCACACCGGGATGCCGTGCGCCGCCGCGTGGTCGACGATGCGCAGCGACTCGATCAGCCCTCCGACCCTGCCCTGCTTGAGGTTGAGGATGCGGCAGGCGCCGAGCGCGATCGCCGCGGCGGCGTCGTCGAGGTCGTGGACCGACTCGTCGAGGCACAACGGGGTGGTGAGCCGCCGCTGCAGGATCGAGTGCTGGTAGATGTCGCTGTAGGACAGCGGTTGCTCGATCATCGTCAGCGCGTAGTCGTCGAGACGCGCCAGGTGATCGGCGTCGGAGAGGGCGTAGTCGCCGTTGGCGTCGACCATGAGCGGGAGGTCCCCAAAGCGCTCGCGGACGGCTCGGACGTACTCCAGGTCCTTGCCCTTCTTGACCTTCATCTTGACCCGGTGGTAGCCGGCGGCGACCGCCTCCTCGACCGCTGCAAGGAGCTCGTCCGGGGTGTCCTTGAGACCGATGCTGACGCCCGACATGATGCGCCGTCGCGGGCCGCCGAGCAGCTCGTGCAGCGGTCGCCCGCTGCGCTTGGCGGCGAGGTCGACGAGGGCGTTCTCGACCGTCGCCTTGGCCATCTGGTGGCCGCGGACGCGGCGGAAACGCGCGCCCAGCTCGCCGATGGTGATCCCCGGTTCGACGATCGGGAGAAGGAAGTCCTTGATGATGTGGCGGGCCGTCGACGTCGTCTCGGACGCGTAGTAGGGATCGGGATCGGCCACGCACTCGCCCCAGGCGGTGAGGCCGTCGCCGTCGAGCCGCAGCAGCAGCGCCTCCTTGACCGTCCACTCGGCGGTGCTGATGGCGAAAGGGGTGATGAAAGGGATGCGGACCACCACGAGCTCGATGCGGTCGACGGCGCCGATCCGCTCGCCGGCGATTCCGTGCCACGACCGGGTGGTTGCGACCATGGCTAGCGGACCACGCGGAGCACCGGCAGTGTGCCGTCGGCGCCCGCCAGCTCGCGGAACCGGGGGTACTGGTAGAGGCCGTACATCGCCGCCGGCTCGACAATCAGGGCGGCGCGCACCGCGGCTTCGCCGACGAGCGGGACCCACAAGCTGCCGGGCGCGAGGTCGACGGCCGCGGCCTCGCCGCAGCGAACGATCTGCCGGCCCTCGTAACGGCTGTAGACCTCGTCGAACTCGTCCTCGACGCGCAGCAACTCGCAGCTCTCGGCGGCGAACGAACGCGGCGCTGCAAGCTCCTCGAAGGGGATGCCGTGGCGCTCGAGCAGGGCGCGGAAAGGGGCCGCGGCCGCGGCCGGAACCGCGTACCCGAGCGGGGTCGGCACCGTGCGTTTGACCGCCATGGTGGTCATCATGTTCGCCGTCGCGACCGATGCGGTGCGACCGGTGGCCTGGTCGAGGACGGGGAACTCGGTCACCGTGGCCTCCGGGTTGACCCACAGGTAGTTGGTCGGGAGGAAGGCGGGCAGCGGGCGGCGCCTCGCGTCCTCGATCGTCGCGAGGTCCTCGGCACGATGTCCGTCGCCCCGCAGGATCTGCCCGAACAGCGCAAGATAGGCGTCGACGCGGTTGCCCAGGTCGGCGTCGCGGTCGCCGTCGGCGTGCCGCGCCGCGGCCTCGATGATGAACGACAGGCCGCCGTACATCCCGAGGCCGTTGAGCCCGCCATCGACATCGGGCGCCGACGGCCGCTGCTCGTCGTTCGGCGGGACGCCGCCCACCCAGTAGCGGAGAAACCGGTGGCCCGCCGTGCGCACGGCCGCGTCCGCGCTGCCGAGGAAGCGCAGCGCAGCGTCGCGGACGCGGCGGTCGAAGAGCGGGTTGTCGAGCGAGTCCATCGTGATGTCGGGCCACTTCAGCCAGCCCCGCGCGCGGTAGCCCTCGGAGTCGCGGCCGAACTCGTGGCAGTCCACCACCACCTGCGGCAGCAGCCGCCGCACCAGCCGGTGGAGGGTCTGAGTCTCAGGTTGCTCGAGGACCATGTGGTCGCGGTTCAGGTCGGCGCCGGCGGAGTTTTCCCGGGTCCCGGCCTCGGCGCCGTCCGGATTGACGATCGGCATCACCCACAGGTCGACATCCTCCGGGAGGAGGCCGGGCTTCCCGGCGATGTCGCGCACGAGGTAGAGCAGCGCGTCCGTACCTGCGACCTCGTCCCCGTGCTGCCGCGCATAGAGGAAGATCCGCCACGTCCGCCCTTCGCCGCCGCCGAGGTGGACCAGGTAGAGCGGCCGACCCGCGGCGCTCGCCCCCTCGACCGACACGCTCACCCCCGGTTGCCCGTCGACCCGACGGAGGAATTCCTCCATCTCGGCGAACGCGGTCGTCCTGGTCAGCGTGCGGTGGTCGTCGGGAAGCGCGGTGCGAAGGTCCGGCGTCGCGGCCGGAGCGGCCGCGAGCGCGGCGAGTGCGAGCAGCTCGATGATCATGCCGGTCCCTCCGTGGCCCGCGGCGCGGCGCCGGCGGATCTGCCATTGCCCGTTTCCACTCCGCTGCAGGCCGGCCCGCCGGCGCTCCACCGGCTCCGCATCAGAACGGCCCCCAGTTGAGCAGGACCGGCGGCACCAGCAGTGCGAGGCTCAGCACGACGAGCACGATCATCAGCGGCAGGAACCAGCGCGCCCAGGTCTCCCACGGGATTCTCGCCATCGCGAGGACGCCCATGGTGACCGCCGACGTCGGCAGGATCGGGTTGATGAACTCGCAGAGCTGGTAGGCGTAGACCGTGGTCTGGCGGCTCAGCCCGACGAGGTCGGCGAGAGGCGCCATGATCGGCATCGTCAGCGCCGCCTGTGCGGTTCCGGAGTGGATGAAGAAGTTGATGACCGACTGGACGACGAACATCGCCTGCGCGGCCATGACCCCGGGAAGCCCGGAAATCGCCTGCGAGCTCGAGTTCAGGATCGTGTCCAGAACCTGCGCCTCGCGCGAGATGATGAGCAGCGCCCGGCCGCAGGCGATGATCAGCGAGACGCCGACCATGTCCTTCGCCCCGGCCACGAAGCTCGAGGCGATCGCGCTCGGCCGCAACCCGGCTACCACCCCGATGATCAGCCCCATGGCGAGGAACAGCGCTCCGATCTCCTCGATGAACCACTTGGCCTCGAGGATTCCCCAGATCAGTACCCCCATGCTGGCCGCGAAAATCACGATGACCGCGGCCCGGCGACCGGTCCACGGCTCGGTGCTGGTGACGGCGCTGAGGCCCGAGAGATCCCGGGCGCGGTCGAGCTCGAAGACCGGGCTCGACTCCGGCCGGCGCTTCACCCGGGCCGCGTACACCATGACCCAGGCCACGATGACGCCGGTCCCGATAAACCAGGTCAGGACGCGGTAGCCGAGCCCCGAGTACAGCGGCAGACCCACCAGCCCCTGGGCGACACCGACGGTGAAGGGGTTGAAGAACGCTGCGGCGAAGCCGGCCGCCGCGCCGAGAAAGGGGATCGACACGCCGACGATGGAGTCGTAGCCGAGCGACAGCGCGAGGGGGACGAAGATCAGGATGAACGGGATGGTCTCCTCGGCCATCCCGAAGACCGAGCCGCCGAGGGAGAAGACGACCATCAGCAACGGGATCAGGAACCGCTCGAGAGTCGGTCGCGCGACGAGCGCCGCGGTGATCCGCCGGATCGAGAAGTCGATGGCCCCGGTGGCCTGGACCACCGTGAATGTGCCGCCGATCAGGAGCAGGAACGCGATGATCTGAGCGCCGTCGAGAAAGCCCCGGATCGGTGCGATCATCAGCCACTCCGGGCCGAGGCGGATCTTGTCCACCTGATGGTAGGTGCCGGGAACCGTGACCTGCCGGCCGTCGCGGTCGGCGTGCTCGTAGCTGCCCGACGGGATCAGCCACGACAGCGCCAGCGTGAGCACGATCAGCGAGCTCACGATGACCAGGGTGTGGGGCAACCGGATCGGTGACTGGGTCGCGTTCGCGGCACGGCTCATGGGGTTTCCCGCCTCTCCTCACAGGGTTGCGAGCAGGTCCGCTAGGAGCACCATGCGTTTCTCGAGCGAGCGCAGGTCGAGCCATTCGTCCCGGGTGTGCATCCCGCCGCCCACCGGGCCGAGCCCGTCGACCACCGGCACGCTCGCGGTGTCCGTCATGTAGTTAGGGAACGAGATCCCGCCGCGGTTGTCCTCGACCTCGAGCCGGAATCCCCGGGCCGCGGCCAGCGCGACCGCGCGGCGGACCAGCTCCTCCCCGGGGCCGCGGGGGTCGACGGGAGGCGCCGACACCCCCGTGATCAACGTTGCGACCACCTCGTGGTCGGCCGCGATCCGATCGGCGGCGTCGGTCAGCTCGGCCAGGACCGCGGCGCCTTCCGCGGCCGACAGAAAGCGAACCTCACCCTCGGCCACCGCCCGTTCGGGAACGATGTTGCGCTGACGCGAGGTGCCGAGGAGGGCGTGGTTGTCGGCCAGGGCGTCGACAAAGTCGGTGGTCCCGGCCACCAGCCGCCCGACGTTGACCGTCCGCCCGGCCCCCGGGACGGAGAGCCGCTGCGCCGCGGCGCACCAGTCGGCCGCCGCCGCCAGGGCCGACCGACCCTCCCAGTAGGCGAGGCCGGAGTGGGCGGGTCGCCCGACGACCTCGAGACGCCACTCGGTGAGACCGCGCCGGCCGGCGACCAACGACTCGGCGTCGCCCCGCGGTTCGCCCGGTTCGAGGACGAGGACCGCCCTGGCGCGGGCGCTCCAGTGCCGGACCGCACGCTCCGAGATCGACCCGCTCGACTCCTCGTCGGGCACCGCGACGAGGGTGAGCCCGTCGGGCATCCGCCCCCCCGCCGCGGCCAGCAGGTCGAGCGCACCGACGAGTGTGGCGAGGCCGCCCTTCATGTCGAGCGCCCCGGTGGCCTCGAGCCGATCGCCGGCCACCTTCGGTGGGACAGCCGGAAGAACCGTGTCCAGGTGGCCGACGAGCACCAGCCGGCGGTCGCCGGCGGCCGGTCCGGACGCCACGAGGACCGGCTGCAGGACACCGTCGGCGTCGCGCTCCTCGCGGACGTCGCAGGCCAGACCGCGGCGGGACAGCTCGGTGCCGAGCCGCGCCGCGACGCGCCGCAGACCGTCCGCGTCCCCGCTCGGTGACGACAGCGCGCAGAGCTCGACGAGGAGCGCCAGCGTGCGCTCGAAAACCTCGCCGCGAACCGGCCGGCGATCCTCGGTCACCAGTCTTCTCCGGCATTGTCGGCGCGCGGAAGCCGGTCGGAACCCGGTTGATCGCCGGGACCGGTTGTCGGTTGCCCGCCGGCGCCGGGGTCGGACCCGGTGACGACCCGGCGCGTCGCGAGGTCGAAGACCTCGCCGGCCAGCAGCAGGTCGACCCGCAGGCCGTGCACCCCGAGGTCGTCCTCCGCGGCTCTGCCGGCCCGCCGGCTCACCGCTGCGGCGCTCGCGTCGAGCACCATGACGGCGCGGTCGCCCATGACCTCGAAGGTCCCGTCCGGGCGGACCCAGACGGCGGTGTCCTCGTCGATGCCGACGCCGAGCATCTCCGGGTGCTCGAGGATCACCGAGATCAGCCGGTTGGAACGTTGGCGGGCGATGAAGTGCTGGTCGACGATGACATCGCGGAACAATCCCAGGCCGCGCACGAGCTCGACGCTCCCGGCGCGGATGACCTCGAAGTCGCCTTCGCCGGTGATCATGAGCGGGCTCTGGCAGGCGGTGCCGGCCGAGGTGCCCCCGACCACCGCACCGCGAGCGAACGCCGCGGCGACGGCGTCACCCACCGCCGTGTCGAGGAGCGCGCGGGTGATGCGGGCCTGGTCGCCGCCGCCGAAGAAGATACCTCCGGCCGCGGCCGCAGCTTCGGCCCAGTCCGGCCGCATGGCGTCATCCCGGTTCTTGATGTCGAGGGTGACGACGTTCGGGCAGCCGTACTTCTCACGGAAGAGATCGGTGTAGTAAGTGGCGACATCCGCGTCGTCGGACGCGGTCGGAATGGCGACGATTCGCGCCTGCGGCCCCCCGGCGAGCTCGATGAACTTCGCCATCGCGTCGGCGGGCTTGTCGCCGCCGCCGATCAGCACCAGGTGGCCTTGCGGCGCCTCGGCGGCGAAGGTGCCGGCGGCGATCATCGCCCCGGTCGAGAACGCGATCAGGAATGACAGCAGGGATCGCACGATTGCATCACCTCTCTCGCCGACTCGTTGAAAATGGGGAGGGGCGGCCGATCGACCGCCGCCTCCCCGTTCGTGTGACTGGATTCTAGAAGGAGAACCGAAGGCCGACCCGGATCTGACGCGGCGATTCGATGTCCGTCGGCTCGCCGTACGAGCTCCGCGGGTACCAGCCGTCCGCGCCCTCCGACGGATAGTAGTTGGCATACCGGGCGGCGACGTCGAGCACCGTGGCCTCGTTGGTCAGGTTGAAGACCTCGATCGACGCGGTCAGATGGTACCTGGAGGAGAAATTCGCGGTCCATGCCAGACGCAGGTCGATGGTGCTGCGGTCCGGCAGCTGCTGGGAGCCGCGATCGGTGAGCCAGATGTAGTTACCCGTCGAGGCGTTGTAGTCGAGCTCGTAGATCCGCGCGTACGGGGTCCAGTACCAACCGGAGAGGTAGGTGTACTGGCCGCCGAGCTCGAAGTTGAGCGGCAGGTTGACCGACCCGGAGAGCTTGAACTCCCACTCGCTGTACTTCTCCATCCTCCCGTCGGCGTTGGTGAAACCGTTGCGATCCTCGTACTCGTACTCGTAGGAGTTGTTCTTGAGCATGTTGCCGTTCATGTCGGTCCAGACGAGTGATGAGCGGGCCTGCCAGCCGTGGGCGAACCGTTTCTCGAAGCGGAGGATCGCCGCCTGGTAGTCGCGGTAGCCGCCGTTGTCGGTGGTGAGGACGAACTCGGGCTGCGACAGCAGGTTCCAGACCGGCAGGTCGCCGCCGCCGAACGGGTTGTCGGGGGCGGTGAGCGCCTCGTAATCCTGGTTGACGTTGACCATCGCCATCATGGAACGGAAATTCCGGCTGATCAGGTCGACGCCGATCAGCATCTCGGCGCCGAGCTGCTGCTCGAGGGTCACGACGAACTCATCGGCGTACGGGTGGTTCACCTTGCCCATGGTTCCCATGGCGGCCACCGGCACGTCGCAATCGGTGTAGTCGAGGGTGTCCTCGCTCCAGTAGCACTCCTGGTTCGGGATCACGCCGTTGCCAGAGATCTCGCGATCGAAGAGATAGGTGAACATCTTCTCGTGGTATCGGCCCCAGTGCGCCTTCAGAGCGGTCTTGGCGTTGCCGAAGATGTCCCACACGAAGCCGACCCGCGGGTCGATGAAATCGACGTCATAAACCGTCGAGCTGCCGTGGCCCTCCTGCCATCCGCCGCGGTAGGCGCCAAAGCGGAGGCCGACGTTGACGGTCACGCGGTCGAGCCGCATCGAGTCCTGCGCGTACAGCGCGAGCCCGGAGAACTTGGGGTGCTGGTCGTACTCGCCGTAACCCATGAGGATCGAGGCCCACGGGCTGACGCCGCACGAGGGGTCGGCGAAGTAGGCTTCGGACGAGTCGCAGACCGTCGAGTCGTCGTAGTAGGTGAAGCCGCCGTTGCGCCGCCACACATCGGACGACACCGCCTGTTCGTATCCCGCGCCGAACTTGAACTCATGCGAGTCGTTGTCGCCGAACAGCCCGTCCTTGAACAGGCTCCAGGAGCCGTCGAGGTTGTACACCCGACGGTAGGCGAGATCGGTTGTCGAGGCGTTGTACCAATCGACCTCGGTGTCCCAGTAGTCGACGTGCCCGGGCGTGTCGGTGCCGTTGTAGGGAAGGTAGTCGTCGCGCCCGCTGTAGCCGGTGAACTTGACGTTGAAGAAGTTGTTGGAGTTGACCAGCTTCTCCCAGTGGGCGGCAAAGGTGTAACCGGGCGCGTCCTGCTTCGACGACGCCTCGGGCAGCGTGTACTCGCCGACCCCGCGGCGCTCGTTGACCAGCCCTTCGTACTCGCCCATGAACATCAGCCGGTCGGAGTCGCCGGCCTGGTAGGTCAGCTTGCCGAGAAAGCGCGGTATCTTGCGGTCCGATGTGGCAAGAGCGCCGTAGGGCGTGGTGACCTGGTGCCAGTACTCGGCCGAAACGAAGTACCACAGGTTGTCCCTGAGCACCGGGCCGCCGACGCTCACCGCGGCGTCGGAGAACTTGAACACGTCGGCGTCGGTGGTCGGGTCGTTGTCGGCCGTCCACGACGCCGGCTGGAAGTAGTACTCGACATCGCCGTGGAACTCGTTGCCGCCCGACTTGGTGACGCCGTTGATGATGCCGCCGGTGTAGCCGCCGTACTCGGCGGGAGCACCGAGACCGGCGACCTGGATCTCCTGGAACCACTGGATGGCGGGCAGAACCCAGTGCTGGCCGCCGCCGGTGTCGGCAACGTTGACGCCGTCGAGGGTGAATGCGTTCTGGCGTTCCTCGGTGCCGCCGTACGCCAGCATGGCGCTGCCGCTGGACTGGAAGTAGTCGATGTTCACCCCGGGTGCGGAGCGGATGATGTTGTAGTAGTTGCGGGGCAGCGGCTGCGTGGTCAGGAAGTCGGAGTCGAAGCTGGTTCCCACCGCATTCGACACCACGCTCACCAGCGGGGCCTCGCCGGTGACGACGATCTCGTCGGCGGCCTCCGCCATGGTCATCGTCAGATCGACCGCCAGCGACTGGCCGAGCGTGACCTTGACCCCTTCCCGGCGAACCGTTCTCATCCCGACGAGCGAGGCGTCGAGGACGTAGGTGCCGGACGGCAGCGAGGGGAATCGGTAGATTCCCCTGACGTCCGTGACCGCCCTCATCTCGCCGGCGACCAACGAGTCCGAGGTCGCCGTCACGGTGACTCCCGGCAAGGGGGCGCCGTCGGGGCCCTCGACCGTGCCCTGAATGCTTCCTGTCACGCTCCCCTGGGCGCCGGCCGAAGCCGCCAGACCGAGTGCGAGCAGGACCAGAATTGTGTTTCGCAGTGCATCAGATCGCATGACTCCTCCTTTTACGCCGTGCGTAGCCGCAGCGGCGCGTTCCTCCACAGAAATGGATCTTCGCGGGATGGTTCGGAAGCGCTCGGCGGGCTCCGGCGCGGATCGCGCCGCTCCGCGAATGACGCCGCGACGACCGGCCGCGGCCGACCTGAAAGCGGCCCCGGCGCGGGTCGCGAGGATGGACGCCGGCCGGGACCGTCGGCGGCGCCGGAAAACCGACCGGCACCCGGGGATAGCCGTCTCCGTTGGTTTGGCATCACCGAGCGCCCCGTGGCAGCGGAAAACCCCCAGCACGAGCACCACCGAGCAAGTTACGCGCGGTGTCAAGATGCTGTCAAGGCCGGTTGCGGCGGCGCCGGCGGGGTGCGGTGGAGCCGCACAGCAACCCGAGATCACTCAGCTCCGGGTGTTTCGGCCTCCGCCGGATTGGTCGTCGGCGTCGACCCGGGCGGCAACCGGGTTCACTGCACGTTCAAGCGCTGCAGCTCAACCGGGACGATGTCGTCTCCGATCCTGACGTAGCCGAGATACCAGCCGGGGTAGGCGACCGAGGTGTCGGAGCCGAAGTCGAACCGGACCTGGATGGTCTGACCGGTATAGGCGGACAGGTCGAAGCACTGCTGGATCCAGTTTTGCGACGGGGTCGCGCTGGAGCCGGTCCAGCCGGGTTGGTTGTCCACACAGTAGGCGTAGAAGGTGGCGCTGAGGCTGACGGTGGCGTTGTAGACCGGGCTCGGCTGCAGCACCACGTCGTTCACCTTGACGTTGACGCCGTCGTAGTTGGTTTCGGTCTGGAGGTAGCTCAGGATCTCCATCTTGTCGGTAGCGACAGTTACTTCGAAAGGAGGCGACAGCAGCCCCTCGCCGGCGTTGTTCGGGTAGTTGCCGGCGAGAACAGTTCCCCACACGGTGCCCGGTGCGCCGGAGATGGTGCTGGTTCCCCAAGCCCAGACCTCCCCACCGCCCCCCGTGACATCACAGGTGGTGGTGGCGAAGCCCTGGTCCGAGACCGCGAAGTCCCAGTCGTGAGCTACGTACACCAGATTGCACGGGACCGTCGGCAGCTCCGCCATGGCCGGCGCCGGTGGTTTCTCCTGCGCCATGACGAAGCCCACGATCGCCAATAATCCGACCAGAAGCGCGATTTTCCTCATGGTCTGTGTCCCCTTCCTGTGGCGGATCTCACAAATGTGTTTCCGAATCCGAACGGCGGGTTTGACTTTTCTGAGATAAGGCGCCCGGAGTGTACCACGATGAGACCTGGGCAACCAGGGTCGACGGGTCCAGGTGCGCTCCGCTATTCTCAGGGCACAGTGCAACCCTCGATCCTCATGCGCCGGCTGGTGATCGGCAGCGTGCTCGCAACCGCCTGGGTTCCCTGTGTGGTCTCGAGGTCTCTCGTTTTCCCCTACATGTCGGCCAAAGGTCACCTCTTCCGACTTCTGGTGGACCTTGCGGTCGCCGGTTGGGCGATCTTGGCGGTTACCCGCCCGTCGCTGCGCCCGCGCTCGAGTCCGATTCTGACAGCGCTGGCGATCTTCGTCGTCTGCCTGGGCGCTGCCGACGTCGCCGGCGTCTGTCCCGCCCGCAGCCTGCTCGGCAATCTCGAGCGCATGGAGGGCTGGTTCACCCACATCCATCTGCTGGCGTTCTTCCTTGTGCTCCCGGCTGCGTTGGCGGGCGAAGGACTCTGGCGCCGCTTCTGCCAGCTCTCTCTGACCGCCAGCGTGGTCGTCACCGCCGTCGCCTTCGGCCAACTGGTCGGGGCCTGCCCGCTGGACTCCCCCGCCGGACGGGTCGACGGCACCCTGGGTAACCCGAGCTTCCTGGCTGCCTACCTGGCCTTCCACATCTGGCTCGCCGGTTTCCTCGCCCTGCGCCCGGCCGCCACCACCCGCGCTCGTCTGTGTCTCGGGGCAATCGTCGTCGTCGAGGGAACGGCGCTGTTTTTCACCGCAACTCGGGGGACGATGCTCGGACTGGTGGCGGGCACGTTGGTGGCATCCTGCCTGATTCTGTGGTCGGAGCGGGAGAGGGTGCGGGTGAGGCGGCTCGCAACCGTGGTCGCGGTCGGCGGATTGCTGGTGGTGGCCGGCCTCGTGCTCCTGAAAGAGAGCCCCATCCTCACGACCAGTCCGGTCCTCGCGAGGTTCGCCGCGATTTCGCCGACGGAGCTCACTTCCCAGTCGCGTCTGCTGGCCTGGCGGGCGGCGCTCCAGGGCGCCGCCGAACGGCCTTGGATCGGTTGGGGCCAGGAAAATTTCGCCGTCGTCTACGCCCGCCACTATGATCCCCGCCTGTACACCCAGGATCCGTTCTTCGATCGGGTGCACAACGTCTTCCTGGAGTGGCTCGTCGCCGGCGGTGTGCTCGTCCTTCTCGCCTTCTGTTCGGTCCTGGCCGCCTTCCTGTTGGTGGTCTGGCGCGGGGAGACATTCAGCGCGGTGGAGCGCAGCCTGCTTACCGGCCTGGCCGTCGGTTATGTGGTTCACGGATCGCTGCTCTTCGACACCCTCACCAGCCTCATGCTCGCGACTGCGCTGCTGGCCTGGGTCCACTCGCGATGCACCGACTCTCGGCCGCCGCCGGACTCCGGCGCTTCGGAGCACCGCATCGCGTGGGCGGTCGTCGCAGTGGCGGTCGCCGCGGCCGGGTCCGCAAGCGCCGTCCTCACCTGGCGCACGCTCGAGGCCGAGCGGGCGCTGCTCCGAGCGGTCCGACCGGAATCGCGTGGCGTGGATGGCGTCCTGACGGCGTTCAGGAGCGCTCTCCGGCACTGGACTCCGGCGACTCCCAAGGTGCGCGAGCGGTTGCTGAGCACGACCGTCGAAATCGGCCGGTCACGACCGGCGGGCACCGTTGCTCTCGCCCAACTCACCGCCCTCGCATACCGGGAGATGACCCGGCAGGTCGCGGCCGGCCCGCTCGACGTGCGCCCGCGGGTGGCGCTGGCCTCCTTTCTGTGGCGTTTCTCGGCATTCGACGAGGCCGAGTCGCTGCTCGAGCGCGCGCACGACCTCGCCCCGCGCATGCAGCACATTCTGTTCGAGCTGGGTTCGCTCCAACTCGAGCAGGGGAGGACCGAGGACGCGCTGCGGACCTTCCGCTCCGCGTACGATCTCGAACCGGGTTGGACCGAGGCGCGCAACCGGTACGCGGCCGCGGCCATCATGGCGGGCCGAGGGCAGCTGGCGGACGAGCTGTTGCTGCCCGCGGAAGGCACCGTCGCCCTGGCTGACGAGTGGCTGATCGCCGCTTTCAGGGCGTCGGGCGACCTGCCCAACCTGGTCGCGGCGCTGGAGGCCCGGCTTCGTGCAGCCCCGGCCGAGGGCAAAGAAAGCGACAACGTGCGTGCGTCCCTGGCGGCGGCGCGGACCGCCCTGACCGAGCGGGTGATGAGCGACGATTTCGAGCTCCGGACGACCGCCGCGTGGTCCGGGGTGATTCCCTAGATCTCCATCGGCGCCGCAGGGCCGCCCAACCGGTGGCCATGACACGTGTTCTCGTCGGCCCGGCCGCGGACCTCGCGCACGGGCCCGTGCGGGGTCGGCCGAGAGGGGGGCGCACGTTGCCCGACGCAATCACGAGGCGCGCAACAACGGTATGATGGTGTTGGTCAGGAAAGCATGGTCAATGTCGTTGCCTTTGTCGGAACCGCCCGCCGGGACGGCCTGGTGAGCCGGATCTGCGGACGGGTGCTTGAAGGCGCCGCGGACGCGGGTGCCTCGACCGAGCTGATCAACCTCTACGACCACGAAATCAAACCCTGCATCGGTTGCTGGTCGTGTTACATGAGCGGTACGTGTGTTCACGAGGATGAATTCGAGCCCCTCTTCCACAAGCTCCGGGATGCGGATGCGGTGGTTCTCGGAAGCCCTGTCTACATCGGCTGCATGTCGGGGGTCATGAAGAACTTCTTCGATCGCCACAACGGACTCGCGGTCAGGAACCCGCCCGGAGCCGCGGAGTTCAATCGGCTTCGTCCGCTCGACAAGCTGCGCACCATCACCCGCGAGGTGCTCCGGTTCGGACCCAGGTATCCCGGCATGCGCGGGAAGGGGTACGTTCTGGTCACCGCGTCGACGCTGATGTTCCCGTTCACGGTTCTCGCCGGCCAGACCCGGCTCGCGGTGGCTTCCCTCGCCGCGCTGCCGCGCAGGCTGGGCGGCAGGGTGCAGGCGAGCATCGTCTACACCGACAGTCTCGCGCGGTGCCTCGAGGGCAAGGAACAACGGGTCATGCGGCGCGCGTTCCGTGTCGGGCAGCGGATCACGCGGCGACTGCCGAGACGGAGCATATCGGTTCCCGGTGAAACAAAGGTGTCGTAGCTTCGCGGTGGACGGTTTCCTGCAATGCCGCGATTGCGAAGGCTGGTGGCGGCAGGCGCGACTTCCCGTCACGCCGAGGTATCGCCGGACTCGAAGCCATCGACGAAAACGACAGCGGTGTGCCGCTGCGGACGAGTCGGTGTCGCCCGAGAGGGTCCCGTCGTTGCCGAATGTCGTCAAATCGGAGACGACGGTTGTTCCGGGTTTTTCAGTGCACGGGAGGGAGGTGACGAGCCCGGAGCCGGAATCCCCGAAGAGCTCCGGTCCAAGGGGCGGCACCACCAACTGCCATTTCATCCAGGCCTCCCTCAAGCCCGGCTTCGGAACGCGTTCTGGTGCTATCCTCCACCGATGAGAGCCTCAGCCGCGCCGCGGACCCGGGGTCGGCTCGTCGGGGTCCGCGAGGGGCCTGACCGTGCGCGCCGACGCTCTCTGACCGGGATCCTGGCGGCGTCGCTTCTCCTGGTCGCGCTGGTGCCGTTTCTGCCCCTGACGCTCCTCACCTGGTTCGGATTCCATCGCGAAGTGGAGGTGGTGGAGGCCGAGGTCCGCGACTCGAATCAGCACATCGCGGTGCTCGCCGGCACCTACCTCGATACCTTGATCCGACAGATTCGAGACGGGGCGCGGGTCGCCGAGGCCCTGGGAACCGCCACCCTGCCGCCCCGCCTGGCCGGTGTCGACTGGGAGCTGGTGTCGGCCGACGGCACGGTCGCGGAGACGCAGGTGAATCCCGCTCGACTGGGACGGCCGTGCGGCTACGGTTCACTGCTGGAGGACCGATCCGGGTTGACCCGGGTCGGCCCCTGGATCGCGGACGCCGCGCCGACGGTGCTCTTCCTCGGACCCGAGAATGGCGCCGTCAGAACGGTGGCGGTCCTCGACCCCGCCGTCCTCCACCGCGAGCTTCGGGCGTGGACCCACGGCAGGCTCAACCGCCACCTCTACGTCGTCGAGCGGAGCGGGAATCTGCTTTTCTACTCCGACCTCGCGCTCTCCCAACAGGGGACCGATCTCAGGGCCAACCCGCCGATCAAGGGTTTCACGGCGGGCAAGGTCGGGGAGGTCCGTTTTGTCAGCCTCGTTTCGGGCAAGGAGCGTCTCGGCTTCGTGCACCGGCTGACCGAAGCCGACTGGGGCGTCGTGGTCAGCGCCGATGCCGGCGACCGATTGCTCGGTCTGAAGAACCGGTACCGGTATCTCGGCTGGTCGATCGCCTTCGCTCTCGCCGCAGCCGTGGCCATTCTCTTGCTCGGTTCGCGCTGGCTGGCGCGACCGCTCCTCGACCTCCGCCGCGCGTTGCTCGACCCTGATCGGGCTCAGAAGGACCCGCTCAGAGTCGAGCCGGCGACCCGCCGAGTCGCGGAGTACGACGACCTCGTCAACGTCATCGACGAGCTCGGCGCAGACCTCGCCGCGGTGGAGCGGGAACTCGTCCAGGCGGAGAAGGCATCCATGCTCGGACAGCTCGCCTCCGGTTTGGCCCATGAAATGGGAACGCCGCTCAACGTCATCACCGGCAATGCCCAATACCTGCTGCGCAAGGCGCAATCGGATCAGGTGCACGTCTCGATGCTCGAGCAGATCGTCAATCAGGCGCAGCGAATCGCGGCGATGATTCGGCGTCTGCTCGATCTGTCTCGGCCGGCTGAGGCGCGTCTCGCGCCGGTCGACCTGCCCGCGGTGG
>JAHECW010000181.1 GCA_024641545.1 Acidobacteriota bacterium
CCTCGTAGCTGTGGACACCCTCTGGGAGACTCTCGTCGAGGTAGGTGTTTGCTGTGGTCCGTGTCAGGCTCGTAACGCCGATCTCGGCGAGTTCGGGCAGGCACGATGCAGTGCCGCAGAAACCGGTCATGGGGATTCTGATCCGGACCCCCGATGCCGTGACTCCAGCAGGTACGAGCACGGTCGGCTGACCATCCCAGCTCAACCTCGTCAACCAGAGCCACCCACCGCCGGCGAGAACGTCGATGTCGAAGACCTGCGGTGGATCGGTCTGCAACCAGCCGATGCTGATCTCGTCGATCTCGACCGGATCGGGCCAGGTCCAGGCCCACCACTCCGGCGTGCCGAGGGACGGGACCCGGGTCGGCGCCCAACCGGTTGCCGGGTCGGCGTCGAGCACCAGCCCCCAACTCCCGAGATCGCCGTCGGAGGCATCCAGGAAGTGAATGGCGGGGTCGTAGACGAGCGCCGAAACGGTCTCGTTGATCGGCGATCCCTCGCGCAGAATTCTGAATCCCGCGCTCTCCGGATCGGCGGGCGTCGTCCAGGAAAGGGCCACATCGTTGCCGGTCGGAACCGCCGTGAGATTCTCCGGCGGCGCCGGCGGCGGGTGGGAGACAATCAGGAGAGGCAGTGAAACCCGGCTCGTGTTGCCCTCGTCATCGCTGCTGGTGGCGGTGAGGGGGTTGGTTCCCGGGTCGAGTCCGAGGTCGTCGAGCTCGAAGGCGCCGCCGTCGTCCGCTCCGATGATCGCAACCGTTTGGATCCCTTCACCCGGGACAATACGTTCGATCTCCACCGCCCCCAGCGGGTGGGCGCCCCCGCCGCTCAGCGTGACCGAATCGGTGGTTCCGACCGGTTGGATCCAGGTCCAGAAGGGCGTCAGCACCGTTGCTGTCACAGGCTCCGTCGAGGTTCGCTGCGCGGCCTGGTCGACGGCGACGATCCGGTACTCATAGGCCCCGTCGGTCAGATCGGCATCGACATGGAGCAGGGTGTCCGGCGGGATCGGCACGGCATTGATGACGATTCCATCGCGCTCGATGTCGTACCCCGCAAGATCACCCGCCGGGTCGGGCGGTGCGATCCAGGTCAGGGTGACCCGATCGCCCGCCACGCGTGCGGTGAGCCGAATCGGCGCGGTCGGCGGGAGATCGGCGGCGGTGAGCTGGATGATGTGCGGCGCCGGGTCCGGACCGAGAGCGTCGCCAGCCAGAGCCCGCACGGACCAGACCTCGTTCGAGGGCGGGTTGAAGAGCGCCACGTAGGGAGGACCGGTGAAGGTCGGCGCCATGGGTGTCCAGTCCGGCTCGGACCCGAGCTTGTAGTCGAGGTCGAGCGAGACCACGTCGTCGTCTTCACACTCGACGACGATTTCGATGGCGCCTTCGAATTCGGTCCCGTGGGCGGGTTCGACGATCATCGCGTGCGGCCGGCGAAGATCCACGGTGATCGGTCCGGCCGGGTTCGACAGCGCCGAGAGGTTACCGGCCGTGTCGGCGGCGGCGACGGTGAAAGTGTAGGTCCCGTCCGGCAAGTCCTTGTCGTCATAGCCGGTGCCGGTCACCAGGTAGGGAGTCGGGTCACCGATGACCGGGCCGCCGGCGTTGGCGAGCAGACCGTTGCGATAGAGATAGAAACCGGCGAGATCGGGTGGCGCAGGGGCCTGGGCCCAGCTCAGCCGGATGTCGTTGACGAGACCGTCGCCGTCGAGGGCCAGCAGTTGCGCCTCGAGGTTGGCCGGACCGGGGTCAGGAGGGCTGTTGTCGACGATCACCGAGATCATCCTCTCAGCCCGGTTGCCGAAGGTGTCCTCGGCGCTCAGACGAAGCTCGTGCGGACCATCCGCCCACGGCGCCACTTGGGTGATCCAAGTGGTCATGAACCCCCCTATGATCGGCGCGCTCGAGGTGCCGAGGACGATCCAGTCGGGTACGCCGGCCGCGCGTGCCGACACATTCCAGAAAGCGAAATCGTCGGCCGAGAACGCCGTGCCGTAGATTGCGACCTCCGAGCCGATCCGGTCGCCATTCGAGGGTGACGTGATCGCCACCGCCGGCGGGGTGAGGTTGACCACCACCGATGCGGATTCGGATGGCTCACTCTCGCGTCCCTGGGATCCGATGGCGATCACCCGATAGGTGTAGGAGCCATCGAGGAGCTGGGGATCCGTGAGAGCCGCCGACGCCACCGGCGAAACGGTGATCCTGACGCTGTTTCGGTCGATGTGGTAGCCCACCGGGGCCGGACCCGGACCCGGCTGCCAGGTCAGCTCGACGTCGCGGCCGTTGACGACCACCGCGGTGAGGCCGATGGGCATCCCCGGGGGGAGCACCGACACCGCGACATTGACCGTCGCCTCGCTCGAGTGCCCGGCGCGATCGAACGCCGACAGAAGGAGGGTGAAGTCGCCGTCGGCCGGGAGCGGGTCCCAGGCGATGAGCTCGTCGGACGCAGGCGACGACCCCGCGGCGAGGAGCCGCACGCTCCCGCCGGCGCCGATCTCCTCGAGCGTCCAGTGCGAGATGTTCGCGTCATCGACCGAACCGGCGATCACGGTCGGTTCGGTGACGACCGTGCCGCCGACCGGACTCCAGATCTCCACAACCGGTGAGGCGCTGTCGATGGTGATGATGCGTCGGTCTTCGGAGGTGCGGCCGAGTTGATCGAGGGCCCGCAGGCGGATGGTGTGCATGCCGTCGGCCGGGGGCGGACCCGTCCAGAGGTGTTCGACGGTCCCGGCGGCGGCGAGGCCTTCGTCGAAGACCAGGATGAAGTCCCCCGGCCCGGGCGAGGCGCCTTCGGCAATCCACCACGAATAGCTTTGCGGGTGGGCCGCGCCGATGGTGCCGCGGAGGACGAAAGGCTCAGCTATCGGGTCGAGTGCGGCGCCGACACCGGGCGAGGTGATCTGCACCGATGGCGCGGTGTCGTCGATCGCGAACTCGTGCTCGACGGCGGTCGAGTTGAGGGCGAGATCGGTGGCGGTGACGGTGATCCGATACTGGCCGTCGGTCAGATCGTCACGGGTGATCGCGCCGGTGGGCAGCCAGTTGCCCGGTCCTGTCGAGGTCTCGGTGGTCGAACCATCGGGATGGTGGAGCACGATCGCGTAGGTGTCGGCGTGCTGGTCATCGGTGAAACCTGCGATCGTCACCGGGAGTGCGGTGAGGGTGCCGTCCTGTGGTGACGAGACGACCACGTCGGGCGGGGTCCGATCGACGATGACCGTCGCGTGATCGGTTTCCCATGCGCCGACCATCAGGTCATGTGCTTCGATGGTGAAACTGTAGACACCATCGGGCGCCGGATTCTGGTCCGAATCCATTCCGTCCCACTGGGCGTGGTGAGTGGCGCCGGGAGGAAAGACCGAATTCGCGATGAGCTCGATCCAGCCCTCGAAATCGAGGGTGACTTCGGCCTGCTCGAGCAACTCGAACACGAAGTCGACGTCGTCGGCACTGCCGTCGCCGTTGGGCGAGAAGTAGATCGGGGTGGCCTCGAAGGTCGCGATCAGTTCGAAGGTCTGCACCTCGATCGGGATTTCTTCGGCGAGAGTCCGGTTGCCGGCGCGGTCGTTGGCCTCGACGACCAGGATGTGGTCTCCCGCGATCAGACTCGAGACCGGCCACCGCACGAGCACGTTGTACGGGTCGGTGGACTGCCGGTCGCTCGAGGCGATCACAATCGGATCCCCCGGGACCGGCGGGGGCCGAGTGAGCCGTGCTTCCCAGTATTCGAAGTGGGAGTCGGTGATCAGGGCCTGGAGCTCGATGGCGATTCCGAGTTGAGCCCCGGGCCACGGGTTGGTGACGACCACCGCCGGGCCCTGGGTGTCCACCGTGATCTCGGGCAGCGGTTCGGGCGTCTCGAAGATCGCACCGCAGTCCGACTCCAGTCGGATCCACAGGCCGTAGGCGCCGTCATCCACGAGGTCGCCGCCGAAGCCCCGGCCGTCCCAAGCGAGGGAAACGGTGCCGCCGGCGGCGACTGCCCCCGCGAGCGCCTGAACCGCATCGCCGAACCGGTCGCGAATTTCGGCGGCCCAGACCGCATCGGCGGTCGAACCGAAGGAGATGAGGGTGGCGGTCGGTCGTCCCATGGTGTTGACCGGAGAGAACACAGTGGGCTCGATCTCGAGTCCGGTGACGGCTGCGACGCCCTGGCTCATGAACGCCACCGACCCGCACGCCGCATTGCCGGCGAGATCCACCATCGACGCTTCGAGAAGATGACTGCCGGGCGCCAACGCCGGCACCGAGATCACCGGCTCGCGGGTAGTCGGATGGACGGTGACGCCGGTGGTCGACCCGTCGATGAGGAAGGCCTCGCTCCACGTTTCCTCTCCTACGCTGGAGACGATCGGCACCAGGCCCTGGTCGGGGCACAGGGTCTGGCCTTCGGCCGGGCTGGTAATCGACACCGCTGCCGTCCGGTCGACGTGGAGCTCGGCGGATCGGACGCAAGTCGAGAGCATGCCCTGTTCACCCGGCGCGAAGAGATAGCGTTCGCTGACCAGGTGTTCGCCTTCATCCAGCCCCTGCAGGTCGAGGACCACCCTCCTGGTGGTTCCGGGTTCAAGATCGGGGGCGCCGGCAGCGACGCTGCCGTCGATGAGAAGCTCGTAGCCCGCCACCGCGACGCCGCTGGGGTCCGTGGCCGGGACCTGGAGTTGGAGATCCACCAGGTTGCCCGCTGAATACCATCCGAGCTCGCACGACCATGAGCTGCACTCCGACGGTCGAACGATTCCGGGATCGTAGCCCATCATCCCCATGGACGGCGGTGAACCGGCGGCGCAGCCGCCGCGATTCATGGAGAAGCTCGCCCGGCTCACGGCGACCGGCGGCCCGGCGCGCTGGAAGGACGCCGGGAGCGAAGTCTGCACCGCGCCCCAGGGGTCGACTCCGTCGACCCGGACCCAGTTGGTGATGATCCCGTTGATGGCGGCCTCGAGGAAGCCGCAGCCGGTGGTCACCAGGGCTGAGAGACCGGGTTCGAGAGTGCCCACTTCGGCTGCGTTCAGCCAGGAGAGCGCGTCAGCGCTGCCCTTGAGGATGATCTCGTCGATCCTTGCGGCGCTGATGTTGTGGACCCGGAAGTGGTCGCCGCCGGCATCGGTGCTCAGGTACTCGACGACCAGGGGCGCCTTCGGCACCACGACGGTAATGGGCGTGGTGAACTCGACGCCGTCGCGATTCTCGGCGACCAGTCGCACCTCATACGGTCGCAGCGGCAGCCCGGGGTGATCCCAGTAGATCGGCAGGACCTTCGCGCCGAGCGTGCCGGTCGGTTGGACCGGGTTGCCGGTGAGAACCCTCGGTTTCCTCCATATGAGCTGACCCGCCGCAGTCAGCGCGCCCGGCTGCCAGTCGCCCGGCGGCCCACCGCTGCCGCCTGGGGCGCGGAACTCCAACCGTAAGCTGTCGCGCCAGTCGCCCCAGAGGGTGGATTGGACCAGCAAGGTGGAGTAGTCGGGCCAGAGTACGGCGACGGGATCGTCCATCAGGCCATCCGCGTCTCGGATCGCGTTGACATCGGGACGGTCCGGGAAGAGGCACGGTTCGTCATCGCTGCGGCAGGGCGGCTCGGCAAAGGCTGCGGCGAGTTGTTCCTCACGGTGAAGGCGCTCGGCCACCGAGCGGTTGCCGGCGCGATCCGTTGCCACCTGGCGGATCACGCGTTCGGACCACCACTCTGCGCGCACCTCCGCCGCGCGGGAGGCGGGGGTCGAGACCGATGCGAAGAGCGGGATCGCCGACGCCGGCGCCCATTCGGTCGCATCGACGTGGCGGGTTTCAAAGACCGCGAGCTCGAGGTTTTCGTCGGCCACCGACCACGAGCTGTGGCTGAAGAGGGCGGATCGTGTGAGATCGATGGGTGGAACCATGTCGCCGGCGGCGGCGATCTCGTCGGCGGTCGGCCGGATCCCGTTGTCGCCGATTTCGAAGCTCGCCACCGGCGGTGTGTTGTCGACGACCACGGGCCACTCGGCGCCGCGGAAGGTCAATCGGTAATCGCCGTCGGGGACCGGCCGGCCGGCGTCGTCGCGACCGTCCCACGTCGTTGTCGTCGGCCCCGGTTGTGCGGCGCCGACAGGGATGCTGCGGATGAGCGAGCCGGATTCGTCGGTGATTTCGAAGAGCAGCTGCGCGGGGCGGAGAACGGTGTACCTCCAGACCAGCTGGTCTTGAACCCCGGGGCTGGCCGCAGGGGAGAGGTGGTGTGTCTCGGGCCACAGACCGGCGATGTCGCTCACCCCGTTCCAGGTCACCCACCTGCTGACGCTGCGTTCATTGCCGGCGAGATCCACCGCCGTGAGCCGGATCCGCCAGGTACCCCGGGTGGGCGGGATCCAGGTGCCCCAGTTCTCACCGAAAATGGTCCCGCGGGCGGGTTGGCCGAGGGCTTCGAAGTTTTCCGGGCTCGAAGCGGGTGCGTACTCGAGGCGATACGCATCCAGGTTCGCGTCGGTGACGGTGAGGAAGAGATCAATCCCGCTGCCACCGAACCGAACGACCGGGTCGAGGGTCACCGCGAGATTGGCGGCGGGGGTGTAGTACCTGAAGAGGTCGGCGCCGCCGGACCAGGTGTACCGGTCGCGGGGCGACCACCGCGAGCTGTATCCGGTGCCGTCTGCGCCGAGGGTGATCTTGAGCCCTCGTTGCCAGTCATACCGGGCTGGAGGAGGGAGATCGACGGCAGTGGTCTTGAGCTCGGGATAGGTCTTGTCGACGTCGACCACTCGTCCGTCGTTGGACAGCCGGTACCAATCGGGCTCGTTGCCGGTGATGACCGGGAGGTCGATGGCCGCCTCGGTGGACCCGGTCTGGAGATCGACGATGAAGAGCGACTGCATCGAGTCCCGGGTGCAGATGAGCTCGCTCGCCTCGAAATCCACCGCCGCGGCGACCTGCCGTTCGTAACCGTTGAGGTTGACCCGCCCGCATGCTCGATCGAGGGTGAGCTCACGGATCGTCGGCGGGTCGTCGAGATCGATGACCAGCGCTGCACCCTTCTCGCCCGGACCGTTCGGCAGGTTGTTCATGGTCACGACGGCCGCGCCGCCGTCCGGTCCCCAGTGAACTGTCGGTTCGTGAGTCCAGGGGCTCGCGCCGCCTGAGCTGAACGGCCCGAAATCGTAGGTCTCACCCAGGTCGAGAGTGCGCTGGAGTACGACCCAGCGCTCGGCCTGCAGATCTCGTTGGTCAACCCACAGGATCCACTCGCCATCGGGAGACAAAGAGGGTGTGTCGACCGCGGCCAGCGGGGCCGGCAGCGGATCGATCACCGGTCCCGGGAAACGAACCAGCGAGTAGATGGCGCTACCGGTTATGAAGACATCCTCTTGCGCCGACATCTCGTGGATCGTCCAGTGGCCCGCCGGCCAGTCGATGACGTCCTCGAGGCGCTCGCCGTCCCACCGCCACATCTTGGAGTCGCCATAGGCGTTGCTGAGCTTCTCGGTCAGATAGACGATCCCGTCGACGGGCGAGGGGGTGAAGGACGTGAGCTCGGAGGCCCAGTGGGTGGACGTCTTCGAAACCAGACCTACGATCATCGGCTGCCTGATGTCATCGGTGATGGTCGTGGCGTTGAGATCGACGTCGACCCACGACCTCAGACCATCGGCGACGAGTTCGTAATGGCCGTCTCGAACCGCGGCGCCGTCGGCTCTCCGGCCGTTCCACACCGCCCGGCCCGAGGGATCGGTATCGAGGACCTGGACGACGTCGCCCCGCGGGTCGATGACCCCGATGGCGGTAACGCCGTCGCGGAAGTTGATCGTGGTCGAGTCCTTGATTCCGTCGCCGTTTGGCGAAAGATAGCGTTCGCTGACCCAGAGATCGGCGTCCTGGACCGAAACCACGAGATCGACGGCGTTGTTGTCTTCGTCGAGCTCTTCGATGGAGTCGGATGGATCAACCAAGATTTGCAGCGTCGTGTCGCCGACGACCCCGTCGGTGGGCCAGTCAATCGACACCGTCTCGGCGGAGCCCCCTTCGATCAGGGCGATCATTGAAGTGTCGATCACCGCCCCATCGGCGATGCGGAGCTCGATCTCGATGCTGCTCGCCGGCTGGTCGCCGGTGTTGACGACGGCGATCTCGAGGTGCACCAGATCTCCGGTCCGCGGGAGCCGCGGGTCGATGCTCACCTGCCCCGAGGTGACGACCAGATCAGGAATCGTCGAAACGTCGAGGATCCTGAAGTCCCGGTTGTCGCCCTCGTTGAACTCCGGCACCTCGTCGTCGCCGTCCACTTCGATCCAGACCAGACGGTCGGCCATCTCGTCGACCATCCAGTCGCCGTCAACGACGACTGTTGCACCCGCGGCCATGCCTGGGACGATGGTCTCTGCGACCAGGTTGCCGGTGCCGATTTCGTCGATCCAGATTCGCGCGGCGAAGGCGCCGGCCGCGTTGTCGGTGGGGTTGGAGATCGTGGCCGAGATGTGGGCGAGCCCGTGCTGGATGGCGGGTTCGGGATCGAAGACGACGGTGGCGTGATCGGCGACGAGGTTGGGCAACGGACTCGGGGCCACCGCGAAGACGATCTCGGCCGAGTTGTTGCCCCGGTCGATGTCGTTGACCAACTGGGAGGGATCGATCTCGATGCGGAGATTCAGCTCCGGGTCGGCGTTGGGCGGCCGCCATTCAAAGGTCACGGCTCTGGTCTCGCCGGGATCGAGCTCTTCGTTGATCTCGAGGAGCTGGAGCGGCAACGTGGTCGGCGGGTCTCCGATGGTTGCGGAGATGCCGATCTGGAGGCCGGAGAGAGCCTGGGTTCCGAGGTTGACGACGTCGAAGGCGATGACGACGAGGTCACCCGCCGCGACACCCGATGCCGGCGTCACCGCAGGGCTGCCCGCGACGACGCCGGGGTCGAAGGTCGGTTCGACGACGAGGTCGAGCTCGACGCGGTTGTTGCTCGGATCGACGTCGTTGAGCAGATCGTCGGGATCGGCAACGACCGCGAGCTGATGGGGTCGCGGTTCGGCGAGCTCGATGATGAGCCGAAACGGCGCCTCGCCGTTTCTCGGGACGTTGGCGGTCGTCGTCGCGAGGGGGGTGGACGATCCAGCCTCCATCACTGCGATGGCCGCGCCCGGCGCCTCGGCCCAACCGGTGTTTCTCACCACCCCGTCGATGACCACGGTCTGCGGCACCGAGCCGATGACATCCGGCGCGGCGGCAACCGCATCCGGAGAGAGCACGAGATCGATCCAGTCGGTGTGCGCAACAAAGGTGACCGGGAGCTCGGCCGCGTTGTTGGTTTCGTCGGATTCGACGATCTCCTGCAGGGCATCGGCGGTGAATCTGAACGTGTAGGTTCCGGGTGCAACCTGATAGCGGAGATCCCAGCTGTCGCTGACGGTGGCGAAGAGCGTGGCCGGGATCGACGGCAGGACGCCGTCGAGGGTGGCGATGAGGTGTTGCGATGCGTCGATGACCTCCCACCGGTAGGATGCGCCGGCGGGGACGTCGCCGTTGCGCGAGTGGACCGCCGCGCGCAGGGTGAGCGGGTCTTCGACAAAGGGGCTCTCCGGTTCGACGAGCAGCTCCGACGGGGAGACCGCGAGGTCGGGCTGGACATAGGGCGCCAGCGCCGCCACGGCTCCCGCGGTCTGAAACATGCTCGCACCCCAGCTGCCGTCGGATCGTTGCCGTGACGCCAGAAATGCGATGGCGTCGTCGATGATCTCGTGATTCTGGGCCTGGCCGTGGACCGCAGAGAGGAAGAGTGAGGTCTGCGCGACATCGGGGTGGGGCTCGCCGAAACCGCCCTGGGTCCGCCGGGCGAGGAGCCAGGCGAGGGCGTCCTGAATTGACGGATCGTTCCAGTGCTGCGGATCGACGGTAACCGCCGAGCTGATCGATTCCAGCGTCGGGCCGACCGCGCTCGGGCCGCCTGCCCGCCAGGGCCAGCCGCCATCGGAATTCTGGCGGTCGAAGATCCAGGCGAGCGCCTGGCCTGCCTCGGTGCCGCGGCCGCCGGCGGCCAAAGACCGCGCGGCGCGCGCGGTGGTGACGGTGTCGCCGGCGTAGCGCAGCCCAGCGCCCCATTCACCCTCGTCGAGAACCCAGGAGGCAAGCTGATCGACGAGGATCGCGGCCTCAGGGTAGGCGTGACGGGCGAGGGGTTCGGCGCGCCACGCCTCGAGCTCGGTAGCGTCGGAGGAAATCGAGACGAGTGCGTCGAGCGCCGCCGCGACCTCGCCCGGGTGACCGCCGAAAACATCGAGAGCCGCGATGGCGGCGGCCGAGTCGCGGCTGCGGGTCGTCGGGCTGTCCTGCCACAGACCGGCGCCGTCCGCTGCGCCGAGAAGCCAGTCCACCGCGGCGGCGAGATCGAGAGTGGGCGGGCTCGCCGGCGGCAGACTGTTGCGACCGACTCCGATGACGCCTC
>JAHECW010000299.1 GCA_024641545.1 Acidobacteriota bacterium
GATTGACTTTGCGGTGCTATACTTCATCATTAAGAGACGATGTGGAGTAGTAATTCCCAATATCGCTTGACCGGTTCGGAACCACCCCGATCATCCCTCGACCCACGCCAGAATTCGAGATTCTGTTTCAATCCCCGGCTGCGATCACTCGCCCGGGGCCGTTTCTCTCAAGGAGGACTCGTATGGATGTCGTGATCCTCGCACGCCTGCAGTTCGCGATCACAACGGTCTACCACTTTTTTTTCGTTCCATTGACACTTGGCCTCGCCGTGCTGGTCGCGATCTTCGAAACCATCTACGTCAAGACCGGAGATGAGACCTACAAGAAGATGACGAAGTTCTGGGGCAAGCTCTTTCTCATCAACTTCGCCATGGGGGTGGTCACCGGGATCGTCCAGGAGTTCCAGTTCGGGATGAACTGGTCGGAGTACTCGCGCTTCATGGGCGACATCTTCGGCGCGCCCCTCGCCATCGAGGCCCTGCTCGCCTTCTATCTCGAGTCGGTCTTCATCGGGATCTGGATCTTCGGATGGGACAAGATCTCGAAGCCGCTCCATGCGGTGGTGATCTGGCTGGTGGCCATCGGCTCCAACATCTCGGCGCTCTGGATTCTGGTCGCCAACTCGTTCATGCAGAAGCCGGTGGGTTATGTCCTGAGAAACGGCCGCGCCGAGATGGACAACTTCTTCGCCCTGCTCGGCAACGGTCATGTCTGGGTCCAGTGGCCGCACGTCTTCTTCTCCGCGGTGGCCACCGCGGGGTTCTTTGTCGCCGGGATCTCGGCCTGGCACCTGCTGCGGCAATCCGACCAGCTCGAAGTCTTCAAACGCTCGTTCAGGATCGGCGTCCTCTACGCGACCATCGGCGTTGTCCTGTCGATGCTCGTCGGTCACAGCCAGGCCCAGTACATGACCCGGATCCAACCCATGAAGATGGCCGCCGCCGAAGCGCTCTGGGAGACCGAAGATCCGGCCGCCATGTCGCTGTTCACCATCGGAAACGAAAAGGAACGCCGGGATGTCTTCGCCATCCGGGTTCCCGGGTTGCTGAGCTTCCTCGCCTTCAACCGTTTTTCGGGCGAGGTCAGGGGGATCAACGATCTCCAACGCGAGTACCAGATCACCTACGGCCCCGGCGACTACGTGCCGCCGGTCGCCATCTCGTACTGGACCTTCCGCATCATGGTCGGCGCCGGAATGGCGATGTTTGCGCTGGCGGCCTTCGGGCTGTGGACAGCGGCGCGGAAGGGCGTGCCCGAAAACTCTCTCTATCTCAAGCTCATGTTCTGGGCCATCGCCCTTCCATACATCGCCAACAGCGCGGGCTGGATCTTCACCGAAGTCGGCCGCCAACCGTGGATCGTCTTCGGGCTGCAGAAGACCGCCGACGCGGTCTCGACCTCGGTCGGTGTCGGCGAGGTGATGTTCTCGCTCATCGCCTTCACCCTGGTTTACGGGGTGCTCATGGTGGCCGATGTGGTGCTGCTCAGGAAGTTCGCCGGCGCCGGAGTCCCCGACGATGACGCGACCGCGGCGGCCCCGGTCGGTGCGGTTTAGGGAAGGGAGGACGAGATGGATCTCAACACACTCTGGTTCGCGCTCATCGCCGTGCTCTTCGTCGGTTTCTTCTTCCTCGAAGGCTTCGACTACGGCGTCGGTATCCTGCATCCGTTCCTCGGCAAGAACGACACCGAGCGGCGGATGATCGTCAATACCATCGGTCCGGTCTGGGACGGCAACGAGGTCTGGATGATCACCGCCGGCGGGGCCATGTTCGCCGCCTTCCCGCATTGGTACGCCACCCTCTTCTCCGGTTTCTACCTCGCCCTCGTGCTCATGCTCCTCGCGCTCATCGTCCGCGGGGTCGCCTTCGAGTTCCGCTCCAAGATGGACGAGCCCGGTTGGCGAACGACGTGGGACTGGGTGATCTTCTTCGGCAGCGCCATCCCGGCCCTCCTCTGGGGCGTGGCGCTGGCGAACCTCATCCGCGGCGTGCCCATCGACGGCAACATGAACTATGTCGGCGGGTTCTTCAACCTGCTCAACCCCTACGCCCTCATCGGCGGTCTCGCCTCGCTGACGCTCTTCACCCTGCACGGCGCCACCTTCCTGACCCTCAAGCTGGGCGGAGGCCTCGAGGATCGGGCGCGGGTCTACGCGGGCGTGATCTGGTATCCGGCGGTGCTCTTCCTCTTCCTCTTCGTCGCCGGCACCTACTGGATGACCGATGTCCACGAGCGCCTCGGTCTCGACCCGGGCGTGGTGCCGACGGTGGCGGTGCTGGCGCTCTTCGCCGGCCGCTGGACGATCTCGAACCGGCGCGACGGATGGAGCTTCATCCTCACCGCGATCTCGGTCGTCTTCGCCACGGTCACGGTCTTCATCGCGCTCTTTCCGCGGGTCATGGTCTCGAGCCTCGATCCCGACTGGAGCCTGACCATCTACAACGCGGCCTCGAGTCCGTACACCCTCAAGGTCATGAGCATCGTCGCCGGCCTGCTGGTGCCGGTGGTCCTCGTCTACCAGGCCTGGACCTATTGGATCTTCAGGAAGCGAATTACCCCGGAGACGCATCTGCACTACTGAGGCCTCACCAACAAGAACTACCAACGTCGGATGTTTCATGGCCTTTCGGTTCGTCGTCACTGGGTTCTTGAGCGGCGTATCCTGAATTGCGATGCACCTCGATCGTCGGATTCTCGATCTGGCCCGAGCCCACCGCACGTCGCTCATTCTGAGCGTCACCTTCGGTTGGCTCGGGGGTGTGGTCACCGTCATTCAGGCGTGGCTGCTGG
>JAHECW010000182.1 GCA_024641545.1 Acidobacteriota bacterium
TCCGACCCAACATCTTCTGCGTCGTCGAGGTCGCGCACTACTTCAAGGGGGCGGAACTGGAGGAGGGTTTTGACAAGACACTGTTTGTCCTGTTGGCCGCATCGTTCTAGGCGACCGGACGGGGTTCGAAGTTCGGGCTGTCCCGGGCCGTTCCGGAGACCGCTGGCAGCCGGTTGCGCGTCGGTCCTGATCGTTGCCTGTACGGCAGCGGCTCCCGAGGCGCTCGGATGCGACGGCTGCGGGACCGTTCAGGGATCGGTCACCGTCGAGCAGGCGGCGCTTCGAACCGAGGGTCCCAAGCACGATCTCGATGTCGTCATCTCTCTCGACCGGGTCGGCGGGGAGGATCCGCCGCCGGCTGCGGCGACCGCCGAGATGGATCAGCGCGGGCTGGTCTTCATCCCGCACGTCCTCGCCGTCCAACGAGGGACGACCGTCACCTTTCTCAACAACGACAACGACGAACACAACGTTTACTTTCTCGATGACCGCACCGGTGAGACGCTCGACATCGGAACCTGGGGCCAGGGGGTGGCGGTGGACCACACCTTCGCCGAGGCGGGAACCGTCATCACCCTGTGCAAGCTCCACCTCGAGATGGCGGCCTACATCGTCGTCGTCAAGAGCCCGTGGTTTTCCCGGATCACGCTCGACCCGACGAGCCGGCGGGGAGCGTTCGCCATCGAGGACGTGCCGCCGGGCGAGTACGAGCTCAGCGTCTGGCACAAGAAGCTCAAACAGAAGGGGGGAACGACGAGGGTCAACGTCAGCCGGGGAGCCGCGGTGGATGTTGACGCGGTCATCACCAAGGCGAAGTACGCAACCAAGACCGGGACATAAGAAGGAGCCGCGCGAGCGCAGGGAGCCGAGATGCCTCTAGGACGCCGGGTTCGCCAGATCGCCGATTACTGGCCCGCGGGGCTGGTGGCTGTGGGCTGCGGTCTGGCGATGTTGGCTCTCGGCGTCCACGATCCGGCGCCGGCGACCACTCGCGAGGTTTCCATCGTGGCCCGCCAGTACGGATTCACCCCGAACCGGATCCTGGTCGATGCGGGCGATGTCGTCGAGCTCCGCCTCGCCTCCCTGGACGTGGTCCACGGGTTCTTCCTCGAGGGCCACGACATCGAGGCCGAGATCAGACCCGGGAAGCTCGGTTTCAGGCTGCGCCGGCCGTCGACGGGGGAGGATTTCCACGACGTCGAGGAGGTCAGTTTTGTCGCCCGGCGTCCCGGAAAGTACCGTTATCGCTGCTCGGTGACCTGTGGAACGCTGCACCCGTTCATGCAGGGGGAGCTGGTGGTCCGGCCCAACATTCCATACCGGGCCGGGGTCGTGGGCACCTGGGGCGTGGCGCTGTCGGCCTTGGTCTTGATGATCGTTCACCCCAGACGCGGCGGTGGATGGGCCGAAATCGGCGGCGGGACGTCGAAGCGGATCGATCTGCTTGCCGGCTCCGCCCGGTTTCAGCGCCTCGTCAAGAGCCGCTGGTTTCAGTTCGCTCTGGTCGTTCCCAACGTCGTGATCCTGCTCTTCTTTATCGTCGCCGGTCTTCTGGGCTCGCCCATCGGCAACCGGAACATCATCGTGACCGTGGTCTGGATCCTGTGGTGGTTTCTGCTCATCACCGTTTTGGTGCCCTTGGGTGGTCGCGTCTGGTGCCTCGCCTGCCCGCTGCCCTTCTTCGGCGAGTGGTTTTCCCGCCGGCGGCTGGTGACCGTGCAACCCGGTGCGGATCGCTCCGAATCCCTGCGTTCGGGGAGCCTCAACCGGACCTGGCCGCGCCGGCTCTCGGGGATGTGGGTGCAGGGTTTTCTCTTTCTCCTGATGTGCACGATGTCGACGATTCTCGTCACCCGCCCGGCGTTGACCGCGGCGGTGCTCGGCGCCATGCTGGCCGTCGCGCTGGTGATCCACGCGGTCTTTCGCCGACGCACGTTCTGCCGCTACCTGTGCCCGCTCAACTCGTGGATCAGCCTGTACTCCATGGCCGCGATGACCGAGATTCGGTCGCGCGACCCGGCGGTCTGCGCGAGCTGTGAAGACCACTCCTGCGTCCTCGGAACGAGCGCCGCCTGGGGCTGCCCGTGGCTCGTCAATCCATCGAAACTGAGCCGAAACAACTACTGCGGGCTGTGCATGGAGTGCATCAAGGCGTGTCCCAACGACAATCTCGGTCTTCGTGCCCGGCCGTTCTGTTCGGACACGGTGATCCACCGCTACGACGAGGCCTGGATGGCCTTCATCATGATCACGCTGGTGATCGCGTACTCGATCACCCTGCTCGGCCCGTGGGCCACCGTCAAGGAGTGGGCCAACGTCACCGAGATGGGCAACTGGGGGGGGTTTGCCATTCACTCGGTGGCGGTGTGGTTCGCCTCCCTGGTCGCGATGCCCGCACTCTGGTACGCGGCCGCGCTGATCGGCCGAGCGCTCGGCGGCGGCGGGGACGTCCGCCCGAAGGAGATCTTCGTCCGCTACTCCTATGCCCTGGTGCCGCTCGGTCTGGCGGCGTGGGCGGCGTTCAGCTTCCCTCTGATCATGGTCAACTTCTCGCACGTCACCTCCTCGCTCTCAGACCCGCTCGGCTGGGGCTGGGATCTCTTTGGAACCGCGAACGCCGTCTGGCGGCCGCTGTGGCCGGATTGGATTCCCTATCTTCAGATCCCCCTGCTTCTCCTCGGGCTCGCTGCAGCGCTCTCCAGCGGAGCCGCAATCGCCCGTAGTCTGTATTCCTCGAGACGGGCCGCGATCGGCAGCCTCCTCCCGCACGGGGTGGTGTGCTCGGCCATCACCCTGGTCCTGCTCCGGCTCTACGTGGGTTGACGTCATGCGCAGAGAACACCTCGCCGCCTTCATCCTGGTCATCCCGATCATCGTGATCGGCGCGGTGGTCGTCCGCTACGAACCCGCCCAGCGCCCCGGTCACGTCCGGCCGGGGGTGATGACCTTCAATCTCACCGGCGTCGCCGCCGACGGCGTCTGGACCCTGAGTGACGTCAACGGCCTCAACTACTGGTGGCGGCACTTCAAACCTGCAACTCTCTACGTCACCGAGGGCGACTGGGTGGAGATCAACCTGCGGAGCGCGGATCTCCTCCATTGTTTCTACATCCCAGCGTTCTCGGTGGGGCCGGTGGATATCGAACCCGGCCATTCGAAGACCGTGAGCTTTCGGGCGTCCTCCTCCGGGGTCTTCCAGTACTACTGCACGTCCATGTGCGGCAACTGCCACTTCTACATGCGGGGGTGGATCGTGGTCACGGCGCCCGGCGAAGACCCGGTGGAACCGCCGGCCATCGCCTGCCCGCTGTGCCTGCCCGACTTTGGTCCCCCGCCGGAGACGGACCGGCTGGTTGAGCTCGGAGCCTACCTTTACCTTCAGAAGGGTTGCGTCACCTGCCACGGACCCGAGGGCCGGGGTGGAATCGAAAACCCGAACTCGACCAAGGCCACCGTGCCGGATCACGCAACCACCGCACAGAAGTTCTTCCTGGCTTCGCCCGAGGATGCGGAGGCCTTTATCGAATTGGTGCAGAACGAAGTCGACCTGACGGCTCTCAAGGACCCCCCCGAGATCGAACGGCTGGCCGTCGTGACGGCCCGGTTCGCCAACGCCGAGGAGATCATCCGCATCGGACGGTACTCGGCGAAGCTCGAACCCGACGGCCCGGTGCCACCGCTGCAGATGCCGGCCTGGAAGTACCTGGTCGATGAACGGGGCATCGATGCGTTGCTGGTCTATTTTGTGTCGCTGTATCCGTGGGAGGAGGGATGAACCTCCGCGAAGGCTTTCTCGTGCGCGCGGTGCTGGGGCTGCTGACCCTCGAGATCGCCGCCGCCGTCGGCCTGGCGCTGATCGGCTCCTCTCGCTGCGAACGGGTGAAACTGGCCCGGCCGGCGAACCGGCGCCTGGTCTCGGAGCTCGGGCTCGCCGACCTCGCCCTGTGGTCCGACGCGAGCTATTGCCGCCACTCATCGTTGGCGGTCTTCTTTTCCGCTCACTCCGACCACCCATCGGCGATGGAGCACTTCCCGGCCGGTTCGATGGTCCCGCCGCCGTCGTTCGACAACCCGGTGCCGGAGGCTCGACCATGAAGCGGCATCTTCGGATCTTCGACCACGCCATCGCGACCCTGCTGCAGAGCCCGATCAAGACCCTGGTGGTGGTTTCGGTGTACTCGCTGTTGGTCGCGACGGTGGTCTCACTGGTGCTCTATGTCGACGCCCACCACCGGGAAGCCGAGGCTTTGCTCGCGTCGGCGCCCGAGATCGTCGTCCAGCGGGTCCGTGGCGGGCGGCACGAACTGCTCCCCCTCGACCGAGCCGCGGTGATCGGCGAGATCCGCGGCGTCGGCAGGGTCGTACCGCGGGTGTGGGGCTATTCCTACGACCCGCCGACTCGAGCGACCCTGACATTGTGGGGTGCCGAATCGGTGCCGCCGGAAACCCTGGAAATCCGGCAGGGACAAGATCTGTCGATGGACGCCGGCGGGAGCTGCGTCGTCGGGCAGGGTGTGGCCGATGCCCGATTCCTGAGCATCGGAGAACGGCTGCCCTTCCGGTGCGCGGACGGGGAGCTTGCCGCTCCGTCCGTCGTCGGGATCTTCAGTTGCGAGTCCGCCATTCTGACCAACGACCTCGTGGTTCTGCCGACCGTCTTGGCACGGCGAATCCTCGGTGTCGCGTCCGATCTGTGCACCGACATGGCCGTCGAGGTCCTCAATCCCGATGAGGTCGACACCGTCGTCCGCAAGCTCCACGAAAGGTGGCCCGACGTGCGAACCGTGACCAGACGACAGATTATCCAGACCTACGATGCCGTCTTCGACTGGCGCGGCGGTGTCTGGATTCTGGCGATCTCGGGTTGCATCGCCGCATTCGGGATACTCGTCTGGGACAAGGCCACCGGTCTGTCGAGCGAAGAGGCCCGCGCCATCGGTGTTCTCAAGGCGATCGGGTGGAAGACCGCCGAGGTGATGGAGCTCAAGGCGGCGGAGGGAATCGTGATTTCGGCCGCGTCGTTGTTGACCGGCCTCGTCGCCGCCGAGATCCACCTGGTCGTGTTCAACGGAGCGCTTTTCGCCCCGGTCATCAAGGGATGGTCGGTGCTCTACCCGCCGTTCGATGTCTCGCCGGAGCTCGGGGCCTACGGCGTGCTGGTCTGCATTCCACTTGTCGTACTTCCCTATGTCGCCGCGACCCTGCTTCCGTCGTGGCGGGCGGCCATCACCGACCCTGACAGCGCGATGCGGAGCTGATGAAAAATGGCATACCGAGCCGTGACCATGGTCCTGTTCCTCCTGCTCGGCTGGGGGTGTGGAAGAGACGCACCCGAACACCAGAAGGTGGCCGCGAGGGAGGGAGCCGTTCGGCTCCAACGGATCGCGGTCGACGATGGGGAGGTCCACTTCTTCACCTTTGTCTGCAAAGGCAAGAACGTCAACTTCCTCGTCCGGAGGGACGGCAACGGCGCACTCCACTCCCACCTCGACGCGTGCTACTCCTGCTTCAAGTACAAACGCGGGTATGTCGTTGAAGAACGTGATGTGGTCTGCATCGCATGTCGCCTCGCCTACCACATCGACGATGAGTTCTGGGACTACATCGGGGCCTGTGCGCCGATCCCGATCCACCATGTGATCGACGGCGAGTCCGTGGTCATCGACGAGCGGCTCCTCGAGCAGGCGGCGCGGTACTTCTGATCTCGAGCGCCGGCCCTGGTGAGGTCGGCCTCAGTTGACTTCGTCGGCCCCGGGATCGTCCAGGAAACCAGGCAGCTGGTAGCGTCCGGCGGGGAGGAGATCCTGGCCGTCGTCCTCCCGCTCTTCGACGACGACCACGCGCTGCCGGAGATCGTCCGGCAACTCGGACACGAACCGGGAGGGATCGAGCAGGACGTCGACCCGGTAGCGGTCCCGCGCGAGTTCCGGCCGCAGGAGATAGAGCCGGTCGCGGGCCCGGGTCACGGCGACGTAGAACAGGCGCCGCTCCTCCTCGATGTCCTCGGCCCGGGCGCTCGGGAAGCGGCCCTCGGCGAGCCAGATGACAAAGACCGCGCGCCACTCGAGGCCCTTGGCCTGATGGGTGCTCGACAGCGTCAGCACCTCGTCGGCGGGGCCGCCGACCGACTCCTCGCCCGAGAGGTCGTTGAGCAGCGTGATCTCGGCGAGAAAGGCCACCATGTCGGGAAAGCCGTCGGCGAAGAGCGCGAGCTGCTCGATGTCCTCGAGCCGGTTCCCGGCGTTCTCGAGATTGCCCCGCGCCCAGTCGCGGTAGAACTCGGCCGCGACGAGCCGGATCGCCTCGCCGGGTTGGCCGAGGAGTTGCGGTTTGGCCAGTTCTGCGAGCAGCGTCCGCGTCGAGGCCAGCGATGTCCGTGCGGTCCTCGGGAGATCGACCGTGGCGGGGTCGAGGTGGAGCAGGCGTTCGAACGGGTTGGCGCCCGCCACGGCCTGCCAGAGACGGGCCGTGAGTCTCGGGCCGAAGCCGGGGCGGAGCTTCATGAGCCGCGCAAAGGAGATCTCGTCGCGCGGGTTGTCGATGAATCTCAGATGGGCGAGGACATCCTTGACGTGGCGGTGCTCGAAGAACCGCAACCCGGAACGGACCTGGAACGGGATGTTGCGGCGGGTCAGTTCGACCTGGAGATCGAAGGAGTGGGCGTGGTTGCGGTAGAGGACCGCCATCTCCTCGAGCTCGATGCCCTCCTCGCGCAGCTCGAGAACGGTGTCCGCCACCCAGGAAGCCTGGATCTCGGGGCTCGGAACGATGACCTCCGCGGGCATCTCCCCGTCGTTGCGGATCGAGCGGAGCTCCTTTTTGAACTGGCGCTCGTTGTGCTCGATCGAGGCGTTGGCGAGGGCGAGAATCGGTGGCGTCGACCGGTAGTTGGTCTCGAGCCGGAAGACGGTGCATCCCTGGTGGCGCTCGGGGAAGCTCAGGATATTGTCGAAGTCGGCGCCGCGGAAGGCATAGATGGACTGCGCATCGTCGCCGACGACCATGACGTTGCGCTCGGGTCCGAGCATGGCGTCGACGATGTCGGCCTGGAGCCGGTTGGTGTCCTGGTACTCGTCGACCAGGATGTGGGCGTAGCTCGCGGCGAGCCGGCGCCGGACATCGGGGTAGCGTTTGAGGAGCAGCAGCCAGTTGAGCAGCAGATCGTCGAAGTCCATGAGATCGGCGTCTCGTTTGCGCTCGAGGTAGCGTTTGAAGATCGCCGCGATGATCTCCGCCTGGTCGTAGAACTGGGGCGACCGCCGGAGCAGCACATCTTCGAGCTCGCACCCGGTGTTGATGACGTAACTGTAGAGATCGACGAGCAGGCGGGGTCTCGGCAGCCGCCGTTGCGGCACTTCCGGCGAGACATCGGCGAGAGCGTGACCCATGAGATCGCCGGCGTCCTCGCGGTCGAGAATGCTGAACCGCGGGGTGTAGCCGACCTCTTTGGCGTGGCGCCGCAGGATCCGGTGGCCGGCGGAGTGAAACGTGCCGCCGTGGACCCGCGCGGTCTCGCGTTCGAGGAGGCGCCCGACCCGATCGAGCATCTCGCGGGCCGCCTTGTTGGTGAAGGTGAGCAGCAGGATCCGGCCGGGCGGCACCCCGTCCTCGATGAGCCGGCTTGCCCGATAGACCAGGGTCCTGGTCTTGCCGGTCCCGGCGCCGGCGAGCACGAGCATGGGTCCGCCCGGGTGCATGACCGCCGCGTACTGCTGTTCGTTGAGGTCGTCGGCGTAGTCCACCCGGCGACGGCCGGTGAGATCCGTCCGGTCCGCCGGGCGGATGCGATCACTCATGGGAGGGCGACGTGGCCCAGGGTCGAGCGGTCGAAACTCAGCTTGAGATCCCGCCCGTAGATCATCAGGGTGGCCTCGAACCGGCCGCCCGCCTCGAGGATGGCTTCGACCGCCTCGGCAAACGGAGCCGGGATCCGCACGGTGAGGACATCGTCCTCCTCGGAGGCTTCGCTGGCCATCTTGATGGCCCAACCGAGAGCGCAGATCGCCGCCTCTTTTGTCGTGCCGGCGGCGGGTCCGACCTGGTCGCGGCCGCCGTAGGCGTAGGCGGCGATGCGCTCGCCGTGGCGGACGAAGGCGGCGTGGAGACCGCGCTGTTTGAGCCAGTACTGGTGGTCGGCGTCGCGGACGATGTTGCGGGTGAGCCGGTCGATGCGATCGAGGTCGGCCTGACCGCGACGGTTGAAGAGATCGGTCGTGACATCGCGCCCATCCATCAGCCGCGACAGGGTGTGGCCGATGCGCGGGGCTTCGGTGGGCGGGATCGTCAGTTGGTAGACCGGCGCCAGCGGGCGGAAACCGTGGCGTAGGAAAAGGCTCTGCGCCACCCCCTGGGTGGGGACGACGGTGAGGAACTCGCGGGCGCCGGACCGTTCACCGTAGATCAGCATCCGCTGCATCAGCGCGTCGCCGGCGCCGCGGCCGCGGTGCTGCGGCAGCACCCACATCTCGGAGATGACGCATTGACGGGACCGGACGTGGCCGGCGGCGAAACCGACGGTCTCGTTCTTGTCTTCGGCGGTCTGAAAGCCGTCGGGGTCGTGGGTGATGAGGTGGGTCAGGTCGGGGTCGAGCTCCATGTCGAGGTCGAGGACGCCGCGGTGACTCGGAAAGGCGTCGAGCTCGGCGGCGACGGCATCCCTGAGTACGGCGAGACCCGGGAGTTCTTCTCGATTTGTCCGCCGAACTTTGATTTTCGCCACACAGCCTCCAGAACCAACGAACTGAGCGGAGTGTAGCAGAGAGAAGGGTCTACAATGGCCTTCCCTGATCGCACATCGAGGTGTTTATGCCCAAGTTGTTGGATCGAGAAGCGAACCGTGACGTGACCTACGAGGCGAACCGGGATCATTGGCTCAACGAGCTGCGGATCATCGAGGCGCAGCGCCGAACGATCGCCGGTGGCGGTGGGGAAGAGGCCGCCGCGAAGCAGCGCAGGGCGGGCAAGCTCCTCGCTCGGGAGCGGGTGGAAGCACTCATCGATGACGGGTCGGACTTCCTCGAGCTCGGCAGCTTTGCCGCCTGGGGCATCTACGAAGAGTGGGGCGGCGCGCCGGCGGCGGGCGTGGTCACGGGACTCGGAACCGTCAGCGGCCGCGAATGCGTCATTGTCGCCAACGATGCGACGGTCAAGGCCGGCGCATGGTTTCCCCTGACCTGCAAGAAGATCCTCCGGGCGCAGGACTTCTCCATGGAGAACCGGCTGCCCATCATCTACCTCGTCGACTCCGCCGGCGTCTTCCTGCCGATGCAGGACGAAATCTTTCCCGACCGCGACCACTTCGGGCGGGTCTTCTACAACAACGCCCGGTTGTCGGCCGCGGGCATTTACCAGATCTCGGCCATCATGGGCTCGTGTGTCGCCGGCGGCGCCTACCTTCCCATCATGTCCGACGAGGCGCTCATCGTCGAGGGCACCGGGACCATCTTCCTCGCCGGACCGCACCTGGTTCAGGCCGCGATCGGCGAGAAGATGGGCAGCCAGGAGCTCGGCGGGGCGGAGGTCCAGGTGGACATTTCCGGGGTGGTCGATGACCGTTTCCCCGACGACCGATCCGCCATCGAGCACATCCGGGCGCGGATCGGCGAACTGGCGCGGCCCGCCATGGCGCCCTTCGACCGGATCGGGGAACGGCCGCCCCTGGCCGACCCCGAGGAGATCCTCGGACTCATGCCGGTGGATCGGTCGCGGCCCTACAGCACCCACGATCTGCTCGGCCGGATCCTCGACGGCTCCGAGTTCACCGAGTACAAGGCGACCTACGGCCGGACGATGATCTGCGGCACCGGCCGGATCGGCGGCTTCGCGGTCGGGATCGTCGCCAATGACCGGCAGATCGTTCATCGCCGGCGCGGCCTCGGCAAGGGCGAACGGGAGATGCAGATCGGCGGCGTGGTCTACTCCGATGCCGCCGACAAGGGGGCGCGGTTTGTCGAGCTCATGAACCAGAAGGGAATCCCGCTGGTTTTTCTCCAGGACGTGACCGGGTTCATGGTGGGTTCCAAATCTGAGCGCGAGGGGATCATCAAGGACGGTGCGAAGCTGGTCAACGTCGTCGCGAACTCGGTGGTGCCGAAGATCACCGTCTTCGTCGGCAACTCCTTCGGCGCCGGGAACTACGCCATGTGCGGCCGCGCCTACGGCGCTCGCTTCTACTATGCCTGGCCGTCGGCTTCGATCTCGGTGATGGGCGGCCAGCAGGCGTCGAAGACCCTGCTCGCGATTCAGCTCAAGAACCGCGGGGAGGACGTTTCCGACGAGGAGAGGGCGAGTCTGTTGGCCGAGATCCAGGCGCGCTACGACGAGGCCA
>JAHECW010000300.1 GCA_024641545.1 Acidobacteriota bacterium
GATCTTGAGCAGGGTTGACTTGCCGATCCCATTGGGCCCGATCACCGCCAACCGGTCGCCGCGCCGAAGATGGAGGGAGACGTTGTTGAGCACGCGCTTCTTGCCGAAAGACTTGGAGATTCCCTCGATCTCGAGGACCTTCTTGCCGCTCGGGCGTTGTTGCGAGATCGTGAAGATAGGATAGCGCCGCGATGATCGGGGAAGCGGGTCGATGACCAGCTTCTCGATCTGCTTGATCTTGCTCTGAGCCTGCCGCGCCTTGGTGCTTTTGGCCCGGAAGCGATCGACGAAGGACTGGTGGCTCGCGATCTCCTTCTGCCGTTTGTCGATTTCCGCTTCGCGGCGCTCGCGTTCGCTGCGCTTGGCATCGGTAAACGCGGTGAAGTTGCCGGTGTAGAGGGTGACGGTCTCGTAGTCGACATCGAGGATGTGGGTGCAGACATTGTTGAGAAAACGGTGGTCGTGGGAGATCACCACCGCACAGCCAGGGTAGTCGAGGAGGAACTTCTCGAGCCACCGGATCGACAGGATGTCGAGGTGATTGGTCGGCTCGTCGAGGAAGAGGCAGTCGGGACCGGAGGCCAGCACCCGCGCGAGCAGGACCCGGAGCTTGAACCCGCCCGACAGGGTCGAGAGGGGCAGCCGGTGCTGCTCGGATGGGATCCCGAGGCCCTCGAGGATTTCGCCGGACCGGGCCTCGAACGAGTAGCCGTCGAAGCTGACCACGATGTCTTCGAGCTCGGCGTAGCGGTCGGCATCGAAGTCGGTCCCGGCAGCCTCGAGAATGGCCTCCTTGTCGGCCATGGCCTGCCACAGCGTCGCGTGGCCCATCATCACGACATCGATGATCGGCAGCTCCTCGAATTTGAAATGATCCTGTTCGAGGACGCCGAGCCGGAGTCTGCGGGGACGGGACACCGCGCCGGTACTGGGCTCCTCGTTGCCGGCGAGCATGCGGAGCAGGGTCGTCTTGCCCGAGCCGTTGGCGCCGACGAGCCCATAGCGTCCGCCGGGGTTGAGCTGGAAGCTCGCACCCTTGAAGAGGGTCTGGGCGCCGAAATCCTTGCCGAGGTCGGATGCCGCAATCATCGCCGGGGGAGGATAGCAGGCCCCCGCCGCGTCCGTGTCGATTTTCGAACCGGCCCCCTCTCCCATCCGCTCCCGCCGTCCAGCGGCAGGGACAGGTACAGCGACAGCGGCAGTGACCGGGGCAGGGGCGGCGGCAGCGACAGCGGCAGGAACCGGGGCAGGGACAGCGGCAGGGGCAATAGCGATCCGAAAGGCCGGAAAGGCCGGCGGGGGCGCCGGCCCCACGATGGATTTCAGCCTCCTGGTGCGACAGCGGCAGCCCGGAACCCCCAAAACCCCCGGGAAGCCAAAGCCTACCGCTCACCGGGGCGTGCCGGGTTTGACAATGTGCCCCAAGAGCCTGCCGGCTCCGCGCCTCCTTCCGCACATTGTCATACCGGGCAACCCCCGCGGCAAAGCGCTCCGGTGCATCTCTCCCGGCCACGAAACCGGCCGCCGGCGTGTGGGCAGCGCGGTCACCGCTCCTCCTCCCACCCCCCATGACCGCGCTGCCCGTGCGACGCCGGGTCGCCGGAGGCGGCCCGGAAGGCCGGGGCTGAAGGACGGGCTCGCCCTGGCCCCGCCAGTGCCCGGTGGTGCCGAAACATGAAGACTTCCTGCGGGCGGGACGCCCGCACCACAATGGGCGGCCCAGAAGGCCGGGTATCCGGGAAACCGCGGCAGCAACGCCCCAACGAACCCGATGCCCCCATCGCGATTGCCCGAAAGTGCCTCCTCAAAAGATGTTTGGACCCACAGGCGACGCCCACCGGTTGGTATGGATTCCCAAAATCGTATGAGACGGCACGCCCGTTCGAGACCTGATTCGCCTCCGGCATCCTTGAACCTGCCCGACGTGTCTCAATACAATCCACGGTATGATGTGAGACCAGGTCCTGGAGAAGGAGGAGGGCGAGATGCGACCCATCGTCGGCGCGCTCATTTTGACGTTCGTTGTGGCGGCACTGCCGGTTTCGGCTCAGGACGGTGACGCGATCCTGGGTTTGTGGGCGACCGATCCCGAAGGTGGTGGCGGCGAGGCCCACGTCGACGTCTACAAGGAGAACGGCAAGTACTACGGCAAGATCATCTGGCTGGCACAACCGGTCTACCCGCCGGATGACCCGAAGGGAACGCCGGGAGAGAAGAAGACCGATCTCAACAATCCGGATCCCGCCCTTCAGGGCAACCCGGTCGTCGGACTGGTCATCACCAAGGACTTCGTCTACAACGGCGATGGGCTGTGGCACAAGGGCACGATCTACGATCCCGACAACGGCAAGACCTACAAGTGCAAGATCAAATTCGGCGACAACGAAAAGGTGCTCAAGGTGCGGGGGTTTATCGGGGTGTCCATGCTCGGCCGAACCACCTATTGGACCCGACTGGAGGAAAAGGAGTGAGCCTCGGGCATGCTGCGAACCTCCCCGGTTCGGTGAGCTAGGAACATCGAGTGGCTTTCGAAGGCACCCTTGAGACCATGCCGGTGGCCGATCTGCTGCAGTGGGCCTCCAACGGTCGGCACACCGGAACCATCCGCGTCGCCAATGTCGATTTCACCAAGATGATCTACATCCGCAAGGGCGTCATCGTCTCCTGCACTTCAACCGACCCGCGCGAGTTTCTCGGTCACTTTCTGGTCAGCCACGGCGCCATCGACGAAGGCGACCTCCAGGGTGCGATCATCGACCAGGATCGACAGAGCG
>JAHECW010000183.1 GCA_024641545.1 Acidobacteriota bacterium
GGCGCCGGCCCCACAATGGGTTGAGTGCTCTCTGGGTTTGAGTGGTGCGATGTTGTGGCGCCGGCGCCTCGCCGGCGTTGCGGGCGTTCAAGTCGGTGGAGCGTTGCTGTTATCAGGGGTTGTGGATTCCGGCCGGCGGGGCGCCGGCCCCACAATGGGCCGAGTGCTTTCTGGGTCTGAGTGGTGCGATGTTGTGGCGCCGGCGCCCCGCCGGCGTTGTGGGCGTTCAAGTCGGTGGAGCGTTGCTGTTATCAGGGGTTGTGGATTCCGGCCGGCGGGGCGCCGGCCCCACAATGAGTCGAGTGCTCTTTGGGTCTGAGTGTTGCGATGTTGTGGCGCCGGCGCCTCGCCGGCGTTGTGGGCGTTCAAGTCGGTGGAGCGTTGCTGTTGTCAGGGGTTGTGGACTTCGGCCGGCGGGGCGCCGGCCCCACAATGAGTGAAGTGCTTTCAGAGGTGGTGGATTTTGGCCGGCGGGGGCGCCGGCCCCACAATGAGTGAAGTGCTTTCAGGGGTTGTGGATTCCGGCCGGCGGGGCGCCGGCCCCACAACAGCGCACGGACCACAACGGCGCCCGTAATTCACAATTCATAAATCACGATCGCGAGCACGGGGCGATGGAATCCTATTCGATCGCCTCGTGCTCGCGCGGCAGCCTCACCGAAAACACCGAGCCCTCGTCGAGCATGCTCTCGACCTCGATGGCGCCGCCGTGCGCTTCGGCGATGCGCTGGCTGATGGCGAGCCCGAGCCCGGATCCCTGCCGCCGGCGGCGGGCGCCCTGGTGCTTGAGTTGGACAAACTCCTCGAAGATGCGGCCGAGATCCGCCGGGTGGATCCCGACCCCGGTGTCGACGATGTCGACGATCACCCACTCGCGCTCGACCCGCGTCCGCACCGTGATCCGGCCGCCCGGCGGAGTGAACTTGAAGGCGTTGTCGATGAGGTTGCGGAGAATCTGGCGGACCCGGTCGGCATCGGCGCAGATGGCGACCCGCACCGCCGGGCGTTCGTGGACGAGGTCGACGTCCGCGATCTGGGCGAGGGGCTGCATCTCGTCCATGACCTCGTCGAGGAGACCGGCGACATCGACGGTGGCGGTCTCGACGCTGAGATGGCCGCTGCGAAAGCCGATGAGATCGACCAGATCGAGGACCAGACGGCGCAGCTTGAGCACGCTCTCCCTGGTGATGTTGAGGAATGACAGCTGTTCGTCGGACAGCCCATCATCGAGATCGTTGGTGAGGATCTCGAGATAGCTCTGCACCACCGTGAGCGGGGTCTTCAGCTCGTGCGCCCAGACCGACACCAGGCGTTCCTGGCGGGTGCGGGATTCCTCGAGCTCCTGGCGCAGGTTGGCGACCTCGGTCTTGAGCTCGCTTTCGTCCATCGCCTCGATGGCGATCTGCAGGCGGTCGAGAAGAACGATGGTGGTCGGGCCGTCGGTGTCTCTCCAGCCGGCCGGTCCCAGAACCCTGACCGGAATGGTGCGATCGCCGACCCGGAGCTCGGCCTGATCCTCGCCGCCGGCGAGGGTGCGGCTCAGCGGGAGGACCATGAGGTCGTGCGGCGAGCACGGCACCATCGCCGCCGCCGCCGCGTTGGCCGCGACGATGGCGTCCGCTCCGACGTCGACCACGAGGATCGGCACCGGGACGTCGTCCATCGCCAGGTCGGCGCCGGCGGCAAAATCGGGTGGGTCTTGGCGTGTTACCATCGCGTCACCTTGAGTAATCCTCAGACGAACGACTCTCACCGGCGATCTGCACCAATCTCATGCGCTCAGGACACTTGCGAAAATGCTCGACATACCCCAGAGTATGCCTGCGCTTTTCGCAAGAGCCTGAGCATCAAGATCTTGGCGCATCTCATCCGGTAGAATCGCTCATCTTGGGATTATATGGGGTTCCGGGTGATTTAGGGGAACAGGAGAGGACCCGAATTGAAGGAACAGTGCAACGGATGAGCAGGGTGTGACCGTGCCGACCCCCGCAGCTCGCCGCGGCCTGTTCTCGCGGCTCTTCCGGAATCCCGGCCTCGTGGTGGTTGCGGTGGCGATCTCCTTCCTGGTCGCGGCGGCGGGTGGCCCGCCGAGCCGCCTCGAGGCCGAGCTCCCGCCCCACGGCACCCTGCGCTGGGACGTCGGCACGACCCCGGTTCTCCTGATCGAGCCCGCCCGCGGCGACGGATGGATCACCATCGCAACGCGGTTCACTGGCCACTCGAGGACGGTCAACGACCTCAAGGCGGCCAACCCCGGCCTGCGTCAGATCACGCTCGATCGACGGGTGGCGGTGCCGGTTGAGAAGCTGCGCGGTGACCTCCGCCTCGCCGTGGTGCGGCGGCTCTTCCCGCTCGATCGACGCACCGAGGAGGGATGGGAGCACGAGGTCCTCGACCCGTTTTCCGACGGCGTCGAAGAGACCTGGGATTGGTTGGCGGAGCTCTTCTCCGGGGCCCGGTCGGCGGCGGACAGCCTCCGTCGGGCCAACCCGACGCTGGCCGAGACCGGGCCGGCGCGCGGTCGCACGGTGGTGATCCCCGAGTCCCGGTTGCTGTCCGTCTTCCGCGAGATCGCGGCGGTGGCGACGCCGACGCCGCGGCCGACCCGGGTCGTCGAGCCGACGCCGGTTCCGGCGGCAACGCCGTTGGTGCCCGGCATCGGGGCGGGCCCGCTCGAGTTCGGCCGCGACGGGAAGGGCGAGTTCGCCCTGTACCGGCTGCGGCACGGCGAGGCTCTGTACTCGGCGGTGGTGGTGCGGTTCACCGGTCAACTCCTCGCCAAACAGGTCAACGAGACCGCCATGGAGATCGCCAAGCGCTCGGGCATCGAGGATGTCACCTCGATCCCCATCGGCTACCCGATCAAGATCCCCATCGACCTGCTCGAACCCCGGTATCTCCCGGCCACCAACGGGCGCCGAATGGCGTGGGAGGCCGAGCAGCGCGAACTCGAGGGCTTTCTCGAGCTGGTCACCGCGACCGACCTGTCCGGGGTCCACGTCATCCTCGACGCGGGTCACGGGGGCGCCGACAGCGGCGCGGTCCAGGGTGGGATCTGGGAGGCCGTCTACGCCTACGACATCATGTGCCGGATCAAGGCCAATCTGGAGAAGCACACCCGCGCGACGGTGTGGATGACGACCGAGGACGCCAGGACGGGCTGCGTGACGCTCGACCGGGATCGGCTCGAACAGAGCCGAGGGCGCGTGGTTCTGACCAGGCCGCACTACCCGATCAGCGACGCCACCCTCGGGGTCCACCTGCGCTACTACCTGACCAACGACATCATCCTCAACCGGATCAAACCGGATGTCCCGCGGTCGAAGACGGTGTTTCTCTCGGTGCACGCGGACTCGCTCCACTCGAGCGTCCGCGGCGCCATGGTCTATGTGCCCTCGCGCTATCTTCGCCCGAGCGAGCCCTATACGGTGGAGCGAAGCGACATCAAGAAGTTCGAGGAGTTTCGGAACCACCCGACGATCCGATTGGGCAGCGACTTCAAGGCCCGCGTCGAGGCCTCGTCGCGGCACATGGCCGGGAGCATCGTCCGGAGCTTCGAGCGCAACGAGATCGCGGTCCACGAGAACGAGCCGGTGCGCGATCGGGTCCTGCGCGGTCGCCGCGGGTGGGTGCCGGCGGTGCTCCGTTACACCGCGGCGGGCAACGCCGTGCTGGTCGAGGTCTGCAATCTCGGCAACCCAGAGGACCGGGAACTCATCGTCCGGCGCGAGTGGCGCGAGAGTTTCGCCCGCGCGGTCGTGGAAGGACTCGCCGCCGCTTACGACGAATAGCGGCGGCCGCAGCTGGTCGTCGTAGGCGGCGGCAATCATGAATGGTGAATTCCATCGCACCATCGCAGCGCTGCAGCGATCACGTTGATTCCAATCACGGTTGTGGTGAATTGTAGGGGCGGCGGTCCCGCCTGCCCTTGAGAGATGCTCGAGCGGGTCTTGCCCCGAACGAGAGTCGTTTGGTGCTCGCGCGCGGGGCTCGAATTTCATGATTCATGATTCATGGTTCGTCATCCGAGATGATTCCTTCGCGGCAGGCAGGAGCAGCGCCGGAGGCCCGCGCTCACATCCCGGGCCTTGACGTTTGCCGTGTGCGGAACCCACATTGTAGAGACCAACCGTGTTCGAGACTGGAAAGGGGGGTCACCATGCGCTCGTTTTTGTTATTGACCGAAACCGGTCCGGTTTTGTTGCTGACCAGGTGCTCCTCCATCACCGAGGACGGGCTGGTCGACCTTCTCAAAGGCCGCGGCATCGAGAAGTTCATCGCCTTCGAGGTGCCCGTCAGCAAGGTGCACAGCCTTTACGGCGTTCCATTCGAAGTGGTCGCCGCCGATATCGACCACGGCCGGGACATGCGGATTCTCGACTACAACGGGCAGCACATCTTCTCGAGCTTCAGCTTTGACGAGCTCGGAGCGGCGGTCGCCTACGAACACTGATGGTGATCCCGGGCCAGCCGATGATCTGAGATCGAATCGCATATAATGGTCGTACGTCTCGCGGAGGATCGACCATGAAGGCATACATCGTATTTTCCGGCACCGGGCCGATTCTGATTCTGACCACCTATTCCGAGCTCGAGAATCCGCGCCTCCTGGAGAAGTTCAAGCACAAGGGGATCGTCAAGTTCATTGCCTACGAGGTGCCTTTGTCGACGGTGAAGCGGATCTACGGCGTGCCGTTCGAGGTGATCGCCGCCGATCTCGAAAGCACCGAGGATCTTCGGGTCCTCGATTTCAACGGCCACCACATCTTCAGCCGTTTTTCGCTCGTCGATCTCGGCGAGCCGATCAAGTACGGCGACTGACCGCGACCTGCGGCCGCCTCCATCGCCGAATTATGAATTTTGAATTATGAATTTTGAATTTCATCCCAGTGCCCCCCGGAAGTTCTGCGATGGTGCGATGTCATTCATAATTCATAACTCATAATTCAAAATTCAATCAGCCGTGGCGCCTTCGATGGTGCGATGAAATTGAGAATTGAGAATTAAGAATTAAGAATTTAGACGTAGTCCCAGAAGTCGATCCCACACTCTTTGAAGAGTTCGGGGAGCCGGTGGATCGGGAGCCCGATCACCGTTTGCGGCGAGCCTTCGACGGATTCGACCAACAGCCCTCCCGCGCCCTGAACGGCGTAGGCGCCGGCCTTGTCCATGGGCTCGGCGGTGGCGACGTACCAGTCGATGGTGCGCTCGTCGAGGGATCGGAAGCGGACATCGGCGGTGTCGAGCACGCTCCGGCAGCGGCCGTTGACAACGAGCGCGACCGCGGTGTGGACCTGGTGGGTGCGACCCGACAACAACCTCAACATCGCCCGGGCCTCGGCGGTAGAGACCGGTTTGCCGAGGATTCGATTGTCGATCTCCACCACTGTGTCCGAGGCGAGAATCGGGGACTTCGGGAAGTCCCCGGCGACCAACGCGGCCTTGGCGCGAGCCGCCCGGACGGCGAAGGCCGATGGCGATTCACCGGGTTTTGGGGCCTCCTCATCCGCCGCCGGATGGATCTCGAAGCTCACCCCGAGAAGGTCGAGGAGCTCGCGCCGGCGGGGTGAACCGCTGGCCAGAACGATGGTGCTACCCAAGTTCGATGGAGTCATCACAGACAGAGATTATAGCGGCCTTCAACGATGACGTTGAGTTCTTAGTTCTAAGTTCTTGGTTTTGAGTTATATCGCAACCGCAATGAGAACCCCTGCGATGAAAATAACAACTAAAAGCTAAAAACTGTGTTGTGTGTTTTCTTCGGTGACGAAAACCGCCATGTCGTCGGGAACCGGGGCGGCGATGGTGATTCGTCTTCCGTCGCCGGGGTGGGGGAGCGCCAGAACGGCGGCGTGGAGAAGGGGCCGTGGAGCTTCGTCGGCCCGCTGCGAGCCGTAGAGCCGATCGCCCAGGACCGGGTGGCGCCACGCGGCGAGGTGGACCCGCACCTGGTGGGTCCTGCCGGTGAGCAGCCGGCACTCGACAACCGCAAGATCGTTGTCGAGTCGGGTCGTGACCTTGACCTCGGTTCGTGCCGCGCGCCCATCCTCGGCGACGCGGAAACGCCAGTCGTGGTCGGGATCGCGGCCGATCGGTTGGTCGATGAGGATCTCATCGGTTTCGGGCCAGCCTTCGATCACCGCCAGGTAGCGTCGCTCGACCGCGCCCCCGGCCCAGGCGCTGACGAGCGGCGCCTGGGCCTGCGGGTTGTGGGCGAAGAGGGCCACCCCCGAGGTCAGGCGATCGAGGCGGTGGACCATCCGCAGATACGGTTTGGTTCCGGTCGCCGACGCCAGGCGAAGGAGCGCGAGCTGATCGAGGGCGAGCTCGGTGGTCGGTTTCGACGACGGCTGGGAGAGCATGCCGGCGGGTTTGTCGACGGCCACCAGCCAGCGGTCGTCGTAAAGGATCGACAGGTCGGCGAGATCGGGACGAGGCGGCACCTGGAGATCGGCGGGTGGGACCAGGAGGTCGACGACATCGCCCCACTCGACCAGGCGTCCCAGGACCCGCGTAGGTTGGCAGTTGCGCGCGACCAGGCCATCGGAGATCAGCTTGCGCGCGGCGCGACGGGAGAGCGCGGTCGCCGCGGCGAGAAACTGATCAAGGCGGAGCCCGTCGTGGGCGGGCATCACCACGAGGCGGGTTGCTTCAGGTGGGTTGGTCAATGGGAGCGCCTCGTCGGGTTGTCATGGAGTCGGCCGAAGGGAGCCGTGGGAAGACTGCGGTGCGCGCGTCCCGCGCGCAGGTGGAACGCCGGTGGTTTCCGAAGACCGAGAACCCCATCTCGCTACCGATTGTCGGAGATGTCAGCCCGCAAGGGCAGGGTGCACCGCGCGATCGTCCCGGCGCCCTGGTCGGACTCGAGTTCGACGCGGCCGCCGAGGAAGCGGGCGAACTTGTCGGCGATGGCGAGCCCGAGTCCGGGCCGTCCGCAGTGCTGCGGGAAGAAGGGCAGCAAGGCGCTCTCGAGGATTTCCGGAGGGACCCCGGCTCCGCGGTCGGCGATGGCGATCGTGACCGTGCCGTCCGGGCCGGGCACGGCGGAAACCCGGATCTCGTGCGGTTCGTCGGTGTGTTGCACCGCGTTGTCGAGCATCCGCTCGAGAATGATGGCCACGACGTTTCGATCCCAGTGGGCGGTGAGATCGGGTTCGAGATCGTCGACCGTCACCTCGGCGGGCTGCTGGCGGTCGCCGTTGCGGTAGCGGGTGACCAGCGAGGTCAGGAGCTCGGTCACCGAGAGAGGCTCGAGGGAACCGCGGATCGGCCGGCCGAAGAGCAGCATTTCGTCGATGCTCGTGGACAGGCGTTGGAGTTGACCGTGGAGGGACTCGACGGTCTTGGCCACGCCCTCGGGATCATGCGCCCGGAGCTGGAGGGCCTCGGTCTGGACCGTGGCGGCGAAAATGGGATTGCGCAGGGCGTGGGCGATCTGGTTGACCAACCACTCCCGGTCGGCGTTGGCGTCGTGGTTGTTGTCGGTCATTCCATCAGAACTCCGGCTTGATCTGGGTGGTGGCTGGGAGGGCGCGGGTGCGGGCCCACGAACGGATCTGTTTGAGCTGCTCTTCCATGGTCCGGGAGAGGGGGATGGTCTTGCCGAAGGCGGCGAGAAGATCGTTCTGACTCGCTTGCTTGTTCCGGGCATGGGCGGTGATCCGGGCTGACGCCACCGCCTGCTCGATTTCGGCGCCGTTCCAGGCCCGAGTCGCCGAGGAGAGCAGGATGAGGTCGAAGGTCGCGGGGTCGATGTGGTTGCGTTCCATGTGAATGGCGAGGATCTCCTTGCGCTCTTCCTCGGTCGGGAGATCGACAAAAAAGACCTGGTCGAAGCGGCCCTTGCGGAGGATCTCCGCCGGCAGCAGGTGGATGCGGTTGGCGGTGGCGGCGACGAAGACGTCCGCCCTGTGCTCCTGCATCCAGGTGAGGAAGGTGGAGAAGATCCGGGTGTTGGAGCCCGTCTGACCATCGGCGTAGCCGGCGATGCCCATCTCGATCTCGTCGATCCAGAGCACTGCGGGCGCGACCGCCTCGACGGCCTCGAGGGCGCGGTGAAAGACCCATTCCGCCGACCCGTGGACCCCGGCGAAAACCAGGTTCATGTCGAGGCGGAAGAGCGGCAGAACCCACTCCCGCGCGATGATCTTGACCGCGAGGCTCTTGCCGCAGCCGGAAATGCCCATGAGCAGGACGCCGCGTGGCGTCGGCATCTGTTTCTTGCGGGCTTCGGGCAGGAAGAGGCTGCTGCGTTCGCGAACCCACTCCTTGAGCTGATCGAGACCGCCGAGCTTGGAGATGGCATCGTCCGGTGGGACGAACTCGAGGATGCCCTCTTTACGCGAGACCTGTTCTTTCTCGGCCAGGACCTCGGTGAAGAACTCTTCGGTAAGTTTCTTGTGCTTGTCGAGCAGCCGGCGCAGGAGGTGCTCGCTTTCGGTGAGCGACATTCCCTTGAGCGAGGAAACCAGCCGCTCGATGTCGCCGCCTTCCTGGCCCCGTGCGGCGAAGGTGCTCTTGACCAGGTGCTCGATCTCGGTGTCGTCGGGGAAGAGCGAGATGACCACGTAGCTGAGCTGCTTCAGCGCATCGGGAAGCTCGGCGTTCTGTTTGAGGATGAAGAGAAAACGACCCGTTCCGCGGATCTTCATGGCGGTGTCGCGGAGCCGGCGCAGGAGGCGTCTGTCTTCGAGGAACTCGCCGATGTCCTTGAACAGAAAAAGGCCCTGCGGGGCGCTGTCGGCGACCCACTTGAGAGCTGCCATCGGATCGTCGAGCCCCTCGGGACCCACGGTGAGAAAACCGTCGACGCAGTTCCAGACAGCGAGGGGGAGGGGGTTGGGTTTGGCGGCGCTGCCGAAGCGCTCGAGGAGGAGTTCCTGGCGCTCCTCCTCCATGCTCACCAGAATGGTCAGTGGATACGCCGAAGCGAGGGCGGTTCGCACCTGCTCGTGAGTCGTCCGCATTTCAGCATTGTAGCCTGCTCGGGCGGACCTCGATGGTAGACTCGCGGTCATCGGGCATGGAATCTTCTACGCTTTCTGTTGTGATCCCCACCCATGACACGCGCGAACTGACGCTCCGGTGTCTGGCGTCGCTTCGTCGGGGCGGCGTCCCGTCCGCGGAGGTCGTCGTTGTCGACGATGCGTCGTCGGACGGCACGGCGGACGCGGTCAGGGCCCGTTATCCCGGGATCACCGTGGTGGAGACCGAAGGCAACATCGGTTTCAGCCGGGCGGTGAATCTGGGGGCGGCGCGGGCCACGGGTGATCTCATCCTGGCGCTCAACAGCGACACCGAGGTCGGTGACGGCGCGCTCGCCGCGCTGGTGGCGGGTTTTTCCGAAGACCGGACCCTCGGGGTCGGCGGCGCCGAGCTCATCGATCCCGACGGCACGCCCCAGTGGCGCGCCGGAAAATGGCCGACCCGCAGCTGGCTCTTTGCCCAGGCGTCCGGGCTCGGGTCGCTGCTGAACCGCCTTCCGGGCCGGGGGAAGGTGGTTCCCGGCGGCGCCGGTGAGGGCGGGCGTGTCGACTGGGTGACCGGCGCCGCCATGGCGATCCGCCGCGAAGTCTGGGAGCGCTGCGGCCCCTTTGACACCGACTATCGCTTCTACTGTCAGGATCTCGATCTGTGCTTCGCGGCCCGGCAGGCCGGCTGGTCGGTGGCGGTGATCCCGGGTTTCGCCGTGCTGCACCACCGCGGGGCGACCATCTCGGTCGCGTCGGGGGCCTCGGGCGCGTTCCACCCCGCGCACCTGTGGACCGATCTCGTCCGGTTCACCGGAAAGCGCGAGGGCGCCCGGGCGGCGGTCCGCGCAGCCGCGGCGCTCCGAGGGGGCGCCCGGGTGCGCCTCGCCGGCAGGGCGATTGCCGGGGTGTTCAGCCCGGATCGCGACGCCTGGGAGCGGGACAGCGCCGGGTACCGTGAGGGTTTGGAAGCGCTCAAAGACCCGATCGACGGAGCTGCCTGAGGCCGAGGAATCATCGCGGCGCGCGCGTCCCGCGCGCAGGTGGGGGCTCATTGTGGTGCGCGCGTCCCGCGCGCAGGGAGGTTTTGACGGACGGGAAGGTCGTCTGCGGGCGGGACGCCCGCACCACAACATCGCCCGCACCACAAGGACGTGAAATCTTCGAGAGAACGGGGGGCTCATTGTGGTGCGCGCGTCCCGCGCGCAGGGAGGTGTTGACGGG
>JAHECW010000184.1 GCA_024641545.1 Acidobacteriota bacterium
CGGCGCCGCCTCTTCGGCGGTCTGCTTCAGCCCGGCGAATCGGCGGCTCGGGGATCGTTCGAGGAGCGCCGTGACCTGTGCCAGGACACACTCGCCCTGGCACACTCTGTGTCATGGCACACGGTTGGGGGAGCCCGGCCTTGTCAGGTCCGGATGCCGTGCTCCTCGAGCCGCCGATAGAGGGTGCGACGGCTGATGCCGAGCAGGCGCGCGGCCTTCGACTTGTTGAACGACGCCTGTTTCAGGGCTTCGCGAATGGCCCTCACCGACGCCGTATTGCCGGCCGCGCCCGCCGGCGCGGTCGCCCCGAAGCCCGGCATGAAGTCCGGCGGCAGATCCTTCTCGGTGAGAACCTGACCGCGGCTGAGCACGCAGGCGTGCTCGAGCACGTTCTCCAATTGGCGCACGTTTCCCGGCCAGTGGTAGCTGCCGAAGAGCTCCGCCACCGGCTCCGACACTCCCTGGATGTTCTTCGAGAACTTGCGGTTGAACGCCTGCAGAAAATGCTGAACCAGGAGTGGGATGTCGTCGCGCCGATCGCGCAGCGACGGCATGTGGATCTCCACAACCTTGAGGCGGAAGTAGAGATCCTCCCGGAAGGCACCGCGCCCGACGCTGGTCGCGAGGTCGCGGTTGGTGGCCGCGATGACACGCACATCGACCTTGATCGGGGATGAGTCACCCACCCTCTCGAACTCCATGGACTCGAGCACCCGGAGCAATCGAAGCTGCATCTGCGGCGTCATCTCGCCGATCTCGTCGAGGAAGATGGTGCCGCCGTGAGCGCGCTGGAACCGGCCGACCTTGTCCTTGACCGCGCCGGTGAAAGCGCCCCGAACGTGGCCGAAGAGCTCACTCTCGAGCAAACCCTCGGAAAGAGCGGCGCAGTTGATCTTGACCAGATTCCGGCCGCTCCGGTTGCCTGCCGCGTGCAACGCGTCCGCCACCAACTCCTTGCCGGTGCCGCTTTCGCCGGAAATCAGCACCGAGGTGTGGACATCGGAAAGCGTATTGATCATGGACACAACATTGCGGATACCATCACTCTGGCCGACGATCCGGCGAAGCTCGCGGCACTCGGCGAGACTGCGCTCGAGCTCGACCAACCGGGTCTCGTTACGAATCACCAGGACACCGCCGGACGGTGTGCGGTTTCTGCGCATGAGCGGCGTCGCGGTGACCGAAACGACCTGATCTGGTCGCACCGGCGAACCGCATTCGACGGCGGCGACGTCGATTCTCGTGCCATCCGCGACGGTCTTCCGAAGCGTCTGGAGGCACGTCCCGCCGCATTTCACGTCGAGACGGTCGAGGACCGTCCCTGCAGCGTGATCGCGGTCGATGCCGCAGATTTCGGCCGCCGCCCGATTGGCCTCAACCACAATCAGGTCCTCGTCGACGGTGATGATGGCGTCCTGTACGCTGCGGAAAATCGCTTCGAGATTCTGCTGGTAGCTCTCCTTCTCCTGCCGCAGGATCTGGTGCTTGAGCGCCATTTCGGTGGCCCGAACCAGGGTTTCCTGACGCACGGGTTTGACCAGGTAGTCGAGCGCGCCGAGTCGCAGTGCCTCAGACGCCGTCTGCACCGTGGGAGCGCCGGTGATGATGATGACCTCGGTCTCCGGAGCTCGGTTCCTCACCTCTTCGAGCAGGAGAATCCCGGATCTTCCCTCATCGAGGATGATGTCGATGAAGACCAGGTCGAAACGCTTCTCGTTGATGAGAGCGTGGCCCTCGTCGTAGCCCGAAGCGGTCTCGACTTGATAACCTTCGTCGCTGAGAAAGCTCGCGAAAGTGAACCGGATGCTCTCCTCGTCATCAACGACCAGGATGTTTCGTTGATTCACTTCCTCCCCTTTCACATCATGACTTCCGGCAGGTCGACGTTCACCGACGTGAATTGGCCGAGCCTGCTCTCGATGGAAATGGCGCCCGCGTTCTTGCGCACGAGATCCTGACTGATGCTGAGGCCGAGCCCGGTTCCCTCCCCCTTGGGCTTGGTCGAGAAAAACGGGTTCATCACCCGACTGACGGCCTCCGGTGGAATCCCGGTCCCATTGTCCCGGAACGAAACCCGGACGTGCGGCCCGTCGATGCCCTCGATCTCGTGGGCTTCGATACGGAGGATCTTGTCGGCGTCGCCCCCGGGATAACGTTGGTTGAGCGCGTATCTGGCGTTGTTGAGCAGGTTCAGGAAGACCTGCTCGATTTCCTGCGGGACACACACCACGCTCGGAAGATCGGGCGGGACATCGACCTCCAACGAAATCGCGTCCTTGCGCAGCTGGGCTCCGACCAGGGTGAGCGATTCATTGATCAGCTCGTCGATGTTGGCGACGATCTTTCCATGCGCACCTCTCCGGGCAAAGGAGAGCAGGCTCGCGACGATGGTCGCCACACGCTCGCCCTCCTTGACGATCCTGTGCCCGATTTCCTTGATCTCACGGCGGTCCCGTTCGCGGTTGATGAGCATCTGAGCATAGTTGATGATGCCGTTCATCGGGTTGTTGATCTCGTGCGCGACGCCCGCAGCGAGCTCGCCAACGGCGGCGAGCTGTTCCGAATGAATCGCGGCGGTGCGCGACGCCTTGTCCTCGGTGATGTCGCGCCGGTAGACGACGACCTTCTGCTCGTGGTTGACATCCAGGAAGGGAGTGTAGGTGTGCTCGAAGATCCTCCCGTCCCGCGCATCGCACTCGAACCGGCGGAGCTCGGAGGTCGCCAGAGCCTCGAGCATGAAGCAGGATTCGCAGGGTTGGTCCGAGCCTCGAAACGCCGCATGGCATGGGAGCCCCAGACAGTCCCCGAGCTCCGCCCTCATGGCCGCATTCTGGTATTCGATGGTGTAGTCCTGGCGCAGGATGCACACCCCTTCGTACTGTTGAAACAGGATGTTCCTGAGCTTGTCGCGCTCGGTGCGGAGTTCCTCCTGAATGTGGGTGAGCTCGGTGATCTCCTTGAACGACTCGACCATCGCAACCGCCTTGCCGTCGGAGTCGACGAACGGTCTCGCCGTCAACAGGCACGAGACTTCGGATCCGTCCTTTCGCTTCTTGCTGATCTCGTATTCGACTTCGCGCCGCCCGGAGATGATCTGCGTCAGCGGACAGTCGTCGGTCGCGCAGCGGTCACCCGCGAAGACCTGATAACACTTCGAGCCGATGGCGGCTTCGCTGCTGATGCCCGAGAGCTGGGCGAAGCCGTCGTTGATCTTGAGCACGTTGAAATCGTGGTCGATGACCCGCATGGCGGACGACGCCGTCTGGAAGATCTGATTGAGATCGGCGTGGGCGAGCCGCAGATCACGTTCCATCTTCTTCCGATCGGTGAAGTCCTGGCCGATGGCGAAGAACAGCTCCGGGTCGGACCCGCTCAAACCGAGAGGCACGATGTTCAACAGGAGGGTCTTGGTCTTCCCGTTGATCGAAAAATCCGCCTCGACCTGGCCGAGAACCGGGGCCTCGCTCCCGTTCGCCTGGGTCTCGGAGACCTCGGCAGACGCGATCAGCTCGTACATCGATGTCGTCGCGATGGTCTCCCGGCTGGTCTCGAGAAACCTCAGGACCGCATCGTTGGTCTCGCGGATCCGACCCGCAGAGTCAAACAGAATGACCGGATTGAGCGCCTTTTCGATCAAAGTCCGGTACTTCTTCTCGCTCGTCGACAGCGCGTCCTCAGTCCGCCGCTGAACGTTGATTCCGTGCTGCGCGTAGAGGCTGAAAAGAACGAGCAGGCCGGCAACCAGCATTCGTTTCCACACCTCGTGGGGGTCGCTCGAGAGCAGCTGCGATTCGAGCGTCCCTTCCCGGAAGAAAGCGACGTGGATGATCGACTCGAGCACCCAATACAGGCATCCGAACAGCACGCCCACCCAGAAATAGCTGTTCGCCGGGAAGCGGCGGAGGGGCCTCGGCCCCTCGGGATCCGCCTGCCGGCCGACGCCGATACCGACAGCGAGCCAGTCTCTTAAACCCGGCTTTGCTTCAGCGTGCGCGTCGGTTCTCAGGCCCGAAGTCATCATCTTTTTGAGTTTCCTGTACCGCCAATTTAGGCTGCCCTCTGCAGAATGTCAAAGGACAGTCAGGAAAGACCATTCCCGCTGCAAGGCGGATCAACAACCGCAGGTCTGACGATCCGGGACGCAGCACCTTCGATGCACGAAACCGGATGCGGGACCTCGGAATCCCAGCAGCCGGACCTCAATCTCGAGTCTCGGATTCCGCTTTCCGATGCGGTCGAGCGAGGAAGTGAACACGCCCCGTTTCCGAGGCGCGTTCGGGTCGAAGCAGAGGGGCGGTTGAGCATTACGGCCAGTTCGGCCGATGGTGTCCGCCGCCCGTGGTCATCGGGAAACCGGTCTCGGGATCCCGGAGCTGAACCAGAACCCCCGTGGCCACATCGAGGATCGAAACGGTCACGAAATGAGGATATTCCTCGCACTCGGTCGGGGCAAAGACCACGGTGAGCGCCACGCCGGGTTCGATGATCATCCCGGCCGCCTCGATGGGTGCATACGGGGAAACGGTGATTTCGTAGACTTCGCCGTCGACATCGAGGGTGAGGAGAGGCTGGCCGGCGCCCGCATGTCCGACGAAATCCACGACCTCGCCGGTGACGGTGTCGATCAGAGACATGTCGAGACCGCTGCCGTTCGACGGTCCGCTCCCGGTGCCGTTGCCGGATCCGCCGGGTTGGCCGCTGCCGCTCCCGGAACCGGACCCGCCGCCATTCTGACCGCCTGATCCGTTGCCCTGCCCCGGTCTGCCGGACCCGCCCCGGAGGTGCTGGCGCTGGATCCAGAGCGGGCGGCCGTCCTCGTCGCGGAGGTCAATGGAAGTGCCGTTGCTGTCGTTGACGACCCAGGCAGCGACATAGGAAACCGCGCAGATCGGGCAGGCGTAGGCGAGAAGGCTGACCCGGTCGTCCACCGCGACCGAAAAATCGCCGGCCTGAAGAAACCAGATGGGTCCGAGGCCGATGTCGATCGGTCCCACGAGCTCGTCGTCGACGGTGATCATGGGCAGTCCCGATCCGGATCCCCCGGTGACCGCCAGGACGGGGCCGCTGACCTCGATTGAATCGTACGGATCTGCGCCCACCCCTGAGCCGTTTCCGGCCAGAACCAGGGACGGGACGAGCACGAGCGACAGGAGAGCAAAAACGAGTGATGTTTTTCTCATGGGGCGAGCCTCCTTGCATTCGATCCGGTTCGCGGGTGATTCCACGCCGGCGATCTTCCACTCGCAAGAGCCGTGCCAGATGGGGAGGAGAACTCCACCACCCCCAGGATGGACGGGTGAGTCTTTCGGACTCACCCACCGCGGCAATGGGACTCAAACTCGAGGGCGCCTCGGTCCGACGTGTCCTCCTCCCGGCACGCCTCTTGACACGGAGCATCAGATGTTTTAGTATATCGTTGAATGGTTATGAGGTATCAGATCTCAAGCCCCAAGACAAGGAGTCAACCATGTCAGTACAGAATTTGACCAAGGACAACTTCGAAAAAACCATCGGTGACCACGATATCGTCATCATCGACTTCTGGGCCGAGTGGTGCGGTCCCTGCAAAGCCTTCAAACCGATCTTCCACGCCGCGTCCGACCGCCACGAGGACGTGACCTTCGTATCGTGCGACACCGAGGCGGAATCCGAACTCGCCGGGATGTTCCAGATCCGTTCGATCCCGACCACGGTGATCTTCCGCGAGCAGATCCCGATCTTTTCTCAACCCGGGATGTTGCCGGCCGAAGCGCTCGACGAGATTCTCGGCAAGGTCAAGGAGCTCGACATGGACGATGTCCGGAAGACCGTCGAGAAACAGGCCGCACAGGCCTGAGTCCAAACCACACTGAACCTCGAGGGGCGGCAATTGCCGCCCCTCTTTTCGTGAGTCGTGAGTCGTGAGTCGTGAGTCGTTGGCCCTCCCAACCGGAGCGATTGGCGACTTCGTGCGTAGACTCACCCACTTCGACGACGCCGGTTGAAACACGAAGCGCACGAAGTTTCACGAAGACCTCCACGAAGCATCGCATTCTGAAGGTGGGAATTACGGCCCCGGAGCGAGGTCCGACCGCAACGATCGACTGAGATCGCTTCAGCAGGTCTATTGAAACGCAAAGAGCGCTACTACCGCAACGCCCATCGCAATGAGCATTCAATTAGCGATCACGGCTGACCTCGGCAAGTGCGGTCTGATGCCGTCTGCGTTCAGCCCTCACGGAAATGCCGCGATGGTGCGAAGAGTCAATGGTGCGATGACCTTTGCGATGGTCTTGGCGGTCTTGGCGGTCTTGGCGGTAAGACGATGATGTCACTCTCGAGCGCTTGGTGTTTCAAGAAAATCGACGAGGTAGCGAGAGCCGTCGTACGAAGTCGTTGACCGTTCGGGCCCAGCGGACCAACGAATCACGACTCACGACTTACCACTCACGAGCATCCGCGGCCCTTGCCCGTCCTTCCTTGTCCGGCTACCGTACCAACCATGAGCGACATCTTCACCAACCTTCCCTCAGACCTGCGCGAGCTTGTCCGGCTCGCCGGTGTCGACCATCGCGATCGCGGCATCACCATTTTCGACGGCCGGGGCCGAAATCCCGACCGCCGGAGCTATGCCCATCTTTTCAAGCTTGCCACCGCGACGGCGGCCAGGTTCGACGCCATCGGGATCGGCGCCGGGGAACCGGTGATGGTCGCCCTCCCGACGTCGTGGGAATGGTTGCAGGCGTGGATGGGCCTGCTCTTCTGCGGCGCGCTGCCGGTGGCGAGCTCCGGAGCATCGGGCCTCGCCGCCGCCGAGACCCAGCTCAGCAAGGTCGACCAGGTGATGGGCGCCATCGGCGCGCGCCACGTCATCGCCAGCGCCGCTTTCCGCGATCAGGCCGCGGCGGGTGGATTCGACCTCGCCCATGCCGGCGTGATCACTCCCGAAGAGGTGCAGGCGGCCGAGCCGACCCAGGGCTTCGAGCCTCCGCCCATCGGCGCTGACGACGTCGCCTTTCTTCAGCTCACCTCGGGTTCCACCGGACTCCCGCGGGCGGTCATGATCACCCACAAAGGGGCGGTCCACAACCCCGCCGCCAACTGCCAGGGCGCATCCGGACAGATGCGGGAACCGATCCAGGACTGGGTTGAGTGCATGGCGTCCTGGCTGCCGCTCTACCACGACATGGGGCTCGTCGGTTGCCTCCTCCTGCCGATGCTGGTGGGGTTCGAGCTCCGGTTGCTGCGGCCCCAGACCTTCCTCGCCCGCCCCATGCTCTGGCTCCGCGAGCTCGGGACGAACGGCCTCAGCTTCGCACCGGCGCCCAACTTCGGCTACCAGCTCTGCGTCGAGAGAATCAAACCCCGCGATCTCGAGGGGGTCGATCTGTCGAATTTCAAGGTCGCCCTCACCGGGGCCGAGATGGTCCGCCGAGAGACCGCCGATGCGTTTGTCGAGGCGTTTTCGCCTTTCGGCTTCACTCCGGAGAGCGTTGTCCCCTGTTACGGACTCGCCGAGGCCACCCTCGCAGTCACCTTCGACGAGGCGGGTCAAGGGGTTCGCACCCTCCCCGCCCCGGCCGGCACCGATGCCGGGTTCGGCATGTCCGAGGTCGTGAGCGTCGGCCGGCCGATTCGGGACACCAGGGTCGAGATCGTCGCACCCGACGGACGGAAACTCGGCGAGGACGCCGCCGGCGAGGTCTGCATCAGCGGCCCGGGGATCTTTGCCGGCTACTACGGTGACGACAAGGCTACCGCCGAGAGCCTGATCGACGGCTGGTACCGCACCGGCGATCTCGGATTCCTCCACGACGGAGAGCTCTATCTCACCGGCAGAATCAAGGACGTCCTCATCGTTCGCGGCCACAACCTCATGCCCGATGAAATCGAGCGCCTCGCCGATCGCGTCACCGGCGGTGGGGGTCTCGTGCGTTCCGCCGCATTCTCCGTGACGCGCGGGTCCGCCGGCGAAGAACCGGTCCTCGTCGTCGAATCCGCCGACGACGACGTCGGTCGGCTGGCGGCTGTCGCCCGCGAAATCAAGATCGAAGTCGGCCGCGCCCTCGGTCTGCCGATCGCGGATGTGGTGTTTGTCCGTCGCGGGCGCATCCCGCGGACCACGAGCGGGAAGATGCAGCGGAGCGAGGTGCGCCGACGGTATCTTGAAGGGACGTTGGATGTCATTAGGAGTGAGGGGTGAGGAGCAAAGAGTGAGGAGATTGGAGAATGGAGACCAGAACCTCTGACCTCCCTGCTCCTCACCCCTCACCCTTCACCCCTCACCTCTTCACCTTCTGACCTTCTAACCTTCCAGCCCCGTTGCAGCTACAATGCCCGGCGAAGGAGAATCATCAGGCATGAATCGCTCCGCGATCGCGATCTCGGTCATCGCTCGGATCACCGGCGTACCTGAGGAGTCCCTCGTTCCCGAAACGGAGCTCGTCGCCGATCTCGACATGGACTCGGCGAAGGCGCTCGAGCTCATCGTCGAGCTCGAGGATCGCTTTGAAATCGAGATCGGCGACGATGACGCTGCGGGCATGAACACCGTCGGAGACGTACTCGCCACCATCGCCTCCGTCGGGTCATCCCGCGACCGCTCTTGAGAACCGGTCTGATCACCGAAACGATGCGAGCACGCACCGTCAATGACGTCACCAACGCCCTCGTGGTGGTTCTCGCCTTCTCGCTGCCCCTCTACCGCGCCTGGGTGAGCCTCGCCGCGACTCTCATCCTGATTCTCTGGTTCTTTCAGCCCGATCTCAAGGCGCGAATCGCCGGTCTCGGCCGCCACCCACTGACGCTGGCGGTCGGTCTCTTCCTCGCGCTCAACCTGGTGTCTCTCGTCTGGTCAGAAGACCCGGGCGGCGGCTTCACCTACTGGCGCAAATACCTCTATCTGCTCCTGATACCAGCCGTTGCGACGAGCCTGCGGCCGGCCTTCGGCCGCGCCGCCTTGATCGCCTATATCGGCGCCACGGTGCTGGCGGTGATCATGATGCCCATCGTCATCATCGGCGACATCCACATCCGCCACATCCACCCGGAGAACCCGGCAACCACCATGTCCCATCTCGATTTCAGCATGATCCTGGCGGTGGCGGGCCTGCTGATCCTGGTTCATCTGGCGACCGCCGCCACCATGCGCCGAGGCGCCATGATCCTCCAGGTGCTGATCTTCGGTCTGGTCATCGGGGGTCTGGTCCTCAACATCGGGCGCAGCGGCCAGTTCGCCTTCGTCGCGACATTGGCGGTGCTGGTGCCGTACCTGCTGCGCCGGCGATCGTGGTTGTACCGCTTCGGAATCCTGATCGCGGTCGCCGCCGTCCTGATCGCCACCTATGTCGTTGTTCCACCGTTCCATGACCGTGTGGCGACCGCCGCCGTCGAACTCCGCGACGCGGTTGTGGACGGCAGGGTCGACACCAACCAGGGAAAACGGCTGGCGGGGATGGTGGTCGGACTCGAGATCGTCGAGGCCCGTCCCCTCCTCGGGACCGGGATCGGCGGCAACATGCCGGAGTTCCGGCGACTGCTCGAGACCACCTATCCCCAATTCAAGGATGCGGTGGGCTGGTTCCCGCATTTTCACAACCAGTATCTGCAGGTGGCGACCGAGCTTGGGATCGTGGGTCTGTTGTCCCTGATGGGCATCTTTGCCGCACTCTTCACCGGACGCTACCGAAATCCCGCGTTCCGGGCGGCGGCGGTGGCCGTCGGCTGCGCCTATCTCTTCGGGTTCTTCGGCGACCCGTTCCTCCACAAACAGCTGCCGCTCGTGCTTTTCGCGCTGGCGGCGGGGATCATCTCGTCGGATGATGAGGTGTTTGCGGATACGAGTTCACAGTCGACAGTCGACAGTCGACAGTTGACAGTTGACAGTTGAGCCTCCTGCAAAAAGCCTGGTCCTCGGAGAATCAACGTCCCAGGTCGTGACGCCGGCGAAGGCGCCGGCGCTACAACAGACTGAGATCCATTGTGGGGCCGGCGCCCCCGCCGGCCGGAAGCCGATCCGGACACAACAATCCCGCAACGCCGACATCGATTCTTGCAAGAGGCTCAGTTGA
>JAHECW010000301.1 GCA_024641545.1 Acidobacteriota bacterium
CTGGCCCGACTGGGAGCGAGCCACGATCTGGTGCTGGTCGAGGGCCACAAGCGGACCGACCTGCCCAAGCTGTGGCTTCTCGGAGAAGGGGAGACCGCCCCTCCCGGGGACGTCACCGAGATCCGCCGGGTCCTGCCCCGGGATGGAGACCGGGTGTCGATGGCGGTCGACGAGATCTCTCGGTTGCTCGACAAGGCGTGGCGCACTCGACCTCTGCTCACGGGAGTGTTGGTCGGCGGTGGGTCGACCCGCATGGGCTCGCCGAAACAGCTCCTCGATCACCGGGGCCGAACTCTCGTCCGTCGCGCCGTCGACGGTCTCGGCTGCTCGGCGGCGGATCCGGTTCTGCTCGGCTCGGGCCGGGTGCCGGATGATCTCGCCGGCAACCGCCGGTTGGCCGATGTTCCCGGGATCGCCGGTCCCCTGAGCGGTCTTCTGGCGGCCCTCCGATGGGCGCCGACCGCGGCCTGGCTCATGGTCGCCTGCGATCAGCCGTTGATCTCGCGCCATGCCGTCGACTGGCTCCTGACGCAGCGCCGCCCCGGTCGGTGGGCCATCCTGCCGCGGTTGGGTGACGGCCCCGTCGAACCGTTTCTCGCGGTCTACGAGCCTCAGGCGCTGATCCTCCTCGAACGGCTGGCGATGTCGGGCGTCCTCGGCCCCTGGCGCATCGCCGGCCACGAAAAGGTCGTGAGTCCGGAGCCGCCGGCCGAGCTCGCAGGTTCGTGGAGGAACGTCAACACCCCCGAGGATTTCGACAACCTGCCCGAGTAGGGACCGGTCGGGGAGTTTGCATTCGACGCCTGTTCGGGGTACATACCTGCATGAGTCTCCGATTCGGCGGGCCTACCGGAGCCGCTCTCACGGCCCGTCGAACGGTGGGCGGGATCAACGATCCCGGAGCCCCGAGGGTCGGCGTGGAAACGCGGCGGCCTCCCGGCTTGGAAAGGAGACGCGATGTCGAGCAAGGCGAACGGCGGGGTGAGCCCCGGCCGTCGGAGTCTGGTCGTGCTCTTGTTGGTTCTGGCGGTGGCGCTCACCACCCCGGAGGCGGGCGCCGAGACACCGGAAACGACCGATGATGAAACGGTCGAACGTACCGAGAGCCCTCCCGAAGCCCGGGGTGCGGACGATGCAGGCAGCCCGTTCTTCTTTGGCGAGATCGTCGTCGCCGATTCCGACGAGGAGCGGTCGTCGGGAACATTCGACGTCCTGGACGCCGCCGCGATTCAAACCGCGGGGGTCGTGACCATCGGTCAGGCCCTGGAGCTCCTTCCCGGGGTCTCCATGAGCGTCGGCGGACGGGATGAACAGAAGGTGTGGGTCCGGGGCTACGAACAGTCCAACGTCCTCCTTCTCGTCGATGGGGTCCCGATCTCCGACCCGTACTACGGCGATCTCGATCTCGGTCAGCTGCCGATCTTCGATGTGGCGAGGGTCTCGGTCACCCGGGGGGCGGCGTCCCCTCTCTACGGTCCCAACGGTCTCGGTGGGGTCATCAACATCACCACCATGCAGGGCGGGCCGTCGAAACGGATTGCCGGCGATCTGCGTCTGACCTCGGAGCGAACGGCGGTGGCGCACGCCAGCGTCGGCGGCGGCGATCTCCTGAGCTGGTATTTCGGCCTCGGGGCCGAGACCTCGGACGGCTGGCCCATGGCCGGTGGTTTCGCGGAAACGCCGTTTGAGAACGGCGGGGTTCGGGTCAACTCGGACGTCCGCCGAGCCACCGCCATGGGAAGGGTCGGTTGGAAGATCCCCGAGGCCGGGACGCTCTACGCATCGCTGCGTTTCATCGATGCCGAGAAGGGGATTCCTTTCCACACCACCGAGCCCGTGGGATTCATCAAGTTCGCCCGGTTTCCCGAGTGGCGCCAGACCACCCTGGCGTTGGGGTATGAAGACGATTTCGCCCGCGGTCGGATCCGCGCTCAGGTCTACGGTCACGGATTCGAGAACGCTCTCGAGGTCTTTGTCGACCCCGAGCTCGAGACCCTGCGGCAGGAGTCGTTCTTTTCCGATCGCGTGTACGGCGGTTATGTTCAGGGCGAGTGGGCCTTGGGAGGCGGCCACCGGCTCGGGAGCGCCCTCCATCTCCGTCAGGATCGTCACCTCAAGACCGAACGGTACCCGGATGGGTCCGAGGATCCGAGCGAAAGCTATCGGGCGTGGACCTGGTCGCTCTCCGCCGAGGATCGATGGCGGATCGACGAACGCAACAGCCTGGTCGGTTCGCTGGCGTTTGAAGGGCTCGATGTTGTCCGTGCAGCGAGCCTCCGCGCGACGGATGCCGGTCCGGCGCCGGTTGACGATGCCCGACCGTCCGAGACCCTCCTGTCGCCGCAGATCGAGTTCCGCAGGTTCCTGGGGTCCGGCTGGACGGCGTCGGTCGCGGTGTACCGGCGCGGTCGGTTTCCGACCATGCGCCAGCTCTACGGGACCGATCCTCCGAACCCGGATCTCGGTCCCCAAAAGACCACCGGGCTCGACCTCGGAGGCGCGTATTCGCCGTCCCCGGCGCTGACTCTGGAGGGTACGGTCTTCATCAACCGGGTTGCCGATCTGATCACCCGCGAAGGCCGCGACTTTCCCTATCGCAACCAGGACGAGGCCGAGATTCGGGGCGTCGAGCTACGGCTCCGGGGAGAATCCGAGGTCTTCGACTACAGCGTGTCGTGGACCGGTCTCGACCACCG
>JAHECW010000185.1 GCA_024641545.1 Acidobacteriota bacterium
ACCCCACCCTGCCGGTGGGCCACCGGGTGCGCGATCTGCGGATCCGGGGCCGTGCTGTCGATCTTCACCACGAGTACACCCTTGTTTGCAACAACTACCGCGCCGCCGGCGGTGGCGGTTATCCGCACCTGGCGGATGCCGAACCCGTCTGGCGGTCGTCGGAGGAGATGACCGACCTCATCGGAGATTTCATCGCGCGATCCGGTTCCTGGCAACCGGAGATTGACAACAACTGGTGGCTTGGGCCCGCTGTGACGGCGGAACGAACAACCGCGGTGACCCCATGACGGGGGACCGACGAAATTTCTTTTTTTGTTCATGAGGCAGGAAGGAAGGGGAGAAGAATGAAAGGTCTAAGATGGATCATTGGACTTGTGGTGTTGGCGCTGATCGCGCTGGTGCCGCAGACAGCTCTGGCGCAGTCGGACTCGTCCACGGGGCAACTCTTCGGCACCGTGACCGACCCCAACGGCTCGGTCATGCCGGGCACCACCATCGAGGCGCGGAACGCCGAAACCGGTTTCAGCCGGACCGCGGTTTCGGATTCGAGCGGGTTCTACCGCATGACCCTGATGCCGGTCGGCGATTATGAAATCAAGGCGGCCCTGACCGGGTTCAAGACCGCAATCTACCGCGACGTCCGCATCAGCCTCGGCTCCTCCACCCGGATCGACTTCGCCCTCGAAATCTCCGCCGTCGAGGAGGAGATCGTCGTCACCGCCGAGGCGCCGGTAATCGAAACCACCAACCCCAACACCTCGTCCTCGGTCAGCGACGAGCAGATCGCCAACCTGCCGCTCAACGGCCGCGACTTCTCCGACTTCGCGCTCCTGACTCCCGGCGCCTCCTACGGCGACCCGGCGGCGGTTCAGGGCGCCCGCGGGGGCCTCAACGTCGGCGCCCGTGCGGTCCAGAACTCGTTCAACATCGACGGCGCCAACGACCAGTCGAGCTTCTTCGGTGAGGAGCGCGGCGGCACCCGCCCGCCCTTCACCTTCTCACAGGCGGCGATCAAGGAGCTCCAGGTCATCCGCTCCGACTACGGCACCCAGTTCAGCTCCTCAGGAGCGGTCATCAACGCCATCACCAAGTCGGGGACCAACAGCTTCAGCGGCGAGGTCTGGACCTACTACGCCGATCAGAGCATGGTCGGCAGCACCGCCGGCAACGACCAGACGCCGGCCCGCGATCCCTCCGACTTCAGCCGGCTCCAGTACGGTTTCGCCCTCGGTGGCCCGGTGATTCGGGACAAAGTCCATTTCTTCACGTCCATCGACGCCCAGGCGTTCGACACGCCCTACTTCGTCCAGTTCCGCGATTTCCCCTTCGACCGCATGGCCGAGTGGGAAGCCATCACCGGACTCGACTTCGCCGCCGAGACCGGCGGTCAGACCCCGACCGAGGATGGGCAGATCAGTCAGACCAACGACGCCATGGTCATCCTGGTCAAGTTCGACTGGCAGCTCGGCGCCAACAACCTGCTCACCGTCCGCGACAACTACTCGACCCAGGAAGGCGAGAACCTCACCGCGAGCTACTCCAACACCGGTCTGTCCAACAACGGTCTCGAGGAGAACAGCTTCAACTCGTTGGTCGCGACCCTCAACTCGGTGATTTCGGACACGATCTTCAACGAAGCCTACCTCCAGTGGTCGAAAGAAGAGCGGCCCCGCACCGCCAACAACACCACCATCCCCGAGACGAGCATCTACTCCTATCGTGCGACCTGGGGCCAGCAGAACTTCCTCCCCAACTACCTCGACGAGGACCGCATCCAGCTCATCGACAACATGACGCTCTACTCCGGGAACCACACCTTCAAGATCGGCGCCAACCTCGACTTCGTCAGCTTCGACGACGGCTTCTTCCGTTATGGCGCGGGCTCCTACTCGTACGATGAGTGGGAGAACGGATCGAGGGAAAACGGCTTCCTCGACGGCGGCACGCCGTACTCCTACACCCAGGCCTTCTCCGAGTACAACGGCACGGTGAAGTTCACCAACAACTACTACGCGGTCTACTTCCAGGACGAGTGGCGGGCGACCCCCAACTTCACCCTGACCTACGGTCTGCGCTATGAGTTCCAGCAGCACGACGACCCCAAGGAAACCAACCCGCTGTACCCCCTCACCGGTCAAATTCCCAACGACTCCAACAACTTCGCGCCGCGCGTCGGCTTCGCCTGGGACATCAACGGCGACGGCAAATCGGTCCTGCGCGGCGGCGTCGGGATGTTCTACGACAACACCCCGACCCTGCTCGACGCCAACGCCATGCTCACCAACGGCGTTCGCGTGGTCTTGGTGTCGAATCGTTGCGCCTACCAGCAGTGCCCCGCGGGGGGCTTCCCCAACACCTGGAGCTCGCTCGGTGAGCTTGATTCCGTGCGTCCGGACATTTTTGTCTACGACCCGTCGTTCCAGAACCCCGAGACCCTGCGGTTTTCTCTCGGCTACGAGCGTGAGATCGCGCGCAACTTCTCCCTCGGCATCGACGTGATCTACTCCGACTCCAAGCACCTGCAGCGGAAATGGGACCAGAACCTGGCGCCCAACGGCGGCACCACCTCGACCGGCCGACCGACCTACGACCGCGGTACCGTCTACTCCGACCTCGACCAGGTGATGCAGTTCTTCTCCGACGCCGAGCAGGAGTACCGCGCGATTATTCTGCACGGCCGCAAGCGGTTCGCCGATCGCTGGTTCCTCGACTTCTCCTACACCTGGTCTTCTTCCAAGGACCACGACTCCAACGAGCGCTCGGTTTCGTCCTCGAGCGACTTCCCGCAGGATCAGTTCAACCTCGGGTACAGCTGGGGCTACTCGAACTTCGATGCGACCCACAAGTTCGTAAGCTCCTTCGGCTGGCAGCTGCCCGCCAACTTCCTCATCTCGGGTATCTACACCTGGCGGAGCGGTTTCCCGTTCACGGCCGGAGACGCCCGTGACAACAACGGCGACGGCTACCGCAACGAGACCGCCGTGGTCGAAACTTCAGCCGGCGTCTACACCCAGTACGACCGCAACACCGAGCGGCAGCCCAGCTTCACCACCTTCGACCTGCGTCTGAGCTGGACCGCCAATCTCGGCAAACGGATGCAGCTCGAGCTCATCGGCGAGGTCTTCAACCTCTTCAACTCCTCCAACTGGATCACCGATGAGTTCAGACTCGTGGAGTCCAACGGTTCGCTCAACCCCGACTTCGGCGCGAACACCATCCCGGGCAAGGCGCGGGCCTTCCAGATCGGCGCCAAGTTCCGCTTCTAGGAACACCTTCTTTCAACCTCGGGGGCCCCTTCGGGGGCCCCTTTTTTGTCCACGGCAGCGACAGCGGCAGCGTCCGGGGCAGCGGCAGGGGCAGCGACAGGGGCAGGAGCCGCGGCCGCATCAACGACGACTCCTCCCGTGGACTCGCGGGGAACGCTTCGGCTGTATCGATGCCTCTGAAGGTGGGCCCAGGCCCACCCTACGTCGGACCATCCGAGCCCGCGAACGGCGTAGTCGCCGAAGACGGCCCGGAAGACAGGGCTCAAATGAAACCGTAGGCGGGTCCTTCAGGGCCCGCCTCAGAGTCGTCATGGGAAGCCAGCGTCAGCGACAGCGACCGCGACAGCGTTCCGAGCACGCGCAGGACCACCGCTCACCGGGTCCTGCCGGGTTTGACAATGTGCCCCAGAAGCCTCCCGGCTCCGCGCCTCCTTCCGCACATTGTCGTACCGGGCAACCCTCGCGGTGAAACCTCCCGGTGCCTCTCTCCCGGGAGCGAAACAGGCCGCCGGCTCGCGATCGGCGTGGTCGCAGCCCTTCCCGTTCTGCTCTCCGACCACGCTGATCGCGCGACGCTGGGCCGCCGAAGGCGGCCCGGAAGGCCGGACCTGAAGGAAGCGGTTGCCGTGCCCGCGCCAGTGCGCCCGATGTTGCCAAAACACGAAGGCCTCCCGCGGGCGGGACGCCCGCACCACAATCGGCGGCCCGGAAGGCCGGAACTCCGGGACAGCGCAACAGCGGTCGGGACTGCGGCAAAAAGAAGACGCCGCCGGTCGAAACCGGCGGCGTCGAGTTGTTCGGTCTTCCGACTAGTTTTCGCCGACCGCGAGACTCCACATGCCACAATCGCCGGTCTCGAAGTTGTCGCTGAAGAGCTCGTTCATGGCGTCGCAGGGCATGGCGCCTTCGACGACGACGTCATCGATATTCCAGCCGCAGTAGTTCCAGCTGCCGTCCGACGCGCCGTAGGTCCAGCGGATCTTCACCTGGCTCTGACCCACCGCCTGCGGCAGCGCGATCACCTGCTCGATCCACGCCTGGTCGTCGATGGTCGTGCCGTCGTTTTCCCACACCGTCTGCCAGCTCGCGCCACCATCGGTGGACAGGCGCACCCGGGCGTGGTCATAGGTGTCCTGCTCGACGCCGAGCCAGCGGCGGAATCGAAGCTGAACCGAAGTCGCCGTCGAGAGATCGATCACCGGCGTGGTGAGCTTCATTTCGTTGTCTGAGACATTCGCGGGCGCGTCGCCCTGGAGGTTGACGCCGTAGACGCTCGGCCCGGTGAATCCAGCCGTCGGATCGGGGCCGCCATAACCATCCTGGCCCTGACCGGTGGGCTGTCCGAAGGCCCAGCCGGTGGTCGGGAATCCGCCGTTGTCGATGGTCCAGCCGGGGTCGGCGGCAAAGGTCTCACTGAGGAAGGTCCCCCAACCGGCCGTGTCCACCGTGTAGAACGCCCCACCGTTGGTGTCACTGCTCGTGTTGCCGAGGGCGTCCGCGGTCGCGACCTCGAAATTGTAGGTGGTGCACGGTTGAACGCCGGTCACACTGATCTCGTGTTCGGTGGTCAGGGTGGGATCGCTGAGCACCGTCGTTGGTGGGTTCGTCGCGCCGTAGACCACCACGGTCGTGGCCGGCTCGTCGGTGGTGAAGCTGAAGGTCACCGATGATTCGGTCGCCGTCGCCTGCACCGCGGAGATGGCGGGACCCTGGCAGTCGATCCCGGCATCCGCGGTGCGCGGGATGTTGCTCCCACCGGCGCCGTCATCGACATCGAGATAGGTGGCGATGAGGGTGTCGCCGTGGCTGACCGCGAGGTCCGTGCCGAGGACCGCGGTCCCGACGAAGATGTTGCGATCGGCCGCAACCTCGGTGAGGGTCACCACCGTCGGGGCGCCGCCGACCGAGAGCTCGGCGGTCGTCGTGTCGACGGCCGACGGGCTCGAGCCGGGAATATTGCTGTCCGCCACCCGCACCGTCACCGTGTCGTCGCAGGCGTAGGTTCCGCCGTCGAGTGAAATTCGACCGGCTTCACGGGCGGCGAGCTCAAAGGAGGTCGGAACCAGGTTGAGCCCGTGGATGTGGCAGTGGGTCGGATCGCCGGAGACGGCGGCGGTCACCACGCCGGCGGCATCGATGAGACCCGAGCCGAGGAGGTTGACCCCACCGGCGTCGTCATAGAAGGAGACGATGGCGCCGCCGGCCTTGGTGAAGGGAGCTCCCCCGACCTTGACGGTCAGGGTCGCGGTTCCGCCCACCACGCTGAAGTCGTCGGGTTCGTCGGGGAATTGCGGCTCGGTGGTCCGCGGCCACATGGTCGCGGCGCCGAAGAGGGTCGACTGCTCCATGAACTTGGTGCCCTCGGAGCCGTTGGAGTCGCCGTTGACATCCATGCAGTAGAGCTTGCCGTTGACGTGCTGACCCCCGGTCGTGAGCGCGGTCTCAAGCCTCAGGCTGTCGATGAAGCCGCGCTGGGCGTCGCACGGCGGCACCCAGGACTCGTTGGTGGTCGCGCCCTCGAAGCTGACGGCGCCGCCCCCGTCCTTCTTCAACCACGCCTCGCCGAAACAGTCGCCGCCGGCTCGGTCGAACCGTCCGTTGACGCAGGCGACGCTCCAGATGATCGGCAGCGTCTCGGCGTTGGTCAGCATGCTGTTGATGTCGGAGACGCTGAAACCCGAGGTGCTCCACGAGGTTTCGGACCCGTGGCCGATGTAGAGACCCAGGGAGCGCCCGTTGTTGATGGCGCCGGCCACCGCCGCCTTGGAGGGGCTGTGGTAGAGCTGGTCGAACTCGGTGAAATGATAGGCGGGATCGATGAGATCGTTGCGCAGGAAGTCCATCCGCTGCCAGTCGGCGTAGGACGGCGAGCCGCCGGTGTCGTCTCCGGCGACACCGAAGGCCTTGGCGTACCAAGCCGCCGCCGAGCCGGAATCGGGCGCCATCTCGTAGTCGAGGATCTTGTTCACCTGGAGGGTGACCTGCTCGCCCGTCTGGGCGGAGATCCGCGAAATCGAGGCGTCGGGCCGGTTGTCGGCGCCCTCGAGCTTGGTGTAGCAGGGATCGCAGGTCGCGCCCTCGTTGACACCGATCAGCGACGGGATCTGCTGCACGTCGCCGACCAGGATGATCCAGGTCAGCCCCTCGGGCGCGTCGTAGACGGATTGAATGTAGGCCTTGATCGCGGTGTTGGAGGTTCCGGTCACCGAGGTCGGTGCGACCACGGTCGGATAACCGACCAGGGTCTCCCACTCGGCCAACGGTGCGATCTCATCGAGAAAGTCGTCGGCGGCGATGATCAGCAGACGGCCGGTTTCGACAAACGGGATGTACCGGCCTCGAGCCGTCTCGTAGTTGATGGCGTGGAGCCGTGCGGTCGCATCGAAGAGACCGCTCAGCGGCCGGTCGGGGCCGATTCGGGAGTTGTCCGCCTCGGGCACGGCAGTCACCCGGAACCAGGCCTCCTCGACCACCACGAGGGTGTTGGTCTCGGGCCGCCAGTAAGCCGCGGGAATTCTCAATGCCGCTCCCCTCAGGGGACCGGCGATGTACGGCCGGTCCACCCGGACATCCTCGGCCGGGAATCTGCCGGCGCCCCGGTAGATCTTGTCGTCGAAGACCCACGGCACGCTATCCGGATCGATGGTGCGATCGAAATGACCCTTGGAAGGCGCGACGCCGGCGAGGCCGTAGCTGTCGAGCGCGATCTCGCGGAGCTTGGCATTCACCAACTCGAGGACGACTCCACCGCTCCGGTCGAGCAGGTATTCACCGCTCAGATACGGCAGCGACGGCAGGCCGCGGTCCATGAGGTTGTGGCCGCCCGGCACCCGAACCACCGCCCAGTCCGCACCGTCGATCTCGACGCGGTCGAGCCGCACCTCCGAGACCTGCAGGTGAACGATCGGCGTCGCTCCGGTTTCGATCTCGAGACCGGTCGACGGCGGCGCCAGGGGGATGAGCTCTTCAGCACCCGCAACCGTCCAGCCACCGAGCACGACAAAACCCGCCAGCACCAAGCACGACCATCGTTTCATCGAGTCCTCCAAAAAAAGCCGAATCGAACCGAACCACGGTACCACTCAAGTCCTTGCAAGACAATAAAATAAGAAGCCGTCTCAATCTCAACCGGACGAAAGAAGAGGCCGGCCGGCGCCGACCCCGTGTACCATGAGGCCATGGCCAGACTTGAACTGAAATCAGCCCATGGCGACTACATCACGGTGGTGGGGCCGGGGAGCCTCGGTCGCGTCCGCGAGGTCCTCGAGCAGGAGCGGCTCGCCTGCCCTCGATCCATCGTCGCCGATACGACGGTGGGACCGCTCCACGGCCGGAAACCCGCCGCGGCGATGGATTGCACGGCCCTGGAGCTGCCGTGCGGAGAGACCAACAAGAACTGGGCCGCGGTCGAGGGGATCTGCCGCCACTGGCTCGCCATCGGTCTCGACCGCAGCGCTCTCGCGATGGCCGTCGGCGGCGGCATCGTCACCGACACCGTGGGCTTCGCCGCCGCGTCGTACCTCAGAGGCATCGCCTGGATCGCGGCGCCCACCACCCTGCTGGGGATGGTCGATGCCGCCGTCGGCGGCAAGACCGGGGTCAACCTCCCGGAGGGCAAGAACCTGGTCGGTTCGTTCTGGCCTCCCCGCCTCGTCATCGCCGACACTGCGACGCTGTCCACCCTTCCCCCGCGGGAGCTCCGGGCCGGGCTCGCCGAGGTCGTCAAAGCCGCCTGGATCGGCGACCACGCCCTCCTGGCCCTCTTGCCCGACACCACCGACATCGGCTACGACTCGCTCACGCCCCACGAGTGGGAGACCCTGGTCGCCCGCTCCGTGGCCATTAAAGCCGAAATCGTCAACGCCGACGAGCGCGAGGCCGGCCTCCGCAAGGCCCTCAACCTCGGGCACACCATGGGCCACGCCCTCGAAGCCGCCACCGGGTACCAACGGCTTCTCCACGGTGAAGCGGTTGCATGGGGCCTCCTGGCCGCCGCCACTCTCGGGCGACGCCGCGGGCTGCTCTCCGCCGACGGCGAAGAGACGCTGCGCAGGGCCGTCGGTGGACTCGGCAGCAGGCCCGGCATCGCCGACCTCGACGCCGAGACGGTCTGCGGCTTCATCGCGGTCGACAAGAAACGCGACGCCGACGGGATCGCGTGGGTGCTGCCCACGGACGACGGGGTCGCCCTCGATCAGCGGGTCGCGACTGCCGAGGCGGTTGAGGTTCTCAAGGAGCTCCAGCGGGGTTGAACCACGAGGACGCGAGGACATCGCAGTTCAGCGCAGAGACTCGGAGCCATCGCAGCGTCGCACCAACAGGTCACACAGATGAACACCGATCGACCCATCGCAAACGGTCCGCGGATTGCGCAGATCAAGGCATCTGTCCCTGTCGCTGGATTTCGGGAGAGGGAGGGGGAGAGGGTCATCACGGAAACGGATACGGATACGGACGCGGATGCGGATGGGGAGACGGAAATCGGTTGATGTAGGATGGAGGTTCGATGAGCACCAACCCCTCCGATCTGACCCGATCCGGCGCACCGACGGTCGAGCGTCTGCCCTACGAACCCGAGGCCGAACGCGCCGTCCTCGGCGCCATCCTGCTCGACCCCAACGCGCTGCTCATGATCTTCGAGAAGGTCCGCGAGGAGGAGTTCTACATCGAGGCCCACCGCCTCATCTACTCCACGTGCCAGGCGCTCCACGAACGCGGCCAGGCGGTGGATCTGCTCACCGTCACCAACCACCTCCGCGAGCAGGGCCAACTCGAACGCGTCGGTGGTGCGGCCTACCTCTCATCCATGGTGAATGCGCTCCCGGACGTCGCCAACGCCACCCACTACGGCGAAATCGTCCACGACAAATCGGTCAAACGCCGGCTCATCGTCGCCGCCCAGAAGATCCTCACGACCTGCACGATGGATCACGGGGAAGCCCGGGAAGCGGTCGAATCGGCGCAACGCGATGTCTACCACATCGCCGAGGACACCCTCGCCGGCGGTCTGCAACACATCCGTCACCTCGCCGAGACCGAGCTCCAGAACATCGAGGACAGCCGGTCGAAAGGATCCGCCCTGACCGGGCTCGACACCGGATTCGTCCGCCTCAACGAGTTCACTTCCGGTTTCCAGAGAAAGGACCTCGTCATCCTGGCCGCGCGTCCATCCATGGGGAAGACCTCGCTCGGCGTCAATGTCTGCACCCACGCCGCGCTCCGCGGCGGCAAGAAGGTCGCGATCTTCTCGCTCGAGATGTCGGCCGAGCAGCTCGTCCGCCGCATGCTGTCGGCCGAGGGTCGAGTGGACCAGAAACGACTCGCCGGCGGATATCTCGCCAAATCGGACTGGCCCAAGCTCGAGATGGCGGCGCAGGCTCTCCAGGACGCCGCGATCTGGGTCGATGACTCTCCCGGCATCACCGTGCTCGAGCTTTCGGCAAAGGCGCGTCGGCTCAAGCAGGAGTCCGGTCTCGATCTGGTGATGGTGGACTACCTCCAGCTCATGTCCGGCGGTTCCCGGTTTTCCAGCCGCAACGAAGAGGTGTCGGCGATTTCCCGTGGCCTCAAGGCCATCGCCAAGGACCTCGATGTGCCGATGCTCGTCCTCTCCCAGCTCAGCCGGCAACCCGAACGCCGAGGCGGCGACCACCGGCCGCAGCTCTCCGACCTTCGTGAATCGGGG
>JAHECW010000302.1 GCA_024641545.1 Acidobacteriota bacterium
TCTGGCGGAGCGGGCTCAGATCGTCGAGGATCCAGAACGACCTCCCCTGGGTCGCCACGACCAGATCGCCGCGCTTGATGGCGAGGTCGTTCACCGGCGTGATCGGCAGATCGAGCTGGAACGGCTGCCAGCTCGATCCGTCGTTGAGGGAGACATAGAGCCCGTACTCGGTACCGGCGAAGAGCAGCCCCCTGCGCTCGGGATCTTCGCGAACCACACGCACGAAGTGATCGGCCGGAATGCCGTTGGACCCGTCCGTCAGCAGACTCCACGTCGTACCGAAATCGTTGGTGCGGAAGATGTACGGCCTGGGGTCGTCGGTCCGATATCGGTGAACCGCGATGAACGCCCGGCCCTCGTCGTGCGCCGAGAGCTCGATGCTGTTGACCGTGCCCCACTCGGGCATCCCGGCCGGCGTGACGTCCTTCCAGGTGGCGCCGTTGTCCCGTGAGAGGTGGACCATGCCGTCGTCACTGCCGGCCCAGAGAAGGCCCGCGCGGTGGGACGATTCCTCAAAGGCGAAGATGGTGCCGAAGACCTCGACCCCGGTGTTGTCGCGGGTGATGGGCTCGCCCGCATAGCCCTGTTTGCTCTCGTCGTCGCGGGTCAGATCCGGGCTGATGATCTCCCAGGTCGCGCCTTCGTCGGTGGTCCTGTGCACGAAATTGGAGCAGTGGTAGAGCACCGTTGGATCGTGCGGCGAGATCCGGATCGGGGCGTTCCACTGGAAGCGATACCGGAGATCCAGCGCCTGTTGACCGACGGCCATCTGCGGCCACGCCATGACCTCCTGCTGGTACCCCAGACTTCTGTCGAACCGGTTGATGGAACCGCCGTAGCAGCCGCCAAAGGTGATCTCGGTGTTTCGAGGATCCACCGCCACGGTCGCGGTCTCGCACCCCGCGGGTTCGTACCAGTCCTGCCGATCGATGCCGCCGGTCGAAGAACGGCTCGGGATGGCCACCGCCGAGTTGTCCTGTTGACCGCTGTAGAGCCAGTAGGGCCACTGATCGTCCACTGTCACCCGGTAGAGTTCCGCGGTCGGCTGGTTGCTCTGCACCGACCACGACGCGCCGCCGTCGAAGCTGATGTTGGCGCCCCCGTCATTCCCCTCGATGAGATTCTCCGGATCGGCGGGATTGATCCACAGGGCGTGATTGTCGCCGTGCGGCGTGCGCATGGGCCGGAACGTCGCACCGCCGTCGTCGGATTTCCACATCGCCGCGTTGAGGGCGTAGACGGTGTTGGGATCGGCGGGATCGGCCTCGATGTGGGTGTAGTACCAGGCCCGTTGACGGAGCTCGCGGTTGGAGTTGACCAGGCGGAACTTGGCGCCGCCGTCGTCGGAGCGGAAGAGGCCGCCGTCGTCGTGCTCGGCGAGCACCCAGACCCGTTTGGGAAATGCCGGCGAGACCGCCACCGCGATCCGTCCGAGATCGCCCTCGGGGAGTCCTTTGCTCAGCTCCAACCAGGTGTTGCCGCCATCGACGCTCTTGTAGAGACCGCTGTCGGGGCCACCCGAGATCATGGTCCAGGGTGTTCGCTGCGCCTGCCAGACGGCCGCGTAGAGAATCCGCGGGTTGCTCGGGTCCACGGCGAGATCCACGGCGCCGGCCGTGTCCGACACATAGAGCACCTTCGACCAACTGAGACCGCCGTCGGTCGTTCGGTAGACGCCGCGTTCCGTGCTCGGGCCGAAGATTTTCCCGAGAACCGCGACGTAGACGACATCCGGGTCCGTCGGGTGGACGACGACCCGGCCGATCTGACCGGCCTCGTCGAGCCCCATGTGGCGCCAGGTGTCGCCGCCGTCGGTGGATTTGTAGACGCCGTCGCCGGCGGAGACGTTGCCTCGCGGGCAGGCCGAACCGGTTCCCACCCAGACGATGTTCGGATCGGACGCCGCCACAGCGACCGCCCCGATGGACGCCGAGGCGAAGGCGTCGCCCGCGCGCCGCTCTCGCCGGGGGCCCTGAGACAGCCCCTCCGCCGGCGGTCTGATGATGCCCGCCTCGGCGAGCTCGGGATCGACCTGACCCATGATTCTGGCTTCATCGACGGGGTCGAGCGCACGCACCGAATCGGAGACGTTACGCCAGCTGACGCCGGCGTTGCCGGTCTTCCAGACTCCTCCGCCGGTGGAACCCATATAGTAGGTCATGGGATCGCCTGGGACCCCGGTGACGGCGGTGACCCGGCCGCCGCGGTAGGGACCGACCAGCCGGAAGGACATCGAGTTGAGCAGATCGTCGGGAACCTGGGCAGCTCCGGCAGTGAGGGTCGCGGCAGCGATTACGAAGAAAATCAGCGTCCGGCGCATCATCAGACCTCCATCCAAATGACGGCTGAGAATACCAGCTCTCAAGCTCCTGCGGCGGCGACAGCGACAGCGACAGGGGCTGCGACCGGGGCAGCGACAGCGACAGCGGCAGCGTCCGGGACAGAAACGCCTCGGCTGCATCGATGCCTCTGAAGGTGGGCCCAGGTCCACCCTACGTCGGACCATCCGAGCATGCGAGCGGCGTGGCCGCCGGAAGCGGCCCGGAAGGCCGGATCTCAAGGAAGCGGCCGCCCTGCCCGCGCCGGTACTCGATAGTGCCGAACCCCAACGGCATCCTGCGGGCGGGACGCCCGCACCACAATGGGCGGGCCGGAAGGCCGAGGCTGAAGAAAGCGCCTCGCGCAGCTGCGGTTA
>JAHECW010000303.1 GCA_024641545.1 Acidobacteriota bacterium
GGCAAAGCCGAGCACGAAGCCCAAGGTGTTGACCGGCCTGACCTGCGCATCGTGCGGCGGAACGGTCGATGTCCAGGAGGGACGAACCAACGTCGTGTGCCGCTACTGCGAGACGCCGCAGGCGGTGGTCGGGGTTCGCGGCATCGCGCGGGTGATGGTCCTCAATCGGCTCGAGAGAAGCCAGGCGGGCGATGTCGTCCGGCGCTGGCTCAAATCCGGCATCCGCAAGGACCCTGCCTTGAAGAAGGAGGCCGCGCTAGAAGAGGCGTTCCTCGCCTGGTTTCCCTTTGTCCGCGCCCGTCTCGATGCCATCGGGTGGATCCTCGGGATCAGGAACAGAAAGCGGAAACGGGGAAATCGCTGGGAAACCGTCAAGGAACCGGTGGAGACCTCCATCGAGCGCTCGGTCGACTTCACCATGCCGGCGGCCGACATGGCGGAGTTCGGGGTTCATCGCGTCAGTCTCTCCGGGGACGAAATTCTGCCCCTCGACGACGAGCTTCTGCGCTCCCGGGGGATGGTCTTTCGGCCCAGCCGCTCGTTGGAGGAGATTGGTGAAAGGCTCGGGGAGCGGGCCATGGCGGACGCCCAGCGCGGCAGCAACCTCGATCGAGTGACCTTCTCGTGGCTGACCTCGGTGCGCCGTCGAATCACCCTCGTCTACTATCCGATGTGGGTCATTCGTTACGGTTTCCGCGGCCGGACGTACCAGGTGCTGATCGACGCGGAGGACGGCAAGCTCGCCTACGGCAAGGCGCCGGGGAACCACCTCTGGCGAGCATTCTGTCTGGTCTCCTCGTGCGCCGGCGCCGCCTTTGTCGGCACCACCGTTCTGCAGCATGCGGATGTCATCCTCCGGTCGGACGACGGTTTCAAGGGGTTGGCAATCGCCGGTCTGGTGCTCGCCGGGGTGGTCTATTGGGGTTATCGTCAGTTCCGCCACGGGGGAGTGGTCGAAGAGGGCACCGGTCTCGACACCGGCAGGGAGCAGGCGGGGCTCACCGACACCGTCAAGGACCTGATGGGCCGGTTCCAATGAGCCTGCGACTGGTCAACCTCGACTGCCCGTCGTGCGGTTCCGCGATGCGCGGTGAAGGTCTCGACACGATCTTCTTTTGCAGCCACTGCGGCGGCGCCGCCGTGCTCGGGAACCAGGGCCTCGAAACGGTCGAGGGCGCAGCGCTGGTGCCGGCACCGGGAAGACGGGCGCAGGTGTGGCGGCCCGCGTGGCGGGCGGAGGTCGATGTCAAGGTTCACGCGAGGGTCCGCTCCGGTGGGAGTGAGACGCCGGGCTGGGCGGGGCGCCGCGTCTTCTTCATCCCGGCTTTCGACCTGGCGCTCGATGATCTCACCCGGTTGTCGCGCGCCCTTTCCGAGGTTGCCGGCGCCACCGCTCAAGTGCCCCGAGAGCCGATCCGCGGCGGGACGCTCGCCTTCGATGACGCGCTGACGCTGATCCGTCACATCCTCATCGGCGACGAGGTCCGGCGCTCGGACATGCTCGCTTCGGTGGCGGTGGATGTGGACGAGGTCAGCCGATCCCTGGTGGCGCTGCCCTTCGACGTGGGCGAGGGACGGCTCGAATGTGCGGTCACCGGGACGAAAGTTCGCATCGCGAACGACTGAATTTCGATTATCTGCATCTATTTCAGACCGTTTCACAACAATTGACACCGGCCTCCCGAGTGTGTCGTACAAACGGAGGTGTTGCATCCGACAAGTTGGAGAGGGGGGCCGGAAAGTCATGAGAAGGCTCGCTTGGATCGTGGTCGTCGTCATTGCCCTGGCCGCGCCGGCATCGGCACCCATCCGGCGTTCGGTCTCGGGCTCGCGTTGAGATTCAAGAAACTCGGCGCTCGCGTCGAAGGCGAATGGTTGCAGATCCCGGATACGAGTCGGGTGTTTCTGGTCTCGGTCAGTCTGACCTCTATCTTCTAGCCGCGTCCGCGGGTTGTTTCCCGGGGGTCCATCGTCAGGATTCCCGGGCCGATCCTGACCGCCGGCCGCCGGTCCAGCCATCCGCTGCTCCATCCCCGGGGCGACGAGTCCCGTCGCATCGGGGATTTTCAACAACCGCGCGGCGCGGATATCATGGAGCTCTGCAGCCATTGAAACACGGGGGGCCCGTCCCTCGTACTTCTCAATGTGCGGACCTGACTATTGTGATTATCGCAGTTTAGTGGAGGTGCTCCTATGATCGGGACGATTATGACGTTGGCCGCCGTCCTCATTCCAGTATTTCTGTTCTTTGCCTACCTCGTGATCAGAGTCCGTTACAAGAAGGCGGGACCGGACGAGGCCCTCATCGTTTTCGGGCGGCGCAAGATCCTGGGAAAGAAGGTCCGCACCGCACAGGGCGAGATCGAGGGTTTCCGTATCATCCGCGGCGGCGGCACGTTTGTCTGGCCGGCGTGGGAGCAGTACGAGGTGCTCTCGCTGCGCATGATGACCCTCGAGATCGACCTCAAACACGTCTACACCGTCCAGGGTATTCCCATCAACGTCAAGGCGGTGGCCCAAGTTAAAGTTCAGGGCGACATCAATCACATCCGGAGCGCCGCTGAGGGCTTCCTCGGGATGCCGGTGGATGACGTTCAGGCGACCATCAAGGAGACCGTCGCCGGTCACCTGAGGGGCATCGTCGGCACCCTCACCGTGGAAGAGCTCTATCGCGAGCAGAAGC